>JAJOKP010000094.1:0-68810 GCA_021129775.1 Clostridiales bacterium
AGATGGAGTAATATTATTTTGCACTTTTTTGTAGTGGTTACATCTGAACTGTAACGATTTTTGTGCCAATTTTCAAATAATTCTTGCAATACAGCTAAGCAAGTGTTAATATATTGACAGTAATTTGTGCTGCCTTTTTTTATGAGTAGCAATTTCAGAGAATGGATACATACATAACCAATTTATGTTTTTAAATACGATAAGTACTATACCTAACAGTAATTGAAATTTATCCAAAAAGGTCAAGATTTTGTGACTCGACTGAATAGTTGCAGTGAGGATAAAATTTATATTAATTGTAAAAAGAGGATGCAAACTATTGTAAAAAGAAGTTGAAAGTGTTTGAAAGCACACTTGACTTAAAGAGGAGAAATGGATATGTATAGAATAAGGAGTCATTTAAAAGGGATTAAATACGAAAGCTATGCAAATGTACCGGAGGACTTCGGGACAAAAGGTTTGGACTGTTCCTTGGGGATAAACCCCTTTGGGTTTCCAGAAAAAGTTTTCGAATCCACTAAAATAATGAATCGTGACCTTATACGCCACTACCCTCATGGGGATTTAAAACTAAAAAATGGGATTATCAAACATTGGAAGGACTATTAGGTGCTGCAAACTGAACACATAGAGTTGGCGGCTGGTTCCATGGACGGAATTGCTAAAATCAATAAAATGTTCATTGACAAGGGAACGGTGGTCTTGGGATATGCGCCGCAATTTCCGGATTTTAAACACGATGTTGAAAGCATGGGTGGGATTTATGAAGCTGTCGATATGGGAGGGGTTGCCGTAAAATTTGATAGCGAACGGTTCAAAAGCGAAATCAAGGATAGACACGCATTTTGCTATATTGACAATCCAAACAATCCGACCGGACAAATCATTCCCATTGAAACCATATCGGAAATAGTGGAAAAAGCCGCAAACATGGACGTATGTGTTCTGGTTGACGAAGCGTATGGAGATTTTATGGAAAAGGAGAATTCAGCCGTCATGCTCCTTAAGAAGTTTGACAACCTAATTGTTATAAAATCCTTTTCAAAAGGATTTGGAATGGCTGGGCTTAGGGTGGGATACATTGTCGGGTCTAAGGGTTTGATGGACATATACAGGAAAGTGTCGATTCCTTTTTCGGTTAATGGCATTGCGGCCGATTTAACTGTAGAGGCGCTGAAGAATGAAGCCTTCTTGGATGGCAGCAGAAAAAAAATCGCATGCGCTAAAAAAAAGGTAATTGATGCTTTAAGGATTTTTAGAAGTCTGGAGACGAGCCTTGATGTTCCCATTATGACAATGTTTCATCCAGACGAAAGGGTGGATCTTTACACTGAGTTGTTGAAGGTGGGTGTTCTTTCGATTCCGGGCATCAGCTTTGAGGGGCTCGGACATAATTATGTGCGTTTGAGAATCCATTTGGATGTGGATGCTCTCATCGAGAGAATCGATAAATTGGAGCGGATTCATATGGGAGGGTATAATGAGTTATAAATTGACTAAAACGACAGAGATTATTGAGAGGGACGAAGTTGTTTATTCCGAATTTGCGCGAATGCCCTACTATCCGTTAGCGGTTGCGAGAGGTCGAGGAGCCATATTGGAAGATTTCGATGGGAACGAGTTTATTGATTTGCTGTCAAGCGCGTCGGCTCTCAATACCGGGCATGCGCACCCAAGGATAGTAAAAGCAATCACTGAACAAGCGGAAAAGTACATCACATACACGGCGGCTTATGTGTATTCGGAGCCATTGGTTAAATACGCCGAAGCTTTGATAGAAGTAACCCCTGGGGACTATGAAAAAAAATAGCATACGGCCTTTCCGGTTCTGATTCCAATGACGGAATAATAAAATTGGCCAGAGCCTATACTGGCAGAAAAAAAATAGTATCATTCATAGGCGCTTATCATGGATCCACATATGGAGCCATATCCCTTAGCGCAATCAGCTTGAATATGAGGAGGAAAATCGGACCGCTTCTCGGAGACATAGAACATATTGAATATCCTGAGTGTTATCGCTGCCGGTATGGGAAAAAATGCGATACGTGCGATTTGGATTGTCTGGGCTCTTTTAAAAAGGCAATGGCAACGTATTTGCCCCCAGAGGATATTGCTGCGGTGGTATTTGAACCAATTCAAGGAGATGCGGGACTCATTGTTCCACCTAAAAAATATGTAAAAGCCTTATATGAACTATGCAGGGAACACGGCATACTATTTGTGAGCGAGGAGGTGCAGCAGGGATTTGGACGTACCGGAAAATGGTTTGGAATCGAGCATTTTGACGTGGTTCCGGACATGATGGTGCTGGGGAAATCCATCGGATCTGGAGTTCCCTTAAGTGCGATAGTGGCACGTAGGGAAATTATGGAGGCCGTTGACGCACCAGCTCATTTGTTCACAATGAGTGGAAATGAACTTTCCTGTGCGGCGGCCTATGAAACCTTGCAGATTATAAAAGATGAAAAATTAGTGGAAAAAAGCGCTGAATTGGGCAAATAAGCAAAGATGAGATTTGAGCATCTTATGAAAAATTATGAACTTATCGGAGATGTCAGAGGACTGGGACTCTCTATCGGTATTGATTTGGTGAAAGACAGAATCACTAAGGAAGGCGCCAGAGAAGCGGCTGCAAAGATCTGCTACAGATGTTGGGAAAAAGGGGTTATCATCATTTTCTTGGGGGATGGAGTCTTAAGATTTCAGCCACCTCTTGTCATTACCTGTGATGAGATAGACAAGGCGATAGATGTAATCGAGGAATCAATGAAGGATTATTTGGCTGGGAATATTCCTGACGAGATACTTGAAACAGCAAAGGGGTGGTAGAGAATAAATTGTTTGTTTTTAAAATTTCGTAATCATATAGACATTAGCTAAGGAGGGAAACACATGAATTTTGTAAAATCGGATACATTTAAAAAGTACTTTGTACCAGGTATTGTTTTTCAATCGGTGGTTATAGCCGGAGGTTATGGAACCGGACGCGAGTTGGTTGAGTTTTTCCTGAATTTTGGGACCTTGGGTGGGCTGATTACCATGGTTTGCATTTCCACAGTCATTTGGTCTTTGGTTTGCGCAGTCACGTTTGAATTTGCCAGAGTTTTCAAGGCTTATGACTACAGAAGCTTTTTCTCAAATTTGCTTGGCAAGGCATGGTAGCTATACGAAGTATGTTATTTCGTGCTGTTTTTAATCGTACTTGCATCGACAGCTGGAAGTATTCTTCAGGAAATATTTGGATTGCACTATTATGTTGGCGTTATCGCAATGATGGTCGGGGTTGGATTGTTGGTATTCAACGGTTCGGATACCATTGAAAAATTCCTTTCTCACTGGTCTTTTCTGCTTTACGCCACCTATATACTTTTCCTCGTAGTTTGTTTCACAAAATTTGGCGACGATATCGTGAGCTCAGTATTTCGAGGCAATATCGAAAGCGGTTGGGCGCTCGGTGGACTTAGGTATGCCTTTTACAACTTGGGAATCATCCCTGCTGTTCTTTTTTCCACAAGACATATCAAGACAAGAAAAGAGGCGATCGGTTCAGGCATCATGGCAGGTATTATCGGAATTGTTCCAGGGATACTTCTGTATTTTGCAATGATAGGTCTTTACCCTGACATTTAGGCTGCTTCCGTACCGACCAATCACATTTTGGGAGTCCTAGGGTCCGGATTCTTCCAAATCACGTTCCAAGTAGTTCTTTTCGGAACACTTATAGAGACTGGAACTGGGTTTATCTTTGTAGTAACCGAACGGATCAATTCCGTATATAAGGAAAAAGGCGAAACCATGCCTTCCGCTTTCACAACAGCATTGACTGTGGTGCCTTTGGTTATCGGGGCTATCATCGCTCAATTCGGATTGATTGGGCTAATAGCTAAAGGTTACGGGACCATCACGTGGGGCTTCTTTGCATTTTATATCGTTCCTGTTCTTACAATCGGTATTTGGAAAATCAAACAGAAAGACAACGGCTTGGAAAACCGAAAGGCTTGATAACCAACAACTAAGGATTCGTCAATCCCTTTACCCCCCCAGTCACCCTGAGTCCATTCGACTTCGCGTAGCGTAGTCGAATGGACTCAGTATTGAGTTATAGTACGAGATCCTTGAGGATAAGGGGATAGCAGATTGCGTTAAAACAAACCTCTAAAAACAGCGTAAAAACACCTTTACCCATTGAAATAACAACGTCCGTTATCGTAGGGATAGGCGTTTTAGTGTTTACAAATGCACCAATATTGTCTGAAGCAGTTAATTATTTAAAATTTCTCAAAATTGAAGATGAATACGAAGCTACTAATGAATTGATAGAAGATGAGATTTTTATCAAAGCATTCATTAAGGGTAGAGAACAAATTGATAAGTGAGAGTATGAAGCGTGGGAAGATGTCAGCGATGAGGTATAGCGTAATATTGTCAAAGATAAACTGTTCTATGCAGGAGGATAAAGGTGCTTAATATTAGCGGAGACGAAATAAATGTAGTTGCAGTTGATTTGAATGCTATTGTTTAAAATGTGACGAAGCGCAGTGTTTAGTTTCAAATTATCGTAATTGGGTAACATACGTATAAGAGAAAAACTAATCTTTGAACAAAAGAGAATGGAAACATGTTTTACTAAATATTAATACTAAGAGAGAGGTGTTAAGTATGTTAGTTAAAGATATTATGACTAAGCACGTTTTTACAGTAAAGAAAGAAGAGAAAATTGAAAATGCAGTTAAAATACTTATGGATAATAATTTTAGTGGGATGCCTGTAGTAGACGATGAAAACAAAGTAGTTGGTATTATTACAGAAGGAGATTTGATATATAGAAGTAAAAAACTAAGAATCCCTGCTTTCCTTACAATTTTAGATAGTTATATTTTTTTGGAGAGTATGAAGAACTTAGAAAAACAAATTAAGAAAATGGTTGGCTACAGAGTCGAAGATGTTATGACAGTTGGCGTAATTACCGCTAAAGAGAATACTACAGTAGAAGAGATTGCAACTATAATGACCAACAAAAAAGTTAACAGAATTCCTATTGTAAAAGATGGAGTGTTAGTTGGGGTTGTTAGTAGGAGAGATATAATCAAGGCCTATGCTAGAGAAGGCTAAAACAACGTGCGCTTTATGTCTGCCTGCTTTAAAAGCGTAGATAAACACATGGATTAGACTTGTAGATTCTTTTTTGGGGACCCATGAGGGTACCTCTATTATTTACAAATTAATTTTACCCTTGAATAAAGCAATAATCTACTATACAATGAGAAATGAAAGAACTAGCGGATAAAGTGATTTTGAAAGAAGGTTAACAAATGAATTGCGTGCGATTTTTAATGAAGAAAAAAGTACTATCATTAATAGTGGTATTAATTCTATTTTGGGTTCTATTATCGCCTGCAATAACTATTGAGTCAGTTCTGATTGGACTCGCAGTAGTTGTTGGAGTAGTTTTTTTGAATAGAGAGTTACTAGAGGAAGGACAAGACTCTTTCAAATTATCATTAAAACAAATTAGAAACTTTACAGTTTTCATTTTACATTTAATAAAAGAGATTATTAAAGCGAATATAGATGTAGCAAAAATTGTATTAAGTCCTTCAATGCCAGTTTCGCCTGCCTTTATAAAAATGCCGATAAAGTTTAAAAGAGATACTAACAAAGTTATATATGCAAATGCGGTTACTTTAACTCCTGGGACATTGACTGTAGATGTGACCGATACGGAGTATCTCATTCATGTATTGACAACGAGCGCAGGTGAAGACTTAAAAGACGGAATTCTTGAGAAAACTGTATTAAAATTGGAGGAACAAAATGATTGAAACTATATTCACGGCAGCGGCAATTGTAATAATACTATTAGCGTTTGTTTCGCTATATAGAGCATATGTTGGGCCTGCCTGCGCGGATAGGGTAATAGCAATAAATGTAATTTCCACAAAAGTAACAGTGTTAATCGTTTTAATTGCAATGGTGACGGACCAGCATATTTTTGTAGACGTAGCATTAGTGTATGCAATGATGGGCTTTATGGCAACAGTTTGTATATCTAAATATCTAGAAAAAGGGAAGTTGCTATAGGGAGGAATATCAGTGGAATTGATGAGAGATATAATCGTTATTATTTTAACGATTAGTGGAGTTTTCTTTTTTATTGTAGGAACAGTTGGTCTAATTCGAATGCCTGATGTTTTTAGTAGAATGCATGCAACAACTAAATGTGATACGCTAGGTGCTGGATTGATTTTACTAGCGGTAATCGCCTATAATGGGATTAACGCAGTGAGTCTGAAATTTTTAATGGTTTTGATTTTCATTTGGATTACAAATCCGACTTCAGCACATATTATTGCGAAATCGGAATACAAGAGAAAAATTGAACAATGAGTCATTAGGGTGGGTTCTTTTTGACTCGCAATTATTAATAATTGTGGAAGCAAGTCAAAAAGAACCGTCCCTAATGACTCTAGTGAGAGGGACGAGCTATGCAAATTTTTAATGTTATTCTAATAATTTTTTTAATAGCGTGCGCTATTGCAGTTGAAAGAACCAAAGACTTACTTGCAGCTGTAATTATATTTGCATCGTATAGTTTTTTTATGGCGTTACTTTGGTTGTTACTCAGAGCTCCAGATATTGCTTTGACAGAAGCTGCAATTGGGGCAGGGGTCACAACGATATTATTTGTCGGAGTAATAAGCAAAACAAGGAGGATGGAGTGACTATGAAAAAGATATTGTTTATTACGACTTTGGCACTCTTATGGGGTTTGATGGTGTTTAGTGTTATTCAAATGCCAACATCAGGAAATATAGATAATCCTTCTTATAACATAACAACTCATTACTATATTGATAAAACAATAAGAGATACACATGCACCAAATATAGTTTCAGCAATCATCAATGATTATAGAGCGTTTGATACTTTGGGCGAAGCAACAGTATTGTTTATTTCTATAATAGCTGTTTCCTCTGTAATGAAGAATACTTATGTAAAGAAGAGAGAAGAAAAGGTGGACTAGCATGGATGATTTAATTGTACGAAAGGTAACTAAGTGGATAGTTCCATTTATACAGGTTTACGGCATCTTTATTGTCTTGCATGGACATATATCACCTGGAGGCGGATTTTCTGGGGGGGCAGTTTTAGGTTCGAGTATTATATTGATTACATTGTCATTAGGACTTGAAAAAGCATCGGGGATTTTATCGCATAGAACTTCAAGCCTATTAGAGTCAGGAAGTATAATTTGGTATGTGTTAATAGGTTTTGCTGGGATAGTTACAGGGAATAATTTCTTGACAAATAGAGGTGCAGGATTTCATATGGGTGAAGTAGGCGATATAATAAGTTCTGGGACGATTCCATTAATTACTGTTGCAATCGGTATAAAAGTTGCAAGTACTGTAATCACCCTCTTTCATATAATAATCGAGGAGGATTAGCATGGAAACTCTAAGAGGAATCGTAGACAATATAAATTATATTGGAGCATTAACACTATTTGTGATTGGGCTCTATACAGTGTTAACGCACGCAAATCTACTTAAAAAAGTTATAGGCATTAATATAATGGAAACTTCAATATTTCTGTTTTTTGTCTCCACAGGATATGTAAGACTTGCAGATTCACCTATTATTGATCCGAACAAAGCAAATCAAATTTTTGTTAATCCGTTGCCTTCGGCGTTGATTCTCACAGGTATTGTAGTAGCGCTAAGCGTTACGGTATATTCTCTTAGTTTAATAATTAAGATTTACGAAGAATACGGTACAATCGATTTGAACGAGATAATGGAAATGAGAGGAAATTTGTCTGATGGTTAATGAACATTTCCCTATATATATGCTTGCCATTTTATTGGTCAACGCTGCAATTTTTAGCGCATTTACAAAGCTTAGTTTCCGCTTTCTGAAAAGAGTAGTAGTAGTTAATCTACTACTGATATGGATAATGGGTGTTTCTTTGTTTGTAAAAGTTGTGAGAGATGGCGCTTTCAGATATAATTTTGGTGACTGGCATCAAGCTGTTGGTGTGCAGTTTTATGTAGATGAGCTAGCAGTTTTTATGATGATGTTTATATTAACACTTAGCAATTTGATAATAATATATAGTCTTAAAGATATAGAGCATGAAATAGAATCAAAACAGTTTGCACGATATTACACATTGGTTTTTTTAATGATATTTTCTATGCTAGGGCTGACCTTTTCAAACGATATGTTTAATATGTTTATATTTATGGAAATATTGTCGATAGCATCATGTAGTATCATATCAATAAAGAATAGTAAGGGTAGCACGTTGGCTTCATTTAGATATTTAATTTTGAATACTCTTGGGTCGCTTTCGGTTTTGATGGGAATAGCGCTTATTTATATGGTTACAGGACAACTCAATATGAATGAAATACATGGGGAAATATCAGTTATTTGGAAATACTATCCAACAAATATAATGATGGCACTTGCTTTTATTATAATCGGATTTGGTACAAAAGCAGCAATTTTCCCGCTTCATATTTGGCTTCCTGATGCACACTCTGTTGCGCCGACACCGTCGAGCGCTTTGCTCTCAGGAATAGTGGTTAAGGTGTACATTTTTGCGATTATTAAATTGTTATTCAGGGTTATAGGTGTAGAGATTGTAGGTGAATTAGGGATTCCTACTGCTATTGCATACCTTGCTGCTATAGGAACAATACTTGGGTCGATATTTGCTATTGCACAAAAAGACATTAAGCGGATGTTAGCGTATTCAAGCGTTGCACAAATAGGATATATTTTTCTGGGAGTCGGTTTAGCCACAAAAGCAGGACTGGAATTTGCAATGTTTCATATAGTTTCGCATGGTCTTATTAAGACGGCTTTGTTTTTAAGTGCTGGGGCTATAATATATCAAACAGAGAAAAGGGATATTAGAAAACTAGATGGTATTGCTTATGAAATGCCTGCTACCATGATGGTTTTTGCAATTGCTGCATTAGGGATGATTGGAATTCCAGGAACAAGCGGTTTTATGAGTAAAATATTTTTAGGCTCCGTAGTACTACAAGAAGGCAAAGCATTCTACTTATTTATAATTATACTTAGCTCTTTCTTGAATGCTTTTTATTATATGCCAATAATAACTTCGGCATTTATGAAATCGGATAGCGAGGCAAAGGTTGTAAATGATAAAATACCTAGAAGAATGGTTGTACCGATGGTAATTGTAATATTCTTGTCAATTGCAATAGGGTTTTATCCACAATTAATAACTGAGATAATAGAAATTGCAGTTGATTCTTTATTATAAAAAATTATTTGGCAATAACGAGTCAAAAAGAACTATTTTTCTTACGATTCGTATAAAACGATGCACACACCACGTAAAGAGTTACTATGATTTAGAAGTTCATTTCAGGTCACTAGAAGGAGTTACTAATGCACGCACAACATTTTGTAATTATTAAATTAATTTTATTACTAGGTTTTGCAGTGATTATTCCAACCCAGAGGAAAGGAACGTACGGAAGAATAAAGCTGTTCATGGTAACAATCCTAGGGATTGTCACTACATTGTCATTTGCTAACTACATAAATGTTCTTAAAACTGGAACATTTTATTATGATTTTGGGAATTGGCAAAACTTCATTGGAGTGCAATTTAGAATTGACGAATTTTCAAGTGTATTCGCAATTTACATATCAGTATTAGCAACATTGATACTAATATATAGTTTTAAAGATATTGAAAACCTAGTTTCTAATAAACAATGTACCAACTATTACACAATTTTACTGGTAATGCTATTTTCAGTATTTGGGTTGGTGTATGCGAATGATTTATTCAATATGTTTGTGTTTATGGAAATACTGTCAATAACATCATGCGCGATTGTGTCTATTGTGCGAAGAAAAAAGTCTTATCTTGCTTCTTTCAAATACTTAATGATTAACACAATTGGTTCGCTTTCAATATTAAAAGGGATTGCATACATATATATGGTGTCGGGGCATTTGAATATCAGTAAAATCAACGAATCAATGGGAATGTTATGGGAAAGCAATCAGTCGAATATAATGGTTGCAATTGCATTTATGATGTTAGGGTTTGCTATAAAAGTTGCGGCATTTCCGATGCATATATGGTTACCCGACGTGTACGAATCTGCGCCAGCTTCTTCGGCGGCTTTCTTATCTGCTTTAGCCAATAAAGTATATGTTGTTACGATTATTAAAATTATATACAATGTAATAGGTAGAGAAATACTTTATGAATTAGGGTTAATGGATATGGTGTTATTTTTTGCAGCTGCTGGAATTATAATGGGCTCTTTGTTTGCGATTGCACAGAAAAATATTAAGAGGATGCTTGCCTATTCAAGTGTTGCGCAGGTAGGATATATTATCTTAGCCTTAGCGTTGAATACACCGCTAGGGAACAAAGCGGCATTATTTCATATGATTTCACATGGACTACTTAAAACAGCATTGTTTATGAGCGTAGGAGCGATTTTCTATCAATGCAATAGAGAAAAAACAAAACAGCTTGACGGTCTTGCCCGTAGATCCCCTATAGAGTTAGCAGTATTTGCTATTGCCGCATTAGGGATAGTTGGAATTCCAGGGACTAGCGGGTTCATTGGGAAATTATATTTAGGTATTGCAATTTTGCAAGTAGAGAAACCGCTGCTTTTATTAGTTGTTATTGTAAGTAGTTTTTTTAGTGCATTCTATTTTTTGCCTATAATAATTTCAGCGTTTGTCAGAGACGAAGCTAAATCAGCGGAGGAGAAAGAGATGAAAAAGCTTCCTAAAACACTTGTGTATCCAATGGTGATAATAATTATTTTTAGCCTAATTATTGGCTTTTACCCTCAGCTAGTGACCGTATTGGCGGAAAGAGCAGTAAATGCGTTTGTGCTAAATTAGGCTAAAGGGTAAGTCGCAAATATTTGCAGACGCGATTATTTACGCTTTGAGAGATAAGACTAAAAATTGGAGGTTTTACAATGGGGACTCCGCATTCTGTTATTTTATTATGGGTACCAGCATTATTTATAGCATTTGGACTTTTTGAAATTCTTATTATTCCATTTTTAGATGATAATCATAGGATTGTGCGTAGGATTTCAGTTAGTGTGTTTATATTCTTCTCCACTTTGTTAATTATGCTAACATATAAAGAGGTATTAAACGCACCTATCGTATATAGAATTAGCTATATATTTGGTAAGGGCATTTATTTCAAAATTGACTTATTAAACTATACGTTGATGGTGTTTAGTGGCTTTATGTGGTTTGTTGTCGGCATATTTAGTTTTAAAGATATTAAAAAGAGAGAAAGAGAAAGAACGTTTTATTTTTTCTATATTTTAACTTATATTTCCACAATAGGAACAATGATGGCGGGTGATCTTCTAAGCTTTTTCTTATTCTTTGAAATTATGACATTCAGCTCCTATGCCTTGATGGTGCATTATAGAGGAGAGAAAGTACTAGAAGCAGGCAAAGAATATTTATATATGGGAATTATAGGTGGGTTATTTATTCTAAGTGGAATACTAATTACATCTGCTTATACACAGAACTATGAATGGGCAGATTTGGCAGAAAAACTAGCCACTCCAGGCATGGCGAAGTATTTGGTCGCAGGTCTATTTATTGCTGGATTTGGAATAAAAGCTGGAATGGTTCCCTTTCACTTCTGGGTTCCAAAAGTATATAAAGAGGCTCCAATATGTGTGAATGCAGTTTCCTCGGGAGTAATGACCAAAGTAGGCGCATATGGTATTTTAAGAGTTGCGACAGTAGTTTTTCCAATTGCATTTTCAGGTATAGGGGCATCTAGCAAAGTGCTGCTAGAAACAACTGCAAATATTGGTGGAGCAATTATCTGGCTAGGAATAATATCGATGTTAGTAGGAGTGTTTCTGGCCTTAATCGAAGGAGACATGAAAAAAATGCTAGCCTACCATAGTGTAAGTCAGATGGGTTACATCATTATGGGTATTGGAGTAGCTGCTTATCTAGGGAGTGCAGGTGCTAGGGGATTTGTTGGAAGTGTCTATCACATGATAAACCATGGTATTTTTAAAGCTTTGTTATTTATGGTAGCAGGGATAGTCTTCTTCTCAACGGAGGAAATGAGCATGTACAAATTGGGAGGGTTATGGAGGAAAAAACCTTTTGTAGCTTTTTTAGCTCTTATTGCGGTTTTTGGTATTACAGGAGTGCCAGGATTTAACGGATTCATTAGTAAATCTATATTGCATGGTGCAATTGTAGATGCTTACCAATATGGAAACCCTGTATTTAGGTACGCAGAGTTAGCTTTTAAATTAGCAAGCGCAGGAACAGTTTGTTCATTTATTAAATTCTACGGATTTATTTTTCTTGGAAAAGGTGATATTGAAGTTAAAGAAGGGTTTAGACAACTAAGGATGATGGTGCCAATGAGCATTTTAGCCGCTGTGACTGTAATTATTGGGCTATGGCCAAATTGGATCTTAGATAATCTTCTTATACCTGCCTCAACATCATTTTATTATAACCCTAGTTTCGTGCAACAGTACATTTCAAACATAGACTTTTGGAAATCAAAAGAAATTGTCAGTGCGATAATAACCTATGCTGCTGGATTTGGTATTTTCGTACTAGGAATAAAGTATCACCTATTTCACATGCATTTGCCAAAGTGGATAAGTGCTGAAAGAGTAATTTATCACTCAGTGACAGACTTATGTGAGGAATTACCAAATTTTTGTGTGAAGAGATATGAAAAACCTTTGGTATTCGGGGATGTCATAATTTATGCAATATTGCTAACTAGTATATTAGCATACTTCGTTTTTTCTCAACTATGGTAGTTTAAATAGGTTAAGTAAAAATATGTCTGAATTAAGGGGCATTCTTATTTATCGAGTTTATTGCACGCTTCCCTCAAAAATACTAATCATAAGCATGCAGTTTTTCATTGCTATTCCTCCGTTTATTTGGATTAAAATAAATTTTTTAGAATCTATTTGTCTATTTAAATCATTTATGGATAACTCGAATTTTTGTACTACTTCATTTGCCTTTTTTTCGTTTAATCTTTGCCTTAATCCACTACCAAGTTCAGCACCTTTAGAGGCTGCTATTTTTGCAAGGTTATACTCGTTTATACTAGATAATAAAACACTCTTTCGAAGTTGATATTTGATAGTATATACCTCATGTGGAGTTTTTGCTTTGAAAAAACTGCGATAATTGGCTAAATAATTTGTTAGTTGATTTAGAGCAAAAAGATTTTCTATAATTAGCTTATTATTAGAATTAATAGTTAATAAATCGAGTGTTTTTTCAAATTGATCAATAGATAATTTTGTGACATTTACCTCATTAAGTTGTGGTTCTAAAACATTCCATTTGTTGTGGATTTCACCTATTTGCTTGTTAATCTCAAACCATACCTCATCTGTATTATTAGGAACCTTTATTTTTTTTATAAACTCGCTCTCAATTTCTTCTTTCTTCAGTAGAGGGGTAATGGTTGCTTCGTTTATTATAAGCATTTGGATGTTGACTTTGTCTTTTGCAGTTGTGTCTTTTTCATCTATTTTTAAGGGTGCTTCGGTATCTTCTGCTATATCTTGTTTAGCCTTATTTTTTTCTTCAATACTCTTTTCAATTCCGGGGACACTATCAATAATTTGCATGATTTCTAGTACTTGTTTTTCTGTTTCAAGTAACACTTCAGGTAATTTTGGAGGAGTATTCTTCTTTTTTTCCTGCTCAGAATTTTTATTACTAGGCTTGCAACTAGTTAGAATAAGTAATATTAGTAATAAAATTACACATAATGATTTTGGATAAATTCTTGACTTCATAGAACTACCTTATATAATGAAAGCATAGGGGGATTCATTACATATTTTCCTTTCCAGATTATTTTCTATATAATCTTTATTTGATGTTCTAGATTAGTTTAACCACCTCTGCAATATTTTTACCATAATTATAAAAATCATTACATAAAAAGAAAATTATTTTGATATTTATTAGCCACCTAAACCTTGCGCGTTTGTAAAGGCTCTTGTAGAAGAAAGAAGGCAAACATTATATCGTAAACTAGCAGGAAAAAAGCAATTGTTATAGAAATAAGAAATATAATACTATTGTTAGGAAGCGTATAGTAGCAGAAAAGAGGAATATTATGCCTTTATATAGAAAGAAGATAAACATGGTATTAAGCAAAAAAATATTGAAAAAGAGTAAGATTCCTGTTTTAGTAAATGATGACAACTGGAAAAAAATCACGAGTAAAAACAGCAGTTTGAAATTAAAGTTTCTACGTGAAAAACTTAATAAAGGGATGAAAGAAGAAAACGCTTATAAAGTAGAACAACAGAATATCAAGAAAGAAAAACAGGTATTACTTAAAGAAATATTGATTTTTTCTGACTTGATTAACACAGGAGAAGATGAAGAAGCACACGATAAAATTACTTGCAAAATTGATGATAATAAAGAAAAAATTAGTGCGTTAAACAAAAAGCTTGAGAGTGTTTGCCTTAGTTTAGAAAATACGCCTATGAAAATAGAAAAAATTAATTTGAACCTTTTAATTGAAACAATCAAAATATCATACAAGGCACTAAATGAATCACTTGCTAAGCTTGACAAAACTAATCGAGAGGTTAGTAGGATTAGGGGTATTTTAGATGCTTTGAGGGAAGAAAAAGAGATACACGAAAATAATGCAGATTTGTACTATTCATTTTTGCATGGAATGCTTGGGCATGAAGAAATGGAACGGTTAGATATTAAGTTGCTACAAGTGTATAATGAAACAAAATCTGATATAGAGTAAAGTTGAGGTGAATTGATGATTGAAGGCATAGGAATAGACATAGTTGAAGTAAATAGAATCAAAAAAGCGATTGAGAAGAATAAAAGATTTTTGGATCGACTGTTTACTGAACGAGAAATTTTGCTGTTTAGTGGTAAGGGGTATAGATTCACAACGGTTGCAGGAACATTTGCTGCCAAGGAAGCGGTATTAAAGGCTTTGGGCACAGGACTAAGAGGTATAAAATGGAAGGATATTGAAGTGTTGAACGATGAAATCGGGAAGCCATATATCGAATTACATAATAATGCTAGAAACCTTGCATACAGAAAAGGCATAAGTGAAATATTAATTACTATATCGCACACAAGATACAATGCGGTCGCACAAGCGATAGCAATTTGTTCTAAGGTATAATCTACTAATGAGAAGAGGTTTAATATGAACAGCGAAGAAAGAGCATTAAAAAAGAAGATGTTAAGGCCTACTTGGGTAGAAATAAGTTTAGACAATTTAAAGCATAATATTAAAGAAGTAAAAAGAGCTGTAAACGAGAACACATTAGTGTGTGCGGTAATTAAAGCTGATGGATATGGGCATGGTGCAGTTGGTATAGCGCAAACATTACTAGATAACGGAACAGATAGATTTGCTGTAGCGACATTATCTGAAGCTATACAACTTAGAAAAGCTTGTTTTGATGTGCCTATTTTGATTTTAGGTTATACTCCAGACGAACAAGCAGATAAAATACTAGATTATAATTTAGTACAGACAGTCTATTCTGAAGAGCAAGCTAGACATTTTTCAAATGTAGCTAATAAAACGAATAGAATTATGCAAATACACGTAATAATTGATACGGGCATGTCTAGGCTAGGTTTTCAAGTAACGCAGGAAGGATTGTCTGCTGCGCAAGAAGTATTCAAGCTTACGAATATCAGTGTAGAGGGAATGTATACACACTTTGCAGTTGCAGATATGAAAGATAAAATTTTTACATACAAACAATATGATTTATTTCTTGATTTTATTAATAGCTTAGAAAAAGTAGGAATACATGTCGGAATTAAGCATGTTTCAAACAGTGCGGCAATTATTGATCATCCAGAAATGAATTTGGACATGGTAAGAGCAGGGATAATGTTGTATGGGTTGTATCCATCGAAAGAAGTAAATCATGATAAGATAGTATTAAAACCTGTTATGACACTAAAAACGAAAATAGCGCATTCAAAAAAACTTCCTGTAGGTAGAGGTGTGAGTTATGGGCTCACATTTACTACAAAAAAAGAAAGTAATATTGTTACACTACCTATAGGCTATGCCGATGGATTTACTCGAATGCTAACAGATAAGGCTGAGGTCACAATCGAAGGGGTGAAACTACCAGTGGTTGGGAAAATATGTATGGATCAAATGATGGTAGATGCTACAGGTATCGAAGTAAAACGAGGGGATGAGGTAATTATATTCGGATGCGACAAAAATAAAGGGAATACTGCTGAGACTTTGGCAGAGAAGCTAGGAACTATAAACTACGAAATTGTTTGCATGGTAGGAAGAAGAATCCCTAGAGTCTATATTGAAGAAAATAGTATCATCAGTGTTAGAGATTATATACTAGAGTAGAGTAGAAAAGGTATTATTTACAAACTGCTAGGCATATTGACATGCATGCAGTGAATAATATATAATTGGGTATGTTAGTTTATCAAATATGTTGGAGGTGCAATAATGGCAGAATCAAAAAAAATCATGATCAGCTTACCTGATAACCTTCTGAGGGAGATTGATGATATAGTCTCAAATGAAAAAACGAATAGATCTGAGTTTATAAGAAAAGCAATGAACATGTATATAAGGGAAAAAAGCAAGATAGAAAGAAAAGAAAAAATGAAAAATGGTTATCAAGAAATGGCAACCATTAATTTGTCAATAGCTGAAACTGGACTAAGTACAGATACTTCCTCTTTAAAAAACTATGAAACAAAGATAGCGGAGTGTGAATGATGTGAATGCCAAAAGAGGAGACATATATTATGCAGATCTGAGCCCAGTTATAGGATCAGAACAAGGCGGAGTTAGACCTGTGTTAATAGTACAAAACGACATAGGGAATAGGTACAGCCCTACGGTTATTGTTGCAGCAATTACTTCGCAAATTAGCAAAGCAAAACTACCTACACATGTAGAGATTTCAGCAAAAGAATATGGACTACCTAAAGATTCAGTAATACTATTGGAGCAAATTCGTACAATTGACAAAAAAAGGCTAGAAGAAAAAGCAGGACATATTGATGAAATGATTATGGAAAAAGTTAGAGAAGGGTTATGCGTAAGCTTTAGTATAGTAGATGTTTAAAAGAAGGCTTGAATTTTTGTTTAGGTCTTTTTGCATGAATAATCAGCTGATAAAAAACGGAGGGATACTATGTTTAAGTATTTTAATAAAAAAACAGTACTATCTGTAATAACATTTTTGTCTTTGTTATTAGTAGTACAAGTTGTTTACGCAATAAGCAGTGAACCTGGCAGCCAAGGAGATCCACTAGTTACGATGTCTTATGTAGATCAGAGAATGGAGCAAATGCAATTTTATATAGATGAAAAAGTAGCCGGGGCAGAGAGAAATATCACTGCTTCCACTTTTGAAGTAATTGAAGTGAAAGCAGGGCAGACTTTAATTGCAGGCAAAGGAACAGAATTGATAATAAGAGGTGGTAAAGCTACGGCGATTACAAGTGCTTTGGGAGGACTATCAGACATCACTGCGGCTAGAGATATTCAGAGCGGAGAGACTGTTCCTGCAAATCATTTAATAATTGTTCCAAGAGATGATGGTAGAGGTATTAAAGCAACGACAGATTTGTTTATAATGATAAAGGGAGTATTTTCTATTGAAAACTAACAAAGAAATTAGTGCGAAACACATAAGAAGGGGGATTTGCAAATGAAAGTGATTGATAGTGAAGGGAAATTGTTTGGGAAAATTAATTGGATTGATTTTGTTGTATTGGTTGTTATATTAGGAATCGGTTTTTTCGCGTTTAAACAAGGGTTGTTTTTCTCTAATTTGCAGGAGGAAGTAGGAGAAGAAAACGAACTAACGGTGACAGTATTTCTTCCTCAATTAACGGGATTTCAAGTTGAAGCTTTGATTAAAGAACCAGGAAGGCTACAGAAAACTGGGAGAAATGCTAAAGTTGACGTAGTGAGTATTGAAATCAATCCCGCGACAAAAATAGTTGAAACGAGCGAAGGCAAGCTAGTGAATGCAACAGTTCCAGAACGATTTGACGCTTTAGTTGTTTTGCGAGGAACGGGCTCAATTAGAGAAAACAAAGTTCTTATTGGTACTATTGAAATAAAGGTGGGGACAGAGTTACGCGTACTAACTAAGCACTTTGAAGGTGTGGGAGTAGTTTTCGGAATACAGGATTAGTGAGGGGTTATGATGACAAATAGCAAATTCATTAAGTCAATTACGTTTATCTATTTATTAATTACCGATAGCTATACTGTAAAATTGCTTTCTAAATTCAATAAATATATGATGCACTCAGTGAAATGTAGTTTGACCTATCGAACGATTGTAAAAGACTATCGTATGTTTGATATTTGGCGCACAAGCATTACTGGGAAAGCGATACATAGTATTATTAGTGCATTTTGGGGCGCTAAAAACAAATGCTTAGACTATATTAATGATAGTACTGAGACTAGTTTTTTTTACTCAATTTTCTGTGCACCCTATGAATTTTGCAACAAGACACGTTTAAGAGGATATTCTTTTATACTTATAGCTGTGTTGTTTATGCTTTTGGAAATCCACCTAATACTACTTTTAGTTGGGTTTGCATACATTTTATACGTTTCCCTATTTAAGACAATAAAAGGGATATACATATTTGCATTTTTATTACCACTTCTAAACCTAACACAAATAATATTTTTTGCGTTTATAATATTTATTAGCTTCATAGCAAAAGAAAAAGAAACTAAAACTGTAAAACTTGAGCCTTTTTTTATTCTGTTTTTCGTTTTTCTTGTTTTGGCTGTCTTGATTTCACCTTTTAAAGTAAGCAGTATGAGAACATTAACGTTGTATATTAGTGGAATGATTTTTGCGTATACGCTTGTAAATCTCCTGAATACAGATAAGAGGTTAATTAACTTTATGAAAGTTAACGTGAGTGCAGGCTTATTTCAAAGCTTATACGCTATATTACAATATAGACTTAGAATTTCAATGGGTGGAACTTGGGTGGACGTAGAGGCGTTTGGGGAAGTCACTACTAGAGCTATGGGCACATTAGGAAACCCGAACGTGCTTGCCAAATATCTAGTTCTTGTTGGAGTTATGGCAGTAATTATTGTTTTGACAGAAAAAAAAATATGGGAGCGGTTATTTTATGGGTTTTGCGGAGCTATGATTTTTACAGGTCTTATGCTAAGCCTATCCAGAGGCGGTTGGCTTGCGTTTTTATTTGCCATTACTATATTCTTTGTACTAATAGATAAAAGATTATTAATAGCGATAGGAACTATGGGAGCACTATCTATTGTTATGCTACCAGATATTGTAATGCGTAGATTTGCATCTATTGTTAATTTAGCAGATTCCTCTAATGCGTATCGAATTTCTATTTGGATTGGAACTTTAGACTTAGTGAAGTACCATTGGCTGCGTGGGGTAGGACTAGGATTAGAGGCGTTTTCATATCAGTATCAGTTTTTTGTTTTCGGAAGTGCTTTAGCTGTTCATTCTCATAATTTATTTTTGCAATTAGCGTCAGAAATAGGAGCTTTGGGACTTGTCACTTTTTTTGTGCTTTTGCTAGCATTGTGGAAATGGGTAATATTAAGCATACCACGGATGCCTCGCAGAAAAAATGTGATTATTACATATGGACTTTTGGCAGCAATGGCAGGACACATTTTACACGGGACGGTAGAACACGTATGGTTTGATCCTAGGATATTATTTTTTTTCTGGTTGATTATAGGGTTAATAATAAGTAGCGTGGAAATTGGAGCTGAAACTAATGATTAAAGTTATCCATATTATTTCTGATCACGCTTTCGGTGGTGCGGGACGCTATCTTTTGAATATATTGAAATATAGAAATAAAGAAAAATTTGAAGTGAAAGTAATAAGCCATGGAAAGGGGCAGTTGTATCAAAAAATACTCGATGATTCTGATGCTCATGCGTGCTACTTAGCTACAAATATTAAACCAACAAGTTTTGATTTAAGACTCTTTGTAAAATTACTTGTTATGCTAAATAAAGAAAAGCCTGACATAGTACATGCTCATGGAAGTTTGGCAGGGCGTTTAGCTGCAAAGCTAACTGGCTCAAAAATTGTTATGACTAAACATTGGACACAGAGACCCATTAATAAAAGAATTTTAAAATGGACTACATCTGTGCTGAGTGATAAAACAGTTGCAATTTCAAATGTGGTGGCAGATTCATTAAGGAAGAGTGGAGTTGGAGGCGAAGCAATAGAAGTAATTCACAATGGTGTAGATGTAGATTTTTTTGAAAACAACGATGATAGCGAGGTAAATAGTAATTTTGACTGTGCAAATCATATTAAGATTGGAATGGTTGCAAGAATAGAAATAGAAAAAGATCATGAAACCTACTTGAGGGCTGCTAAAAAAATCATTGCTGATAATAAGAATGTTAGGTTTTTTGTCATAGGAAAAGGGACAAGAGAGAAGATTATTAAAGAGATGGCAAAAGAACTAGGTATTGACCATAGCATTGTATTCACGGGTTTTGTTAATAATGTTAAAGAAGTAATTAATAAATTGGATATATGTGTACTGACTTCTACTAATGAAGCATTTGGTCTTGTATTAACTGAAGGAATGGTACTTGGGAAACCGATAGTTGCAACTAGTTTAGAAGCAATTACAGAAGTGGTAGGAGAAGCAGGTCTCTACTTTACACCTCGAAATTCTGATATGCTAGCAGAGAAATTGCAATTGTTGATAGATAACGAAGAGATGCGAAAAAAATTAGGTGGAATTGGGAGAGAACGCGTTGTTAAATTGTTTAATGTGAAAACGATGGTGCATAAATTAGAAGAAATGTATGAAGAAATAATGTAGAGAGAAAGGTTGGAAATGGCGAATATTAGGAATTACAAACCAAATGATGAAAAAAAAATAGTTGAACTATTCAATGATATATTTCAACAAAATCGTTCTATTGAGCAATGGAAATGGCAATTTAGAGATAATCCAGCTGGAAACGCCATTATTGCTTTAGCAGAGGATGCAGACGAATTGATAGGACAATGCACATTAATTCCATCGAGAATAGTAATTGGACAAAGAGAACTGTTGGGTGGGCAATCAGTTGATGCTATGACCCATAAAGACTATAGAAGAAAAGGGTATTTTGAAAAACTGTCACTTCTGTCATATTGTATTGGAAAAGAGCAAGGAATAGCATTTAGGTACAGTTTCCCAAGCCCACCAACATTAGATGGACTACTTAGCAAAATGGGCGGGACACTAATATGCAAAACACCAGTGTATATACAAATACACAAAGTTGCTTCTTTCGTGAACTTATTTTGCAATAATATGAAGGTGAGTAATATTGTTGGAGCATTAATTGAGAAAGCGCTTATAATGATTAAACCTAATAATCTTAAAAGAACAAATATGTATACAATAAGCCAAGTGCGATATTTTGATGAAGAGTTTGATAATTTATGGGATAGACATAAAGTAAAATGCGAGAATCTTACTGTAAGAAGTGGCGAGTTTTTGAACTGGAGGATTGCGAATCATCCCTGTGTTACTTACAAAACTTTTAAAGCTGTTAAAGGCGCATTGCTAGGATATATTATATTAAAAATTGAAACTAAAAAGGTGCGAGGAAAGTACTTATTGAAAGTCGGCACTATTATTGATATGATTACTTCTGAGGATGGAGTGGCTGAAGAATTATTAGCAGTTGCTACAGAGCATTTTACATTCGAAGGTGTAGACTTTGTATCTGCGTGGGTTACTGACAATTCGTTCTATAAAAATACGTTCAAAAAAGCTGCTTACTTTAGAACAAATAGTAGCATTCCTTTTGTGCTTAAGAAGATTAATAACGGTATTTTTCTGCCTGCTGATATCTATAAGAAAGAAAAATGGTACTTAATGCCTATTGAATCGGACTCTTACTAAGGAGTTGCATGAGATGATTAAGGAAATTGTAAAAAAAATAGTTAAATATCCGATAAATATTCTTAATTATTTTGTTGTCTATCTGTACTATCGTTTTGCTAGATTGAATCACATGGTGCAAAACGATATGTTTGAGAGCGGGGGTAGAAAAATTCTTGTTATTGCCCCTCATGTTGATGACGAAACGATTGGGCTAGGAGCTACGTTAGGTGTTCACGCTAAAGGTGGAGACGAAATATATTGCGTGTATGTTACTGATGGAAGTGCTAGTTTATCTGAAATTTCAAAGAATGAAATAATATCGGAACGCAAAAAAGAAGCTAGGGTAATTCAAGAGTTGATAGGGATAAAGGAAATATTTTTTTTGGATTTCCCTGATGGCAAAGTAACCCAATCAAATTTATTGCAAGAGAAATTATTAGGAAAATTGAAACATATTAATCCAGATATCATTTATTCACCTTTTTTAATTGATGCACATAATGACCACGTAGAGACAACGCGTAACTTGTTACATGCTCTGCATCTATGGAAGAATGATTTTAAAAATTTGTATATGTATGAAACAAATTGCCCGATACTAGCATGTCTTGTAAACAGCGTTGCAATTTTTTCAAAAGAAGCTTATAATGAAAAAGTTTTAATGATGAATGAGTTTAAGACACAAAGTGTGATGTTACTTGATGCATTTCTACTGCTGAATAGAATGAAATCACTGTTAGTAAATGACGGCTACTGCGCTGAAACATTTGTTAAAACTGATGTTGGTACAGCGATGAAAATATCATTTAAACTGGACTATATGGGTTTCTCGCCGCTACAATTTAGGCAGTTGAGCAATAGGTATAATCTTTTGTTAGGTTTTCTAACTGGATATGTACGTAAAATTGAATACAGCAAAGAAGTGAAAAAAATGCTATAATGACTACGCGATGCGTACAAAATTTCATCAAAATCCACCAATTGAATATAATTAAAGATTTTGATATAATAATATGAGTGTCTGAATTAAAGGAGTGGTTTTTATGACGCAATTAAAGATTCTTTTAGCAACAACTGGTTTAGACATTGGTGGTGCAGAAACGCATGTTACTGAATTAGCCAAAGAACTCAAAAAAATGGGGCATACTCCAATAGTTACCTCAAGTGGTGGAATTTACGAAGAAGAACTAAAAGATTATGATATTGAACATATTAAATCTCCATTAGATAGTAAAAATATTAAGGATATTTTAGTTTCATTTTCCACATTATATAAAGCGGTTAAAGAAAACAATATTGACATAATTCATGCACATGGTAGAATCGCAGCTTTAATTGCAAAGATTGTTTCTTCATGCTTGAAGGTGAATTTTATGACAACTTCACACGCTCTGTTCGATTCTAGACTACCTTTTAGATACTTAACTTTTTGGGGTGACGAAGTAATAGCTGTGAGTGAAGATGTAAAGCGACATTTGATGAAGTGCTTTGAAGTCGCTGAGGAGAAAATTACAGTAATACCCAATGGAATAAGTGAAAAAAAGTTTAATCCTGATATTGATTATCCAAAGGCTCTTGAAGAATTGGGATTAAAACAAAATAGCAAGAAGATTGTGTATATAAGTAGAATTACAGATGCTTTAGCAGAACTTACAAAATTAGTTATTGAGGCAGGGTTACTATTAAATGAAAACACTGTGAATGCAGAAATTATTATTGTGGGAGATGGCGATCAATTTACACAGATAGAAGCCGTAGCAAAAGAGGCAAATACAAAGAACGATGTAGTAAGAATACTTGGCAAAAGAGTAGATATTGCTAAAATTCTTAGTATTGCAGACGTTGTAATTGGAGTAGGGAGAACATCGCTAGAGGCAATGGCTATGGGCAAGCCTGTCATTATTGCAGGTGGTGAGGGCTATGCTGGCTTACTAACTCCTAGCAATTATGAGCTAGTAAAAGAAACAAACTTTACAGGGAGAGATGTTGGAAGTTTAAGTTCTGCGCAGCAACTATGCGTTGAATTATTATCTGTCTTTGAATTGTCCAAGAATGAATTAAGAGAAACAAATGAATTCGTTCGAGTAAAAATAGTGGAATCTTATTATATAGATAAAATGGCAATTAACACTGAATCTGTTTATTATCGATTACAAGCTAGTGACGATTAAGTGGAAATTCGAGTAATAACTAGTTTGATTGAAACATGATTAATATATGAGAGAGGATTTTGGTGAAAAAATGATCTTTAGAGGTAAAATCTTGCAACATATAAATCTTTTTGATGTATTTGTACTATTATTGGTTATTATTGCGATTGTGTTAGGAACAAGGCAGTTTGTATTTAGCTCGCCTACTAGCGATGTTGACAGAGAAGAAACTATAATAACATTTGCTGTTAGAGGTGTTAGGGCCGCAACAGTTGAGGTTATTAATGAAGGCGATGTTGTAATTTGTGTAGATAGTGAAGAAGCATTAGGAACAATTATAAGTAAAGAAATTAACGATTTTCAAACAACTGTAGATACAAAAGATGGCAAGGTGGTATTGGCATCTGTACCAAACAGATACGATGTTCTAATTTCAATCCGTGGGTATGCAATAATTACTGATAATGAAATAGTGATTAATTCCACTGCCGTGAGAGTAGGAGCGATTGTTAGAATTTTTACAAATCGCTATGAAGTAAAAACAACCGTGGTGGGCATAGAATACAATAAGTAGAGTTGAAACTTTTTTTTACTAGGTAGGAAGGAAGAGGAATCATGAAAGTGTTAATATTCGGATACTACGGGTTTCAAAACTTAGGGGACGAAGCGATATTACAGGCAATTGTAGAACAATTAAAGAGCGTAAATGGAGAGATTGAAATTACAGCATTAACTTACAAGGCTGAAGACACTAAAAAGAGTTTTGCAATCAATACTGTTAGCAGAAACGATTTCCGTGGACTAATTAGAAGAATTAAGGAAGTTGATGTAGTGATTAGTGGCGGTGGCTCAATACTTCAAGATGTAACTAGTAGCAGGTCCTTGATTTACTACTTAGCTATTATATTGATAGCTAAACTATTTAATAAAAAGGTTATGTTTTATGCGAACGGTTTTGGACCAATAAACAAAGTATTTAATAGAATGATAGCAACATACATAATAAATAAGGTAGATGTTATTACTGTTAGAGATTACAAATCAAAAGAGCTGATGCAGTCAATGGGGATAAAGAACAACATCATAGTAACAGCGGATGCAACTTTTGCTTTGAAATTATTAGATGTGTCCGAAGTAGAACGAGTTTGGAGTGAAATTGGAATTGACAAAAAGAGAAAGACAATAGGAATATCCGTGAGGCGATGGAAAAATTTAAAGGATTATAAAAAAAATATTGCAAAAATAGGAGATTACCTATCAAAGCTAAACTATCAAATAGTTTTTATCCCAATGCAACACCCAAGCGACGTCG
Organism: Clostridiales bacterium; assembly: GCA_021129775.1. Taxonomy (GTDB): domain Bacteria; phylum Bacillota; class Clostridia; order Peptostreptococcales; family NVVX01. The sequence continues at coordinate 25,471 of JAJOKP010000094.1, forward strand.
AAGTATCAAAAGAAATTGCTGCTATAATGGAAAACGAATCAGTGATACTTGAAAAAAAATATACTCCAAGGGAGTTGATTGGAATCATCGGAAAGTTAGAGCTGCTAATTGGGATGAGGTTGCATTCTCTAATCTTCGCTGCCATTTCTGGAGTGCCGATGGTAGGAATAGAATATGATCCGAAAATAAAGAGTTTTGTAGACGATTTTGATCAATTGAGCGCTGGAGGCGTTGAATCTTTGGAGTTCATCTCGTTTTGTACAGTCGTTGAGAATACACTTCACCACAGAGAAGAAATAATCGAAAAACTTGTTATTGCAAAGAAAAATATGGAAGCAAGGGTTGGTAACAACTTGAATCTACTAGTTCAGCTAGCACAAGAAGGGTGAGGAAATGAGAAAGAAAGTTAAAATTCTGAATGTAGCTATCGATACTGTGTCTAGAGAAGAAGCACTAAAAATAGCTATTGGATATATTGAGAATCAATCTAACAAAAGAATATATACCCCTAATCCTGAAATTGTTATGATAGCGCAGACGGATGGTAATGTAATGAGGTTGCTAAATGAAGGGGATTTGGTTGTACCTGATGGAATTGGGCTAATTATTGTATCAAGAATAAAAAAACTAGAGCTTAAAGAACGTGTGGCAGGTGCTGATTTGGCGGATAATATTTTGAAGTTTTGTGGCAAGGAAAAAAAATCGATTTTTATTCTTGGAAGCAAACCTGGTGTTGCTGAGATAGCATGCGAAAAGATTAAGGAAATACACCCAGATATTATAATTGCTGGATATTTTCACGGATATTTTAAAGAGACAGAGGACGAAGCGATTATTGAAAAAATAAACAATGTAAACCCTGATGTGGTACTTGTGGGTTTAGGCGCACCTAAGCAAGAGATTTGGATTGATAAATACTATAAGAGAATTAACTGCAAATTGATAATGGGTGTAGGTGGTGGTATTGATATCTGCGCAGGCACATCAAAAAGAGCACCGATAGCATTTCAAAATCTAGGGTTAGAGTGGTTCTATAGGTTAGTAAAAGAACCATGGAGACTTAAACGTATGCTTGTACTACCTAAATTTTTAATTAAAGCTTTGCGCTCGTAAAAGATTGGAGTGACTCACTACTAGTGAACTCGTTCAGCTACGCTGAACATCGGGGATTCAGATGGGGATTCTGCCCCACCTGAATAAAAAGATTAAGATCTGTCACCCACTTAAAGAAGTGGGTGTCTTATCAAATTTGATTAACGGGGAGGAGAAACATGAAAAGAAAATTGCATAAAATTATGTTTGAGTATTTGATGATAACGGGAGGCTGCGCATTAATGGCAGCGGGGATATTTTTCTTTTTTGCACCAAATACTATTGCTCCTGGTGGGGTATCAGGTTTTGCTGTAGTAATACAAAAAGCGACTGGTTTTCCAATAGATATCACAAATCTGATAGTTAACATTCCGCTATTTATTGCGGGCGTACTAGTTTTAGGAAAAACCTTTGGTGTTAAAACTGCGTATGCGACTATTATCTTTTCTGCATTTATACGATTATATACTATAGTTTTTCCAAGTGATTTAATAGTGACACAGGATATTCTATTAGCTGTTATTTACGGAAGCGTGATAATGGGTGTTGGGCTAGGATTCATTTTTAAATACGGAGGTACAACTGGAGGAACTGCATTAGGCGGAGCTATCTTAAATAAATTCTTTCCGTCACTTAGCATTGTTAAATTGATGACTGCGTTAGATTTATTTGTTGTAGCCGCAGCGGGTTTAGTGGTACGGAACACAGATAATTCCCTTTACTCAATAATAGCTTTGTATATAATTGTGAAATCAACAGACTTTATAGTAGAGGGACTAGGTTATGCTAAGGCTTTTCATATCATTTCGTTGAAATCGGAGCTTATAGCCAAGAAAATTACTGACGATATAGGTAGAGGCGTAACTTTATTAGAAGCAAAAGGTTTTTATACAGGAGAGAAACGCAATGTATTGTTGTGTGTTGTTAACCGAGTTCAAGTAGCGAAGCTGAAGAAAATTGTCAATGAAATAGATAAGAACGCTTTCATGATGGTAACGACAACACACGAGGTCTTAGGAGAAGGATTCAACGAAACTGATTAAAAATACAGGAGGAAGATGAAACATGAATAAATATAGACTACTAGAAGAAAAAGCTAACGCAATCAGAAAGAACATTATTACCATGCTAAACAAATCTGGGTCTGGACATCCAGGTGGCTCTTTGTCGGCAGTCGAGATTTTAACTGCATTGTATTTTAGTGAAATGAAAGTGGATTCGAAAAATCCAAATTGGGATAAAAGAGACAGGTTTGTTTTGTCAAAAGGGCATGCTGCTCCTGTATTATATGCGACTTTAGCAGAGAAAGGATTTTTCCCAAAAGAAGAACTTTTGAAACTTAGACAAGTAAACTCAATGTTACAAGGGCATCCTGACATGAAAGGAACTCCAGGTGTAGACATGTCTACAGGCTCATTAGGGCAAGGATTTTCTGCTTCTTGTGGTATGGCTCTTGCGAATAAGCTTGATAGAAACGAGATTAGAACTTATGTGTTGCTCGGTGATGGCGAAGTTCAAGAAGGTATTGTTTGGGAAACCGCAATGGCGGCATCTCATTATAAACTAGATAATTTAGTAGCGATACTTGATTTTAATGGTCTTCAAATTGACGGATCAAATGATTCGGTTATGAGTGTACAACCACTTGCCGATAAGTTTAAAGCTTTTGGATGGAATGTTATTGAAATTGATGGTCATGACTATGGTGAAATTATTAAGGCTTTTAACGCGGCGAAAACTATAAAAGAGCGACCTACAATGACACTTGCTTATACAATAAAAGGTAAGGGAATTTCTTTTATGGAAGATAAATCGGGCTGGCATGGAAAAGCACCAAATGAAGAAGAAACTAAAGTAGCTTTAGCTGAATTGGAGGTAGTTTAAATGAGGGACATGATTGCTACAAGAGATGCTTATGGGAAAGCATTAATTGAATTAGGAAAAATGAATAATGGTATAGTAGTATTAGATGCAGATTTATCAAAGTCGACAAAGACAGCAGAATTTTCTACTGCTTTTCCCAAACGATTTTTTAATATGGGAATAGCCGAGCAGAATATGATGGGCGTAGCAGCAGGTTTTGCAACTGCAGGGAAAATTCCGTTTGTTAGTACATTTGCTATGTTTGCAACTGGCAGAGCATTCGAAATAATAAGAAATTCTATTGCATACCCAAAATTGAACGTAAAAATTTGTGCAACACATGCTGGGATTACTGTAGGAGAAGATGGTGCTTCGCATCAAGCATTAGAAGACATAACATGCATGAGAGCAATACCTAATATGACTGTAGTTGTTCCCTCTGATGCAGTGGAGACAACTAAAATTATACATGCTGTTGCAAAATTAAAGGGACCAGTTTATGTGCGTTTAGGAAGACTAGCTGTTCCTGTGATCAATGATAATGAAAAATATAAATTTGAGCTAGGAAAAGGTGTTGAGCTAATAGAGGGAAATGATGTTACAATCATTGCTACAGGAATGATGGTAAGCGAAGCGCTAAAAGCCAGTGATAAACTCAAAGAACAAGGAATTAATGCGGGGGTAGTAAACATCCACACCATAAAACCAATTGATAAAGAACTAATCATTAAGAAAGCTAAGGAAACAGGAGCAATGGTAACTGTTGAAGAACATAACATTATTGGTGGACTAGGCTCAGCAGTAGCAGAAGTTTTAATAGAAAACCATCCTGTAATAATGAGAAGAATTGGAATTAACGATACTTTCGGGGAATCTGGAAAACCGAAAGATTTATTAGAGAAGTACAAATTAACTGCTAATGAAATCGTTAAAAGCACAAAAGAATTAATAGCAAACAAATGACAGGCTTAGGGCTTGTGATGAAATAAGCTGTGCAATGTTACGAAGGATTTTCGTTCATAACCAAGGCGTGGAAATAGGCGCATAGCAGCGTTATGTAACTGTTTCCACAACGCAGGGTATGGACGAAAAGACAAGTAAGATTGTACAGGTTATTTAGGAAAAAGCCCTTACTTGAATATTTTATATTTCTCCCGAATAGACATTATTAAAGGATGAGTGTAATTTATCGTCTTGCGGGGGTGATACTAATATGAATTATAGAATACCTAAATTTCCATCAATTAGGTGGAAGCAGTTTATCGCAATCACGGCAATTCTTTTAGTTGCGTTTGTACTAGTTAAGTGTTTGCCGTATTTTTTGTCAGGTGGTGATCATGAAGTGAGTTTCGTAGTGTTAGAGAACAATCAAGTGCCTGACAGAATAACACGCATTCTTCCGAGATATAGAACGCTAGAAAGAGCTCTAGCAACTGAAGTCGAAGAAGAAATTTACGTAATTGTAACAAGAGGTGAAAAATCAACGGGAGGATATACTGTCAGTATTGAAAGTATGCATCTTATTGAAGAAAATGAGGAAAGAAAACTTGTAGTCAAAGCAACTTTCAAGGACCCAGAAGCTGACGAGCTAGTTGCGCAAGTTATTACTTACCCTTATGTAGCTGTAAAGACAAATCTACGAGAACTTCCTAGCTTAATTGATTTGCAAATTAGTTATCCAGACTAGCATGTATGGTTATTGTAAAAAAATAAACCGCAGAGGTTTATTTTTTTTTGTTAGTTGAAGAAAAGTATGGTATAAATATAATATACACATATTATTAGTAGTTGTATGTGAAAAATAGAAATATTGGGAGGAACGATTTTTATGTCGATGAAGGAAAAATGTAGATTAAAACCGAATCAACTAACTAGAATTTGCGATGCTGATTGCTTTTATTTTGATTCAACTGCTGATCTGGAGCCTCTTAGAGGTATTATTGGGCAAGAGCGAGCAGTAGATGCGCTCGACTTCGGATTTAGAGTGAACAGGAAAGGTTATAACATTTACATTGCAGGAATAGGTGGCACTGGGAGAAATAGTTATGCTCACTCAATTGCAGATAAAATGGCTAGAACCATGAAAATACCATCAGACTGGGTATATGTATATAATTTCAAAAAGCCTAACAAACCAAAAGCTATAAGCTTTGATGCTGGGGATGCTGTTTATTTTAAGAGAGATATTGAGAATGCAATGAAACAACTTAAGAAAGAACTACCACTAGTTTTCGTGTCTACGGAATATGAAATTAAGAAAAACAAAATATTTAAAAAGTTTCAACACGAGAATAAAGAAATCATCAACAATCTAAACAGTATTGCAAAAAAATTTGGCTTCATTTTTAAAGATTCAGAGCAAGGATTAGTTACAATTCCATTAGTTGATAACCGACCGCTGACGCAAGAAGAGTATGAAAAACTAACAGAAGAACAGTTGAGCAAACTGAAAGAACTATCCGAAAAATTAGACTTTGAAACTTTAGGGGCATTTAATGAACTAAGAGAAGTGGAAGAAAAATTTAATGAATACATAAGAAATCTAGATGCTGAAATAGGAAGGGTTTCAGTAAATAGCGCTCTAAAGAACCTAATTGAAAAGTACAGAGCGAATAGTGCAGTCGCCGAATACATTAAAGATTTTGAAGAAGATATAGTAGACAACATTGATAATTTTAAAAAGAATAACAAAAAAAACGTGGCGCAAACGTTAATACCACAAGCTAAGCCATCGGAGAGCTTTTTTAACCGTTACAATATCAATTTATTTATTGATAATTCTGATATAAAATATGCACCAATTGTTAACGAGACTAATCCTACGTTTTATAACATACTAGGTGCAATAGAATACAAAAGCGAAATGGGTATGCTTAAAACAGATTTTATGCAAATCAAAGTTGGAGCACTTCATTTGGCTAACGGTGGGTTTCTGATAATCAATGTGAAAGAGATTTTAGCACAACCTTTCGCGTGGGAAACTTTGAAAAGGGCATTAAAAACTGAAGCAATTAACATTGAGAATATAAATACACTAACAGGAAATGTTGTATCGTCATCTCTTAAACCAGAAAGTATCCCTCTAAAATTGAAGGTGATATTAGTAGGAGATATGAATGTTTTTCATGCTCTATACAATTTTGATGATGATTTTAATAAATTGTTTAAAATAATGGCTGATTTTGATGTTGAAATGGATAGAACAGAAGATAGCGTATACAAAATGGCACAATTTATTGCAACTCACTGTGAAAGGGAAGAGTTAAGACATTTTAGCAAAACAGGAGTTGCAAGACTTCTAGAATATAGCTCTAGGTTAGCAGACCATCAAAACAAATTGAGCACAAGATTTAATAAAATTGTCGAGGTTTTGTATGAAGCTGATGCTTGGGCCGAAATTGAAAATAAGTTTATTATAACCGAAGAAGAAGTTGAAAAAGCGATACAGCAGAAAGAGTGTAGATATAATAAATACGAGGAAAAATTAAATGAAATGATTGAAGACGGTACTTTGCTAATTGATTTCGAAGGTAAAAAAACAGGACAGATAAATGGGTTGGCCGTAATGGGAACAGGAGAATATTCGTTTGGAAAACCTAGTCGAATTACAGTATCTACTTACAGAGGGAAGCCTGGAATAATTAGCATAGAAAGGGAAATTAAAAAAAGTGGAAGTATACACGCAAAAGGGATAATGATATTAAGCGGTTATTTGGGGGCGAAATATGCCCAAGAGGAGCCGATGTCACTAGCTGTGAGTATTAGTTTTGAACAAAATTATTCTACAATCGATGGTGATAGTGCCTCAAGCACAGAATTATTTGCGATATTGTCGAGTATTTCAGGCATTGCAATTAAACAGTATATTGCTGTTACAGGATCTGTGAATCAAAAAGGAGAAATTCAACCAATTGGGGGTGTAAATGAGAAAATTGAAGGGTTTTATGATATATGCTATACGAAGGGGTTGACTGGTAGCCAAGGTGTAATTATTCCTAAGCAGAACTTAAAGAATCTGATGTTAAAAAAGGAAGTAATCAAGGCAGTTGAAGAAAACAAGTTTCATATATATGCAATTGAGCATGTTGACGAAGGGATTGAAATATTAACTGACATGCCTGCGGGGGTAAAGAATCAAGTGGATGAATACCCTAAGGGGACAATTAATTATTTAGTGACGGAAAAGTTAAGGGAAATAGCAACGAATAAAAGTAAGTGAGAAGAGAAAGATAAGAAAAATCCCTTAATAATTGTTAAAAACCATTGCACTATTAGAAAAAGTGGTGTAAAATTATCGTAAGCATTATTTAATGAATTTGTGGTGGAGAATATGAAAAAATATAGTGAAGATACAGTTTATTTTATTTCTTATGCTAGATTACCAGCGGAAATCGCTGCTGCTAAAATGCATCATGTTGTTGGAGTTGGATTAATAATAAATAGAAAAACTGGATTAATTGAAGACTCCTCTTGCACATTGATTACAGCTGAAGCAAAAGAGTTTCTGAAACAAATTTTAGTGGGTCATAATTTACATGAAGAAGGTATTGAAGCATTAAATGAGAAAATAAAGAAACGTTTTCACGGCTTAGCACAAAAATCTTTATGTGTTGCTGTAAAAGCTAGTTGTAACAGATATTTTGAATGGACTGAGGGAAAATAATATTTAGAATTGCTGCTTTATTTATTGTGATAGTGTGTCCCACTATTACGGAGTAAATAGAATCCAGCATGACAGTACAAAGTGACAAAATAGCTTTGAATGTTATGCTGTTTTTTATATTATAAAAAAAGAAAAGGGAGGACTGTAAAATGAGCCTAAACAGGGCACCAAAGAATAATGTGTTTTATAGAAACAATAACTGGCATTACCCCAAAATAGAACGAGGTGAAGGTAGCTATTTATACGGGGAAGATGGGAAAAAGTACTTAGATGGTTGTTCAGGTTCTGCTGTAGCAAATATAGGGCATGGGAATAAAGAAATAGCTGAGTTTGCCAAAGAGCAAATAGAGAAAATTGCATTTACACATTTATCAAGATGGACAGCAGACTCTATTGAACAATGCGCAGAAAGAGTAGCTAGGTGGGCGCCGTTAAAGGATAGTTACTTATACTTTTTATCAAGTGGATCAGAGGCTTCAGAGACAGCAATTAAATTAGCAAGACAATACTATGTAGAAAGAGATGGATCTGGGACTTCAAAGTGGAAGGTTATTTCGAAATGGAACTCATTTCATGGCAATACTCTAGGTGCATTATCGTTGACAGGCATTACAGGCAGAAGAAAAATATATGACCCAATGCTAATAAATTTTCCAAAAATACCACAATTTTATCATTACAGAAATATGTGGGATGCTGAAACGCTCGAAAAAACAAGTATCAAAGCAGCATATGCGCTAGAAGAAGAAATATTAAGACAGGGAGCAGATAATATTGCAGCATTTATTTCAGAGCCGGTTGTAGGTTCTGCAGCTCCAGGAGCACATCCTACTAAAATATACTTTGAAATTATCAGAAAAATTTGCGATAAATATGATATTTTATTTATTGATGACGAAGTTATGGCTGGCTTTGGGAGAACAGGAGAAAATTTCGCAATAAATCATTTTGGTGGAGAATGCGATAGCACGCCAGATATCATAGTTACAGGAAAAGGAATGGGTTGTGGGTATACACCAATTGCAGCAGCAATTGTATCTGACAAAATACATCATACAATAATGACTAAAGGTACTGGTTTATTTATACATGGGCATACCTATGCTGCGAATCCGCTTTCTTGCGGGATTGCAAATAAGGTATTGGAAATAGTTGAGAGAGATAACTGCGTTGAGAATGCAAAGATTCAAGGGAAGTATTTGTTTGAGAAGCTACAAGATTTATACAAATATCCAATCATTGGAGATATTCGTGGGAAAGGTTTAATGATAGGGGTCGAAATAGTAGAAGATAAAAAAACAAAAACACCATTTGACTCTAGCAAAAATGTGAAAGGGAAATTGACACAAAAATGCTTAGACGAAGGATTAGTGATTTACCCTGGTGGGGGAAGCGTAGATGGTAAAAGAGGCGACCATTTCTTGTTAGCACCACCATTGAATATAACAAAAGAACAAGTAGACGAACTGCTCTTTATGTTAGATGCAGGCGTTAAGAAAATTTGCGATGAGCTTGTGTAATTTAGGTTTGAGGATAATTGATGAAAACAGAGTTTGATAATTATATACTGGAGGGAATAAAATGCAAAAATTAATTATAACAGCAGCTTTAACTGGAAATATACCCACTAAAGAATTAAACCCGGCCTCACCAATTACTATTGATGAAATTGTTGAAGATGCAAAAAAATGTAGTGAGCTAGGGGCATCGATCGCCCATATGCATGTTAGAAATAGCGAAGGAAAGCCAACTAGTGATAGAGCATTGTTTAAGGAACTTTTGGACAAGATAGAAGCTAAAAAAATCGATGTCATTACTCAATTGTCAACAGGGGCAAGAGGTGGGGAAAATACTATAAAGTGGAGAAGTCAGATGCTTGACTTAAATACAGATATGGCTAGCTTGGCGACTGGTTCTTCTAATTTTCCTAATAGTGTTAATGCCAATTCACCAGAATTAATAAAGGCACTAGCTGATAAAATGTATGCTAATGGAATTAAACCAGAGATTGAGGCATTTGATGTGGCAATGATTTCATATTCAAAATGGTTGTTAAAAAAAGGAGTTCTTAAAGGTCCACTTCATTTTAACCTCGTGATGAATATTCCTGGATCTATAGAAGGAACACCAAGAAACTTACTGTTTATGATTGATAGTTTGCCAGAGGGTTCTACATGGTCGGTTTCAGGAATAGGCAAATCGCAAATACCGATGATAACACTTGCAATTGTTTTAGGCGGTCATGTTAGAACGGGTCTTGAAGATACATTAATATACTCAAAGGGTGTTCTGGCTACAAACACAATGCTAGTTGAAAGAGTAGTGCGAATAGCAAAAGAGCTTGGTAGAGAAATAGCCACTACTAAAGAAGCAAAAGAAATATTAGGATTGTAAAGACAATTATATTTTATGGAGGAAGAAGCAAATGAGCAAAATTATTAGTAAAGAAGAATTTACGGATAAAATTAAAGATGGAATGACTATAATGATTGGTGGGTTTTTAGGGAATGGTACTCCTGAAACCTTGATTGATGTAATTGTCGAAAAAGGCGTAAAGGATTTAACTATTATAGCAAACGATACAGCATTTGTAGAGAAAGGCATAGGGAAGTTGATTGTCAACAAGCAAGTGAAAAAAGTAATTACATCGCATATCGGAACAAATAAAGAGACAGGAAGGCAATTAAATGCTGGTGAGCTAGAGGTTGTGTTAGCTCCTCAAGGTACGCTCGCAGAACAAGTACGTGCAGGTGGGGCAGGACTTGGTGGGATACTCACACCTACAGGACTTGGTACTATAGTAGAGGAAAACAAGCAAAAAATTGTAGTAGATGGCAAAGAGTATTTACTTGAAACACCGTTAAGAGCTGATGTTGCGCTAATTGCAGGGACTAAGGTAGATAAATTAGGTAACGCGTTTCATACTAAATCTACTAGAAATTTTAATCCACTAATGGCGAGTGCGGCGGACTTAGTCGTAGTTGAAGCAGAGGAAATAGTTGAAGTCGGCGAAATAGATCCAGATGTAGTGATGACATTAGGAATATTTGTGGACTTTATTGTTAGGAGTGAAACAAATGGATAAGATAAAAGTGAAAGAAACTATTGCAAAAAGAGTAGCTTTAGAAATGAAAGATGGAGATCTTGTAAATCTAGGAATTGGTTTGCCAACAATGGTTGCGAACTTTATTCCAGAAAATATACACATAACTTTACAGTCGGAAAATGGATTCGTTGGGCTAGGACCTGCTCCTGCCCAAGGCAAAGAAGATAAAGACTTAATAAATGCGGGGGCACAACATGTTACAATCTTGCCAGGAGGAGCATTTTTTGATAGCCTTACATCATTTGCAATAATAAGAGGTGGTCATCTTGATGCAACTGTTTTAGGAGCATTACAAGTAGATGAAAAAGGTAATCTTGCCAATTGGATGATACCAGGAAAAATGGTTCCAGGCATGGGTGGCGCGATGGACCTAGTAACTGGAGCAAAGAAGGTTATTGTGGCGATGGTACATACAGCCAAAGGCACACCAAAGATTCTAAAAGAGTGCAATCTACCTCTTACAGCAGCAGGCAAAGTTGACTTAATAGTTACTGAAATGGGAGTTATGAAAGTAACTGACAAAGGATTATTGTTAACTGAACTAAATTCCGAGTTTTCGGTAGAAGAGATACAAAAAGCGACAGATGCAAAGTTGATAATAAGTGAGGACTTAAGGGAAATGAGATCTAACTAAGAAACGACAATGGGACGAGGGGAGACAGAGAACCGTCCCCTGTCTGACTCTAAAATTGTTTTAGACTTTTAATTTCGATAAGAAAACATGACAAGGACGTGTCGTTCCTTGTCATGTTTTTTTGTATGTCGAATGTAGGAATATTACACTAACATTAAATTTTGATAACGAAAGTGAATTCCCAACTAATTCATTTGAAATAGTGTGCCGATTACTGTTATAATAGGACTGTATTTATCAAAAATTGATGAAAAATTCGACAAAATGAAAATTAGGGATAATGTACTAATATTTTGCTAGGGAAAAAGCAGGAATGTATACATTGATGTCGAATTTTCTTAATAATCAGGAGTGATGACATTGATAGAAATGCAGAATGTTTGCAAAACATACAAAAAAGAAGTACGAGCCTTATTTAACATAGATATAAAGATTGAAAAAGGAGAATTTGTTTTCTTAGTAGGTCCAAGTGGAGCAGGTAAAACGACTTTTTCAAAATTAGTCTTGAAGGAAGAAAACCCAGATAGTGGCAAAATATATTTTGGTGGAGAAGATGTGACAAGGTTACCAAGAAGAAAAATACCTTACTTAAGAAGGGACATCGGAGTTGTTTTTCAAGATTTCAGGCTTCTTCCTAATAAAAATGTCTATGAAAATATTGCATTTGCAATGAATATTGTTGAAGCATCAGCAAAAGAGATACGAAGAAGAGTTCCCATGGTTTTAGCGATGGTAGGATTAAGCTCGCGAGCAGGAAATTTACCACACGAACTGTCAGGCGGAGAGAAACAACGCGTTTCGATTGCAAGAGCTATAGTTAATAATCCGTCATTATTGATTGCTGATGAGCCAACAGGGAATCTTGATCCTGAAACAGCGTGGGAAATTATGAAGGTGCTTAGACAAGTGAATAGACGTGGAACAACGGTATTGATGTCCACTCATGCGAAAGATATTGTTGATATAATGCAAAAACGAGTTATTGCCCTTGAAAATGGAAAGATTGCAAGAGATGAAATTAAGGGGGCATATGGTTATGAAGATTAAATCCTTAAGATATATAGTTAATCAAGGATTTACTAGTGTATGGAAAAACAGAACAATGAGCTTGGCCTCAGTCGCATCTGTAACGGCAACTCTAGTAGTGCTAGGCTTGATAATAATCTTGGTGTTAAATATCAATAATATGGCCAAACTTGCTCAAGTTCAGTTCGAAACTATACAGGTTTTCTTGAAGGATGAATTGCCTTTGGAAGATATTTCAGATATAGGTAAACAGATAGATGATATTGATGGTGTGAAAAGCACTATGTATGAATCAAAAGAAAAGGCATTGCAAAACTTGATAAATAGGTGGGGTGAGCAGGGACATTTGTTAGAGTATTTAGAAGAAAATCCCTTGCCCAATTCTTATATTATATATTTAGATTCAATTGAAGGAGCTCACGGAGTTGTTTATGAACTTGAAAAAATCGCAGGGATTGATGACATAAAGTATTACAAGGAAATAGTAGATGTTTTAATTCGAATAGCAAGTTTTATTAGAAATATTGGGTTGGCTTTAATACTAGCTTTAATAGTAATTACGATATTTATTATTGTTAATACAATCAAAATAACGCTTAATGCAAGAAGACAAGAAATCACGATTATGAAACACGTCGGTGCGACAGATTGGTTTATTAGGTGCCCACTGATTATTGAAGGCATCGTCCTTGGCTTAATTGGAGCGCTTCTATCAGTAGCTATTGTACATTATGGATACTATCACTTCTACAATATGATGCTTACAAGATTTACGGTTATGTTTAGCATATACATGATTTCGGTAGAGGAAATGTTAAGTAGGATACTTATTATGTTTACAATAATAGGCGCAGGTGTTGGCGCACTTGGCAGTATTTTAGCAATAAGAAGGTATTTGAGAGTGTAGTTATTACAAAATGAAAGATAATTTAGCACATAAGGGGGTAGCACTGTGGAAATGAAAAAATCGGCTTATATCTATTTTGTTATATTAATTATTTTGCTTTCTTCCGTTTCAGTTTTTGGTGGAGATATTAACAAATTAAATGATCGAATAGAGGACAACATAGAACAGCAAAAAGACGTAACCAACCAGATAACTGGAGTAGAAAAAAGACAAAAATCTGTAATTGAGCAGCTTAAAGATATAGAGATGCAGATTGAAAAAACGGAAAAAGAAATTGAACAAGTAAAAAGGGACATAAAAGAGGCAGAATCCAATATTACAATCACTTTGAATAAACTTGTAGAAGCTGAAAATAACATTGAGCGAAATAGTGATGCGCTGTCATCTAGAATAAGAGTTATGTATAAAAATGGTAACGTAGGTTATTTGGAAGTATTGCTTAGTTCAAAGAATTTTACTGAGTTACTAACAAATATTGACATGATAAAGCGGATTGTTGACAATGATGTAGCACTGTTGAAATTCATGAAAGAACAACGAGGTATTATAGAAGATAAAAAAATACAATTAGAAATTAAAAGAAGTCAGTTGCTTGCTCTTAAAACAAATGTAGAGGACAAGCAAGAAAGGTTGGTAGTATCGCGAGGCAATCAAGAGAGGTTGAGAAAGGAACTTTTAGAAGATAGAGAAGAACTTAAAGCACTACTAGATCAACATCAAAGAGATGCCGAGAAACTCGAAAAAGAACTGATTAAATTACAGTCAAGCGGGAAATATATTGGTGGGGAAATGCATTGGCCAGCGCCTGGTTTCACGCGGATCACATCTCCTTTTGGGTACAGAATGCATCCGATCTTAAGAACTAGACGAATGCACTCTGGGATTGATATAGGTACGCCTAGAGGGACAACAATAGTGGCTGCAACGAGGGGAACAGTTGTAAGTGCGGGTAGGTTAGGCGGATTTGGAAATACAGTTATTATTGATCATGGTGGTGGAATAATGACATTGTACGCGCACAACTCAAGACTGTTAGTAACCAAGGGGCAAGAAGTAATGAGAGGACAAAGGATAGCTTTAGCAGGAAGCACTGGAATGTCGACAGGACCACATTTGCATTTTGAAGTGCGTATAAATGGTAAATTTGTTGACCCTCTTCCGTGGGTTAAAGGAAACTAAGCAAAAGCGAGCAAGAGAGGTATAATACATGAACGAAAGATCATTAAGAGCGTTAGAATATTATAAAATTGTTGATTTATTAGTAGATAGATGCACATCACAATTAGGAAAGGATCTTGCTTTAGCTCTAAAACCAAGTTCTGAAAATAGTAGAATTACCAAAATGCAAACCGAAACTAGCGAAGCACAGAGTATCCTAATCCAAAGAGGAAACGTGCCTTTAGAAGGAATACACAATATAACTGCTCTGGTTAGGACTACAGAAATTGGTTCGTTTCTTGATTTTGGTAGTTTACTTCGAGTAAAAGAAGTTTTAAATGTGGCAAGAAGAATGAAATCGTTTATTAAAAGTAAGAATGAAGACTCAAACTGGATAACGATAGAAGGCTTAATAAACACTCTAAGCATTTTTAGAGAAATTGAGGATAAAATTGAGAAATGTATCATTAGTGAAATAGAAATTTCAGATAACGCAAGCTCGACATTAAGGAAAATACGTAAAAATATTATTTTAAAAAATGAAGCTGTAAAGAATAAACTTAATAAAATTATTACTTCGCAGGCTTATCAAAAAATACTTCAAGACACTATTGTCACTCTGCGCCAAAATAGGTATGTGGTTCCTGTTAAACAAGAACACAGATCTAGCATGCCTGGAGTAGTACATGACAAATCTTCAAGCGGAGCAACTTTGTTTATTGAACCTATGGCTGTTGTGGAACTCAATAACCAGTTAAGAGAATTACATATTGAAGAAAAAAAAGAAATTGAAAGAATACTAATGGAAATTTCGGCTATGATAGCTGAAAGAGGGGATGAAATAAAGAGCAATCAAATAATACTACAACAATTAGATTTTATTTTTGCAAAAGGGAAACTATCGATTCAAATGAAAGGTGTAGAGCCTATTCTAAGTGAATCTAATACTTTACACTTAAAAAATGCAAGGCACCCATTACTAAAAGTTGACGAAGTTGTTCCTACTTCTATATGGTTATGTGAAGGGAAGAACATATTAGTACTGACAGGGCCAAATACTGGGGGAAAAACCGTGGCATTGAAAACTGTAGGACTACTTAGCCTATTAGCGCAAAGTGGTCTTCATTTACCTGTAGATTTTGGTACAAAACTGCCTATATATGACAGTGTGTTTGCAGATATTGGAGATGAACAAAGCATTGAACAGAGCTTATCTACTTTTTCGTCCCATATGACTAATATAGTGGAAATCCTTAATAGTGCAACAGAGAAATCGTTAGTTTTATTTGACGAACTTGGAGCGGGAACTGATCCAACAGAAGGGGCAGCACTTGCAATGTCAATATTAACTCACTTAGAAAGTAAGGGAACTGATGTAATTGCAACTACGCACTACAGTGAATTAAAACAATTTGCATTAGTTAATGAAGGGATTGAGAACGCTTCGGTTGAATTTGATGTAGAGACACTTAGACCTACGTACAAACTACTAATTGGGATACCAGGGAAATCAAATGCTTTTGAGATTTCAAAAAAGCTTGGATTACCTGAATTCTTAGTAGAGGATGCTAAAACGCTGATTTCAAAAGAAAATATTGAATTCGAAGATTTATTGCAAAATATAGAAAAAAACAGAACGGTAGTAGAGAAAGAGAAATTAGAGATACAAAAAACTAGATTAGAAACAGAAAGATTAAAGCAAGGCTTTATAGAAAAGAAAAGTAGAATTGACGAACAGAAAGACGAAATTATAAAAAAAGCAAAAAAAGAAGCTCTAAAAATTGTAAAAGAAGCAAAAAAAGAATCAGAAGAAGTTATAATTGAACTAAGAAATATGAAAGTAGAGCTTGAAGAGAAAGAAGTAAATAGACAAATAGAAGCATCAAAGAAAAAACTAAATGCCAATATAGAGGGCTTGCATAATGCTATAGGTGAAGAACTACTTAAAACCCAAAACAATAAAGCCCCAGTAGATTTAAAACCAGGCGAAACAGTAAAAGTGCTTTCACTTAACCAAATTGGTTATGTTGTAGAAAAAGAAGACGAAAAAGGGCAAGTATTAATTCAAGTTGGGATAATGAAAGTAAAAATGGATGCATCTAATCTTAAAAGAGAAAAGGAAGAAAAAAAAGGGGCAAAGACAGGGATTAGCAAAATGCTAGATTCAAGAAAAGCGAACATTATGAGAGAAATAGATGTGAGGGGACAAAATATAGAAGAATCAATGTTGGAAGTTGACAAATTTATTGACGATTGTTATATTGTAGGAGTAAGCCCAGTAACAATTATCCATGGTGTTGGCACAGGGGTATTAGGCGCAGGCATTAAGCAGATGTTAAAAAAAAATGGGCATGTTAAAAAATACAGGCAAGGCAAATATGGTGAAGGTGGAGTAGGGGTAACAATAGTTGAGCTTAAACAATAGGTCTAGCAATGAAAAGAGGGAAAATTTTGATTCTAGTAAGTGCATGTTTATTAGGAATAAATTGTAAGTATGATGGGAGTAATAATCTTGCTCCTAAGATTATTGAAAGATTTGAGGAAGAGGGAATAGTTCCAGTATGTCCTGAGCAATTAGGAGGGCTTGCAACTCCAAGAAATCCAGCAGAAATACTAAATGGGACAGGTAAAGATGTTCTAGACGGAAAAGCCCGCGTTTATAGTAATAGCGGAAAAGATGTTACTGCCTCTTTTTTAAGAGGCGCTATTGAAACTACAAAAATTGCAAAAAAACTAAGAATTCATTATGCCATACTAAAGAGCAATAGCCCATCTTGTGCTTCTAAACGTATATATGATGGGACTTTTTCGTCAAGCCTTGTTGAAGGGAATGGTGTTACAGTTGCGCTTTTGAAGTGCGAAGGGGTACGGGTATACTCAGAAAAAAATTATGTAGATATTTTGACGAAGTGATTTTTGGGTATATCGAATTATTTTCTTTGAAATTGTAATATATGCTATTAATTTTCACCGTTTTGTGGTATAAATATATAGAGATTAATAATTAACAACAGAGAGGTTGGGTATATATGAATAAGATTAGATATATAGGTATATGTGTACTGCTCGCAGCAACAACTATTGCTTTAACTGGTTGTGGCTGATAACAACAGTCGACCAAGTTTGGTGGAAAAGAACAATACATGAGATAAGGGGGAAGATCTATGATAAAAAAAGTAATCTGTGTTATATTAGTATTAATGCTTGCACTAAGCTTTGTTGCGTGCGACCGAAAAGATCAAGAAGAACCAATAAATACTGATCCTAGTGATACGCAAACTAAAGTGGACCAAAATGATGATGAGCCTGCTGACGAACCTGCTGACGAACCTGCAGAAATATATTATGTATTATATCTAAGGCATAGGAATCTTCCGTTTATTTTTGAGAATACGTTTAGAGTAAAGGAAGATGACCCAAGACTTAAGAATAAATCTATTGAGCATTTTGTTGTAGAGCAGCTAATAGAGCAAGAAGATGTGGACGAACTGATTAATCCTATTCCAGATGGTACGGAAGTACTATATGTCGAAAGAGAGGGAAGTACAGTCATTGTAAACCTCTCTGAAGAATTTATTAGAAATATGAGGGGTAACGCCGAATTTGTTGAAATTACCGTCGCAACGATTGTCAACTCGCTTGTTATTTTGCCTGAAAATGAACGAGTAAGAATTTTAGTGGATGGTCATTCAATTGCAAATCTAAGAGGTGCAGATATTAGTGAAGACTTTGAATTCATTGTTAAATTTACGGCTGATAAATAAATATCTTAAGTCTTTTAAAAAGTGTAATATGCTCTTGTTTCGTTCACAACGAGATGAGAGCTTTGTACTATAGTATTGGAGGGATTTTTGTGATTAACTACAAAGACAAAATAGTCAGTGTATTATCAAAAAATGTCAAAGAAATTAAAGAAACAAAAATACTAAGTATGATTGAAACACCGCCAAATTTAAACATGGGAGACTTTGCATTTCCTTGCTTTGGGCTAGCAAAAATTTTCAGAAAAGCACCCAATATGATTGCGCAAGATTTAGCTGAAAAAATGGAATTAGACAAAATTTTTAATAGAGTGAGCACTTCTGGAGGATATCTTAATTTTTTTATTGACAGAAGGATATTTGCCTCTGAAATACTAAACGAGGTAATAAATAAGAGAGAAAAATTTGCATCAAGTACCATGGGGAAGGGCAAAACGATTTGTGTAGACTTTTCTGCGCCAAATGTTGCAAAACCATTCCATGTAGGGCATTTGCGTTCTACAGTCATAGGGAATTCCATATATAGAATTAATGAATTTCTGGGGTATAATTGTGTTGGAATAAACCATCTAGGCGATTGGGGCACTCAATTTGGGAAGATAATAGTTGCTTATCATAATTGGGGTAACAAAGAAGAAATTGAGGAAACGCCCATTTCATCATTGCTTAAACTATATGTTAAGTTTCACGATGAGGCCAAAAGCAACGCTAAACTAGAAGATGAGGCAAGAGCTTGGTTTGTTAAGATGGAAAATGGTGATAAAGAAGCGCTTAGCTTATGGAAATGGTTTAGCGAGGAAACTATAAAAGAACTTAAGAAAATATATAAAAGACTAGGTGTAGAATTTGATTACTACACAGGTGAAAGTTTTTATAATGATAAAATGGATGTTGTGATAGAAGAGCTTACAAGTAAAGGGCTATTGAAAGAGAATAAAGGCGCATTAATAGTAGATTTAGATGACTACGATATGTCACCATGTCTTGTACAAAAGACTGATGGTAGTACATTATATGCAACGAGAGATTTAGCGGCAGCTTTTTATAGGAAAAAAACATTTAACTTTTACAAATCTTTATACGTGACTGATTATTCACAAAATCTTCATTTTGCACAGGTGTTTAAGGTGATTGATTTGATGGGTCATGAATGGGCAAAAGATAATATTCATGTGCCATTTGGAAGAGTAACACATGAAGGAAAAAGAATACAAACAAGAAAAGGCACAGTTGTATTGTTAGATGACGTATTAAAAGGTGCCGTGGAAAAAGTAAAAGAAATAATTAAAGAAAAGAATCCTAATCTGGAAAACAAAGAAACTATTGCTGAAGATGTAGGAATTGGAGCAGTTATATTTAACGATTTAAGTAATAGCAGAATAAAAGATGTTTCATTTTCTTGGGACACGGCATTCAACTTTGATGGCGAAACAGGACCATATGTGCAGTATACCCATGCCAGAGCGAGTAGCGTATTAAGACGTGGCGAAGAGCAAGTGGATTTTGATTTCAATTCGGAAATGTTGAGCGATGATATAACACTAAAAGTTTTAAAAGAGATATATGAATTTCCAAACGCAATAAAAAATGCGCAAATAAAAAGTGAACCTTCAATCGTAACAAGAAGTATAATAGATATAGCGCAAGCATTTAACCGTTTTTACAATGAACATCAAATTATTGTAGAGGACAAAGAAATAAGAAAAGCAAGACTTGCAGTAGTCAAAGCGACAAAACAAGTACTCAGCATAGGCTTAAACTTGCTAGGTATTAAGGCTCCAGAGAGGATGTAGTGAGTATGTCTGTAATCGAGAGGAAAAATCAAAATGAGTATATTTTTTACTTGAAATTAATAGAGTAAATGGATATAATGATTACTGGAACGAGACAAAAATACTAAGAAAAGGTGGAAGTGTTATCAGTAGTTAAATGCAGGTTAGAGGTTTAAGAATAACAAAAAAATTTAAAGGGGAATTTATAATGAATAAAAAGATTATTATTGCTATAGCAGTTGTTCTAGTGTTAGCAATTTCAGTAGGATTAGCATATCCATCGATTAGGTCATTCGTAATCAGAAGGGATCCAGTTAATCATTTGATGTATAGTTTTGATAAGATTAGTCAAGAGACAAGCGTACAAACCTCTTCGGTAATGGGAGTGAGGTTAAATAAAGAAGAATCACTTGAAATGGGAATATTTGAATTTAGTAGTGATGAAGAGGCGATGTTCAATTTTGTAAATTCCTTACTTGAGAACTTAACTTTTGTCACGAACGAGGCATTTGAATTAGACACTGCAGATGGGAAGTTGAATTTTAGAGGAAGTGCAAACCTAGACATGAAATATGCTGGTAGTTCAATGCTTGATTTCGAATTCGTCTTTGAGCAGTGGGAATGGTTAATGAAATCTGAAATCTTGCATTCACAACCTTTTCTGATGGATATAAATGAAATTCTAAACGAGGCAATTGATTTTTCAGTAGATGGAGTTACAAATATCAACATAGACGAATATATAGGGATAGTAACAGACACTAACACGCAGGAGTGGAAAAATTTCGAGAAGAATCTACCAATCTATGAAGCGTATTTAAGAGAATTTATTGAACCTAGGCTAGTTGAAAAAGGTAAAAATGTTATAATGATTAATTCTGATACTGGTGAAGAAATTGATGTTGTTCAATACGAAATCGCTTTTAACATGACTGAGTATTATGATTTTATTGCAGTATTGCTTCGCGAGGCTGAAACAGATGTAGAACTAAAAGCATTAGCTAAAAATACAGCGGTTAGATTATTAGAGCATGCTTTGGAAACTAAGGACTATGAGGTATTTGGCATAACAACTGAAGAAGTACAAACAGCATTAGATGATATCAATAATGAGTGGGGAACTAAATGGGACGAAGGACTTGCATTAATGATTGAGTCGATGGACGATGCACAAGAAATGTTTGAAATGCCTGGAATGCAAGTTAGTGATTACGCATATTTAGTTTCAATTGATAGGAAAGATAGAGTTAGACAAATTGCAATAGACATGAACCTTGGATTTATGAGTATAAATGCAGTAGCAACATACGAAGCATTTGGGAAAGACGTCGTAATAAAATCAGTTGACCAGTTTGAAAATCCGGTAGATGTACAGCAGTTTATTGATGACCCTGTAATAGGCACAGAAGTAGGTGCAGAAGTAGCAACGAATTTCGTATCTAACTTCTTTAGTAGCGAGGCTTTTACAACATTGATTGCCGATGTAAAAGAAAAGTCGCATATGTTGCCAGCAGAAGAAAGAGAAGCGATGGTGCAAGGCATTGATATGGGTTTAATGCAAGTTAATATGATGTTACCAATGCTTTTACAGCAAATGGGGATGTAAAAATTGATTACAGTATCTAATTTAAGCCATAAAATTGATAGAAACTTCATATTGAGAGATATTGATTTTGAGCTAGAGAAAAGTGATGTATTAGGAATTGTCGGCCCCAATGGGGCCGGCAAATCTACATTGATTTCTATTTTAGCAGGAATTGTTGTGCCTACAACTGGGAAGGTAACATATCTAGATAATAATAGAATATCTAGCAAACAAAAAAGAAACATAACTTCATACGTACCACAAGAAATTGCGTTATTTGACGAATTAAGCATATATGATAATTTGATTTTGTTCGGCAATGACAAAAACACAGCTAGGCTTAAGCAAAAAGTAAAATCTGTGTTAGACCAATTATGTTTGAATAATGAGCAAAGTAAGAAGGTATCAAAGCTCTCTGGCGGTATGAAAAGAAGAGTAAATATTGCAGTTAGTCTAATGAAAGATGCAAAATACATTTTTATGGACGAGCCTGTTGTAGGTGTCGAATACAGAATTAGAGAAGATGTAGAAAAAATGATTAGACGAATGCAAAGAGAAGGCAAAACATTAATAATTAGTAGCCATCAGTTTGAGTTTCTCGAAAATGTTTGCAATAAATTATTATACTTGGTAGATGGCAATCAAAAGTATTTTGGACCATATAATGAGCGGGTCCTAAATCTTTGTCCGTATTAGAATCTGAATAATGGAAACTAAAAGGGAAAAGACTATGAAAAAATTCTTGGTGTTACTTCATCTCGACTACATGCGAATTGTTAGTCAAATAGCTAAACTTGCGATTATCTTAAGTGCTTTTTTTGTAGTGATTGCAATAATATTTGCTTTATCAGATAAAAAACTAGATATTGATACCAGCATAGCATTAGTAACTTGTGAGCAGTCGGTAGAAGTAAAAACATTGATTAGAAATATAACTTCAAATAAGTTAGAAGACATTATAGATTTTATAGAAACAGATTATGATGATGCTAGAGAACTTTTAGAAAATAACAAAGTTGTCGCTGCAGTAGTACTGCCAAAAGATATTATGGGGTCAATATATAATAGAGAAATCGTAGATATTTCTATATATTCAAATAATCCACAAGACATTAGGGTGCAATTTCTAAGAAAATATATAGATAACTTAATCTTTAGCTTAAATGAGGGACAAAGTGCAGCGATGATTTACTGGGATATTATGAGAGAGAAAAGAATTGCAAGAGATGAGAGAGTACAAAGTTTCAACGCTTTAGCATTCACATATATGACGACATTTTTACTTAGAGGAAATGTGTTTGGGGACGAGTACATTATTGATAAGTTCTTAGGTAGAACTTTTATTCATTACTATTTTTTTGCTATGTTAGTTATTTTAATGATAATTAGCACAATTCAGTTTCACTCTTTCCTAGGAGATGATATTAAGAAAGGGAGAATAGAGCGACTATTAAGTGCGAATTATAGCATCACACATATTTATGTTTCCAAAATAGTAGGTGGAGTGCTTTTTTCTTTAATCGCTATTATATTTTTTAAAGTAGCCTATATGTTCACGTTTAACGCATTTTCATTGGGAATACTATTTATTTTCATTCTAAACTACGCATTAGTAAGCATAGTTATTCAGTCCATAATTATAGTGTTCTATTTATACATAAAAAATGAGATGCTTAGAGACGGAGTTTTCATGATATTCATACTAACAGGAGCAATTACGGGTGGTTTAATACTACCATTTCAATCACTACCAAATTGGTTAAGTAAAATGAGCCAATTTAATATTTTTACAATAAGCCATAACTTACTAATGGGTGGCAAGGGGACGTTTCTTTTGCCAGGTATTTTCGGCTCAACTATTTCAAATCAAATTGCCCCTTCCTTATTGGTCTTAGCTATATTCTTTCTAATTTCGGTAGTCCTAATAATTAAGAAACACAGTGCAGGGAGAGTGATGTAGTGAAAAACTTCATTCTAATAAAACTAAAGTATAATCTATTTAGTTACAAGAATCTAATCTTAT
The DNA here is from genome assembly GCA_021129775.1 of Clostridiales bacterium. Taxonomy (GTDB): domain Bacteria; phylum Bacillota; class Clostridia; order Peptostreptococcales; family NVVX01. The sequence continues at coordinate 49,061 of JAJOKP010000094.1, forward strand.
ATCTAGTTCTTGTTACCATAATTTCTTTTTTCAGCATTCATATAAGCAACGAGGAAATGGCAGAAGACTTTTTGTACACAGTAGCAATAGTAGATTATGATGAATCGGCATTATCAAGTAGTTTTATAAAAGAGTTAAAAACATCACCGAGTATAGAAACAATAGTTTTAGAAGACATAGAGGGTGCAATCCAAAGACTAACACGAGGTAATTATGACGTTGTATACGAAATTAACGAAGGATTTGAAGAAGAGATTTTAGCAGGTAACTTTGAAGATATTATTACGCTACATAAAGAAATTGATTCACTAGCAGTTGCGTGGATAAATGATCAAATTAGCATACGAATCGTAAGAGAATGGATATTTCAAGACATGCTACTAAGGTTAAACAAATTAGATGCTGACTTTGATGTCGAAGCATTGCGACAAGAATTTGAAAAAAGGCAAGAAGAAAACACATTAGTTAGAATAAATGAAATAATAGTGGCTGGCAGAGGCACGATTGAAGAGCAAAATATAAACGCTAACAGTAAATATTCATTTAAGCTGATGTGGGGAGTTTTTATTCTATACTCGTTAATGGGCATTGGTAAAAACATGATAACTGAAAAAGAAAAAGGTATTATCAAAAGATTAGGACTATCAAATATGACAGTATTCAAGTACCAACTTAACTACTTTGTAATCGGATTAGTAAACGTATTAATACCATTTGTTATATCAAGTATGATTGTTTTAAATTATGATATATTCAACTTAGAAGAAACTGCCTTTTTAATAATTGCTACAATATTATACTCTATAATAACCTGGTTTACAGTGATGCTTCTAATCAAATTAACGAAAACAAAAAGAACTTACATATTAGCGAGTCAATTGTTTTTAATATCAAACATATTACTCGGAAGTGGCATAATATATAATTTGTTTATAGTATTGGATATATTGTCATGGGCAATGCCGCTTAGATGGTATGTTCAAAATGTAATACAGTAGTGCATGTTAAATGAGATGAATGCATGTCTATTGTATTGAGCATAGATTGCAAGGCTTCTTTTAGACTATTTTCGAAGATTCCTTTGTTTTGGTTACTGTCCAGAGGATTCTCTTACGCTGTCACCCTGAGGGGGTATTGCCTCAAGATGGTCGGCACATATTTTACCTCTGAACAGTAACTTGTTTCGCAGTATGTTTGATATTATAGCTGTCGTCAGAAGTGAAGCTACATACTCTTCGTTAGCTCTGCAAAATAACGATGAAAGATATTTACGAGACACAACTTGACATTTAATATACCGAATGGTATTATTAATTTAGATAGTGAGGTGTTTTGATGATTAAAATCAAAGTATCTGATATGTTAGGAAAATATAAAATGACACGGAAGGAATTATCTAAATTAACTGGAATAAGACCCAACACAATTGGAGCATTGTATAATGAAACGGTAAAGCGAATAGATATTGATTCTTTAGACAAAATGTGTAAAGTGTTTAATTGCGAGCTCTATGAAATAATAGAATATGTTCCAGACGAAGCTGTTTGCGAGAAAAACAACATGTTAAATCTTAAAATCGCTGAGAAAAGAGGCGAGTATAAAACAGATAAGGATAATAGCCTGGTGAAGGAGGAAAATATGGAATGAATATTCTAAATGCAATAATGACACTTGTGGATAATCCGATATGCGAGCTAAGAGAGTTTTATGAAAACAAGAACCGTGCTAATAGCATGGGAGAAGCTTTAGAAGAATATGTTAAGGACTTATTCGCAGATACAATTAATGAAATAGATCCTAGAAGAAGAAAAACAAAGCAAGCTGAAGTATTTTCATACTTAGGAAACCAAAATAATCCGCCTGATTTTATGATTGATGGTGGTGACGCTATTGAAGTTAAAAAAATTGTTTAAATAAGTGTTGACATTCCAATGATTACTAATGCATGTAGAGAGTGTGAGGACTGGGACGTTAAGGATATAATATATGCAGTGGGTGTTGTAAATGGGAGAAAGCTCAGTTCGCTCTGTTTTGTTTATGGTATTGACTACGCTGCAAGTGCTGAGGTTTACGATATTATAAAAAGCACCATAAGTAAAGGAGTTAATTCTATACCTAGCGTGGAATTTGCAGAAACAAAAGAACTTGGCAGAGTAAACCGAGTAGATCCTTTAGGCTTAACTTATTTAAGAATTAGAGGAATGTGGCATATAACTAATCCAATGAAGGCGTTTAAAGATATTTATAGTAAACCAGATAATAAAGAATTAACTTTTATGGCGTTAATAAACAATGAGAAATATTTGTCATTCGATGGAAGACAAAGAGAAAAGTTTGAGTATGCTATTAATCAAAACAATAGTTTAAAAATGAAAGAAGTTTTGATACAAGGACCTGACAATCCAGCGAGATTTAAAACTGCAAAATTAATTACTTTTTATGTATAGGATGGTGGGCAAGATGAAAATAGTAGGGCTTTTTTCAGGAGCAGGCGGACTTGATTTAGGATTTACTGAAGCGGGTTTTGACGTTGTTTGGGCAAATGAATATGACAAAACAATATGGGAGACCTATCAGAAAAATCATAATACATATTTAGATACGAGAGATATAAGAAAGATTGAATCCAGTGAAATTCCAGAGTGCGATGGAATAATTGGTGGACCACCATGTCAAAGTTGGAGTAAAGCAGGTGCATTGAGAGGAATAGAAGATGCAAGAGGACAATTATTTTATGATTTTATTAGGATACTAAAGGATAAACAACCTAAATTTTTCGTGGCAGAAAATGTAGCGGGAATGCTAGCCATAAGAAATAGAAATGCGGTTGCTGAATTTATAAAATTGTTTAAGGAAAGTGGATATGCATTATCTATGAGTTTACTTAATGTTGCTGATTATGGTGTTCCACAAGATAGAAAAAGAGTATTTTATATTGGGATTCGCAATGATTTGAATAAGGAATTTTTATATTTCCTAAGCCGAACAAGCAGAAAAAATCACTTGAAGATGCTATTGGAGACTTAGAGGGATTAGAAATTAAAGCATGAGATTTTAATAAAAGCAATGGTGATAAGTGTAAGATATTAAATCACGAATATATGAATGGTGGATTCTCAACAATGTATATGTCGAGAAATCGTGTGAGAAGCTGGAATGAACAACCGTTTACAATTTAAGCAGGAGGTAGACACGCCCCTTACATCCACAAGCAGCTAAAATGCAGTTTGTTGAGCAAAACAAAAGAGTATTTGTGCAAGGGAAAGAGGAATTGTATAGAAGGTTAACTGTTAGAGAATGTGCTAGAATTCAAACATTTCCTGATGACTTCGAGTTTTATTACACAAATATAGCAGATGGTTATAAAATGATTGGTAATGCAGTGCCAGTAAGATTTGCAAAGATTATTGCTGAGGAAGTTAAGAAACAAATAGGTAGTGTATCATGAGTTTAAAGGCTAAGTAAATAATAACTAGCTAGAAAGACAAGCGAAGCCTTTCCATGTCTTTTTCTGATATATTATCATGGGCAATGCCGTTGAAATGGCATGTTCAACTATGAAGAAACTGCTGCATTAAGTATATACATAGTATATAGTTAAACTAAGAGGGGATGATAATGCGTACTAAAATTCAGAAATGGGGAAACTCCCATGGTGTTAGAATTCCAATAACTCTTTTAAGGCGCACAGAGATAAAAGAAAATGATATTATTGACATAAAAGTTGAAGGAGGAGATATAATTATTTCGGCAGTTAAAAAACGAAAGACACTTAAAGAGAGAATTAAAAACTATGAAAATGACTATAAATGTGCCGAGTGGGATACAGGAGAGGCTAGAGGGGAAGAGGTTTTCGAATGAAATACACGCCAAAACATGGAGATATTGTATTTTTAGAATTTGATCCGCAGGCAGGTCATGAGCAAAAAAGTAAGCGACCTGCCTTAATTGTGAGTAATAATACTTATAATCAATTTACTAATATGTCAATAGTTTGTCCTATTATGAGCAATGTCAAAAAATTTCCTTTACACGTAAAGCTAGACGAAAGAACTAAAACAATGGGAGTTATAATGTGTGAACAAGTAAAAGCGTTAGATGTGAAAGCTAGAAAAGCAGAGTTTTACGAAAAATTACCGAACGATATTTTAGAAGAAGTGCTAGAGATTATACTAAGTTTTATTGAGGTTGAAAGGGCTTGATTGTTTTGGTAGCGAGAACAGTTTACGAACATATTGTAGGAAAAACTAGTATTGATTATTATCATCGGATGCAATATAATAGACATATGTTCAGTGGGATGAACACATGTCTATCATATTAAACATAGTTTATTAGAAAAGGAGCTGAAGACCTTGAGAGAAGATTTGTATAACAAGATAGCGTTACAAATTTTTTCCTATCTAACAATGCAACCAGAAAAGACTAAGTGTACGGTCACAGGGATTTCAAAGACACTAAAAGTTAGTAAAGGCAGCGTTTCCAACGCTTTGACGAAATACAGCGATTTAGGGATGATATTTAAGACGAATGTTGGTAAATCCGTTATTCATGAAGTAAACATGGATAATCCTATTAATAGTCAATTTCGAAAGTTTGATAATTTATTAAAACTACAACCTTTGATTAATGTAATCAAAAATAAAGCTAATAGGATAATTCTATTTGGAAGTTGTGCGAGTGGAACAGATAAAATAAATAGTGATATCGATTTATTTGTTTTAGTTGACAATGAATTTAGGGCGGAAATCGAAAAAAAAATATATAGTTATGAAATCGATAGAAAAATAAACCCAGTAATTGTAGACGAATTTGAGCTTATAGACTTAGAAACAGAAGACAAGGCATTTTATAAGGAAATAAGTAAAGGGATTGAAATATGGGGAGGAGAAATTTAATGTTAGATGATTTAATTAATAGAGGTAAAATTAAGAAGGTAAGTATATCAGAAGAAATGTATTTGAAAGAATTCAGCGTAGGAATGAAAGACTTAAATACTGCAGTTGAGACTTTCGAATTTGGAAATTATAAGTGGGCGACGATTCAAGCTTATTATGCCATTTTTCATGGTGTAAGAGCTATGCTATTTAAAGCTGGTTATAGGGAAGAAAGTCATGCAGCATTAAAAAAGGCTTTTGACGAAATTTATGTAAAAACGGATAGAATTGATGCTATTGTTCTAGAAACTCTTAGAAGGGGAATGAACTTAAGGGAAATGGCAGATTACAAAGATAAATACTCAAAAAGTGGGGCAGAAAATTTACTGAAAAATGTTGAAATATCTATGAAGAAATTAAAAGATTTGCTTTAGGGAAAAGATTAGAGAGTAGCATCTCGTTTTATATAAGCTGTTTGCAACTGATAACGCTTATAGTAAAATGAACATATAGTAATTATAGACTAATTTAAGCCTATAGACTTAGAAATCACATAAAAGCATAACATGAGTAAACAAGTAAAGTTTTTGCAGTGAGGAGGAGTAAGAGCATCATGAGTACTTTATTACAAGTTAACAAACTAACAAAAAAATATGGAAAAACAGTGGCAGCTAGGGAAGTCACTTTTGGTGTTGAAACGAGTGAAGTGGTCGGTTTGATTGGGTTAAATGGAGCAGGTAAAACTACTTGTATCAAGAGCATTTTAGGACTTCTTAAAGTAGATTCAGGCGAGATTATTCTAGAAGGTGTAGCTTCTGCAAATAGAAAAGAACTGGCTTCAAAAGTTGCGTACATATCTGATGAACCTGTTTACTTTGAAGACCTTACTGTGAGTGAGCATATTACATTCTCAGGCATGCTTCATTCAATAGAGAAAAATGAATTAATACAAAGAAAAGAGAGAGCAATGGAAATGTTTAAATTAGATGAGCATATTGATAAGTTGCCGATGGACTTTCGAAAGGACTAAAACAAAAATTAATAATAGCATGTTCTGTTGTTAGAAATTTTGATATACTAATTGCAGATGAACCATTTTCAGGTCTTGACCCAGACTCAATTAAGGACTCCCAAACTCCGTCAGAGTGCGTACACCATGCCCGCTAATTAATAAACTTCTTGCAGAAAAACCTAGTTTTTTGCTCCCTGTCATTTTCATGTTTTCTTCATGCGTCATATTAGTCATAATAAATGTCTTTTGATGCATAGGAAATACCGACATTCCCTCGAAAATCTCTTGAGACAAATCAATTAATTGCATACCCATAATATCACTCCCAGAAATCGATTGTAAATTGGAAACTCTAAATAATCCTATATAGTAGTATACAACAAAAAAATGAAAAATCCTTTATTGGGTATAAAAAAAGCAAAAAAATTCTTTGCAAGAGTATTATAAAAATACGTCGCCTTGATTTACTCATGGTACTTTAGTAACAGTATGAAAAAGGTAATTAGAATAAATCAAAAGAGTTTTCTAGTTTTTCTATTAAAGCCAAATTTGCCACTCCTTTTTTGTTCGTAAATAGCTACAGTCGCAATAACTAATAGTATTGCAAGCCCTGCAATTAGCAGCCTGTTCATCATAATACTATTAAAATTTTCTGTAATTAATGCTCCATCACGCATTGTATTGTGACGAATTAGAAATCCCAATATAGGGTATTCACCACTAAGATCTATGGTACTTATATTTAAAAACCATAAAAACAATACTATTGCAATCGCTATAGCTCTACCTGTAACTGTTGTTATGAATACGCCTATAGCTGTAACAAGCATAAGTGTAGGTAGTATCCACCAAATAGTATATTTGAAGAAAGCGAATAAGTCGATGTTTACGTTCTCAATATTTGCAAAAGAAATAAAAGTAATAGTTTCTCTAAAGCTGAGTAGAAGTACAGGAAGTATCATCATAAAAACAAGAGAGAAATACCTTGTAAAAATAAGCTTTAAGGATGAAGTTTTTCTAGAGAAAACAAGTTCTAGCATTTTGGTTTTCTTATCTTTGAGTGACATTAATACGGCTACAAATACAGGAAATATACACATAACAATACCTAGGTAGTCAGCAGATAATCTGGCATATGCATTAGTGAATTTATCTTCGCTAACTATGTATTTGTATGCTAAAATTGCTTCCTCGTAAGTAATAGGTACAATAGTAAACCTTTCGATTCTTTCAGCTCCATAGGTGGAAGCGCCTCCTATTATTGTATCAACTGTATCCATTAATATGAGAAACTGATTTAAATCTAGTGTTTCGTTAACAGGAAGAGCGTCAAAATCATCTGCTGAGCGTAAAGATATTAGTTCTTCAACAGTTTTACCTGTTATTTTTCTAAAGACTTTAGCAATCTCAGCATTTTCATCTGTATCTAACTTAACTGCCCTGTAAAATCCTAGAGGGAATGTAGCAAATGAATTAGTTCTATGTTCTGTTAATAATCTTTTAGCAGCTGCAGGAATCATATCTAATGATGGTTCGGATCTTCGTCTCCCAAAAGGGGCACCTGTCTTGCACGTGTCAGTATATTCAGGTGGAGCAAATAAAATACCTAAATCTTCAGCACTAGCTATTCCCATTTGAGAAGCATAAAATAATATAACAACTACTATGAAAATATAGTAGATATAACTCTTTAATATATTTCTGCACTCCTTAAGAAACAAAGCCATTTATTTACCTCCTACAAGCAAAATATAACCATCTTCTATAGTAGGTGCACAAGGAGAAACTTGTGCGTTTGGTTTATTATCTGTTAAAACTCTAAGAGTTACATTATTACCACTAGAAATGATCGAAGCGACTGCATACTTATCTTTTAACTCATTTAATTCACTTTTTGGTGCACTGAGAGTGTAAACTTTGTTACTAGCTAGGGATTTAAGGTTTGCTGCTGTCCCCTTATAAATTATTTTGCCTTGCTCTAAAATCGCTAAGTTTTCGCAAGTTGTCTCGATATCTCCAGTGATATGGGTTGATAGTATAACAATTCTATCTTTAGCAATTTGAGATAGTAAATTTCAAACCGAATGCGTTCCTCAGGGTCTAGTCTTGCCGTTGGTTCATCTACAATTAGAACCTTAGGATCATTCATTATTGCTTGCGCTATGCCTAAGCGCCGTATCATACCGCCTGAAAGTGTTTTAACTCGAAGCTTTTGAGAATCAAATAAACTAACTGTATCTAAGAGTTTTATAATATTACTTTTTCGATTTTCTCTGCTTATTTCAGAGAGTACAGCTAGGTAATCCATAGCTTCATAAACTGTCATGTTTGGATACATAGAAAAAGTCTGCGGCAAATAGCCGACTATTTCACGAATTTGTTTAGTTTTTTCAACTGGAATTCCAAGCAGTCGCACATCGCCGCTATTTTTTGTTAAAAGTGTGGCAAGTATGCGCATTAATGTTGTCTTGCCTGCTCCATTTCTACCTAACAAACCAAACATACCATTGGGTATTTCAATACTAACGTTATCAAGTGCTGTTTTTGAACCAAATGTTTTAGTAAGATGAGATATTGTGATTCCCATAATTTTTATCCTCCATTTTCTGAATCAATCTACTTTCAATAAAGAAGACTATAAGTAATGTACTAATGCTTAAGGGGTAGATTAAATCTGCAATAAGCTCTGGATATGATAGAAGAAATGCAAAAACGACTATCGTAAAAATAACTATGGCAATTGATTTTATAGTAAGGTTTTTATTAACTCGACGTATGCGTGCTTTTTCAAGTTCTTCGCGCTCCGTGACATCTACTAGATGCCACATCTCATTTAAAAATGTTCTATCGCATTTCATGTGCTATATCTCCTCTTGTTACAATACCATCAGTTATACAGTATTTTTTCTCAGCTCTTTTTGCAATTGAATTCTCATGTGTTATTATGATTAGCGTTTTTTTGAACATTCGATTTATGTTAATTAGCAAATCAATAACCTCTTTGCTATTTGTACTGTCAAGATTTCCTGTAGGTTCATCTGCAAATATAACATTAGGCTTAGCAACAAGGGCACGAGCAATTGCTACTCTTTGTTGTTGTCCTCCTGATAATTCACTTGGTAAGTGATTAAGTCTGTCATCCAACCCTAACAATTCAACAATACTTTTAAAAAATTCCTCATCGACTGTTTTTTTATCAAGCAATAAAGGCATTACAATATTTTCTTTTGCTGTTAAAATAGGAAGAAGATTGATTTGTTGAAATATAAATCCGATACTGTTTCTCCCTAAGACTGATATTTCTTTATCTGAGTATTCGTAGATGTTCTTGTCATTATACATAACTGAGCCTTTTGTCGGCATGTCAAGCCCACTCAACAAATGTAGCAAGGTACTTTTCCCACTTCCAGATTCTCCTGTAATTGAAACGAATTCGCCTTGTTTTATAGTGATATTCGCATTGTTCAATGCAATTACTTTGTTCGTCTCTGAACCATAGAATTTTGTCAAGTTTAGCGTTTTAATTTGCATTTTTGTTCACCCTCATCTCTATACAACCCCTTAGAGTCCCCGAGCATGTTCTTTCAAGGTCTTAAAATAACACGGCTATTTTTTTCTAGAAAAGAATCCCTCAATGCTCAGCCACGGTTCAACGGGTTCAATTTTGTCTTCCTATTTTTGACGTATTTTGTTAATTTCATAAAGCAAGATTCTCTTCTCGTTTTTTCATAGAACTTATTACACCACCCCAAAAACATATTATTGCATCTCAAAAGCTAATACGAAAAAACCTTGGTAGAGTTACACTAACCAAGGCATGATTTTTGTTCATTTGTCTAATAAAATTAAGGTATACTCAATCCTCAATCAAAGCAACTGCTCTAATTGGTGATCCACTTCCGTCTCTTATTTTAAGAGGAAGACCAAAATATAAAAATCTTTTATTTACCACCTTATCAAGATTGCATAGATTTTCTGTGTTTGTAATATTATACTCACCGCAGATTAAATGACCTGAAAAATCAATGTCCTTTGGATGATCAATTGCAGGCGCATCTGCACCAATATTAACAACTCCTTTTTCAGCGAGCCATTTTGCTGCACTATAACTTAAACCAGAATACTCTGTTTGCCACTTATCGGTATCAAAGTTCTTATCATAGTGTGCAGTGTACATAAGCACAATATCGTCTTTTCTAATTTCTTGCCCAGATTTTTTTACCGCAGTTTCTAAATCACGAATTTCAATGGACCTAGTGTGGGGAACGGAGGATAAATCAATGCAAATAGCACTACCCCAAAAGTACTCTAAAGGCATATTATCAATAGTAGGACCATTAGGGTTGTACTCCCAAACTCCGTCAGAGTGTGTGCCACCATGTTCGCTAATTAACAAATTTCTTGCAGAAAAACCTAACTTTTTGCTCCCTGTCATTTTCATATTTTCTTCGTGTGTCATATTAGTCATAATAAATGTTTTTTGGTGCATAGGAAATACTGACATTCCCTCGAAAATCTCTTGTGACAAATCAATTAATTGCATACCCACAATATCACTCCTATCCTCTTGTCATCAACGTTTATACGGATTTTTTCACTTCTGTGAGTGCTTCTTCAACGCTAAGCTCCAGACGTTCTTTTGAGTTTCTATATTTCAACTCGACGATACCATCGCCAGCTAATTTTCCAGTAGTAATTCGCACAGGTATCCCTAACAAGTCTGAATCTTTAAATTTTGAGCCAGTACTCCCTTTTCGGTCGTCTATTAGCACTTTAAACTCTTTAATCTCTAATTTCTTACTTAATTGTTTAGCTAATTGCATTTGCTCTTCTTTCCTAATATTAGGCACAAGCACATGCACATCGAATACTGATGCATCTTTTTTAAGAACAAATCCATCATCATCCTTGTTATGGTCAAGATAGGTTGTCAAAAGGCGATACATGTCTATTGAGCCGAGTTCAACAATTGGGCGTTGCTCTTTCATTTGATTATCCTTGTATTTAATATCCATATTTTCACTAAGTACTTTTTTATATGATGTTAATTCAACAACGACATAACCTTCTCTTGCTGTGATATTCCCACCACACTTACAGCAAATATCCCCTGAAAGTATATAAGAAAAATTACCGACATGATGCGCTTTATAGTCTCTACCGTACACAACATTTTTTAAATGATAATCTACTCTATTTGCACCTGTCACCATTGCTTGGCCTTTTGTTACCTCTTCATCAGCTAAGATAATTACATTTTTCAGCCCAATTGGTCCAGCAAAACCAACAGTCGTTCCTGCGGCGTTTAGCACATCTAAATCGTTTACTAAGTTGATCTCATGAGGTAGCACGCTAAAAAAGCGAGCAACTTTTTTAATATTTAACTCTCTATTTCCACTAAGAACTATCGCAACTGTCTTTAGTTTTCCATGCAAAGGCACTTGCACTAATAGTGTCTTTAAAAGAGTTTTCGCATTAATAGACATAAATCTTTCTAAATCAGCAATTGTCTTAATATTTGGGGTGTGTATTTCTTCGGGCGTTTCATCTGTTGTTGCTAGCACTTTGCCTATCATCCAACTAGCATTATGTTGGTCGCTGCAGTAGTCGCAAGTATCACATTGATAAAAAACCTCATCACCATATTCGGATGGAACCCAGTACCCTTCCTTGCTTGTTTCTGTATTGCTACTAATCAGTAGGCTTTTCTCGAAGGAGATATTTAATTCTTGCCCAAATTCAAATAACTCTCTCCATAGAGCTGATTTTTTTTCCTGAAAATCTATATCACTATGACTGATTAATTGAAACCCTTTAATAGGAGTGGACTTGCTTTTTATAAGCCCTAATTTCACACTGTAATTGTGACGTCTTTTTAATCCATTGCTTTGAATGTACAGAGGCAAATCTTTATAAGAGACAATATCAGATCTTAATTGTGTTAACAATTCTTTCGCATCATAATTTAAGGTACTTACTTCTTGAAATGCGCTATGACTTAGCAAAGATGTCAATTTGTTCTCTATTATTTTATATAGAGCATAACCGTAGGGCATTAAAGTGTAATCTCCAATGCCATTTTTCTTCAACATTCCAGCTCTAAACATTAAGTGTTGAGTTTGCATTTTACCTTCGAAAGGCGACTGTCTTAACGTTTTAATATGTATATTTGATTGTTTCATCGCTATCTTTATCCTCCTATTTAAAACTAATCTACTATAAGTTTTTTAAAAAAAATTGTGAATATTTAATTAAGTATACACTAGATGCTTTTACAGCGCAAACTTATTCGTAAAATTCTAGCTCCGAAAACTGCCCTTTTTAATTAATAACTTAAGCAACAAAGAGTCTAGCGTTTAAAAAGCTATTGCAAAAAATACACACACAGCATATACTTAGATTAAAAGGAATGCTAATGGGAACGAGATTTTTTTAACATAAATTTATGGGGAAGTGGAAAAAATGTTTTAGAAGAATTGTTAGCATTCTATAGGTTCTGTTGAAATTGAATGGAACTAAAAATGAATAGGAGGATTATTGTGTGGTTTACTGCTTCGCCTCATCCATGTGTTTCTACATTCAAACCAATCATTCTGCCTTTATCTGGAAAGGGGAATTTGAGTTTTTCAGACTTAGATTTTGCGCTAAAACATAGTATAATACGAAGGAGTTTGTCAAAGAAAATTGTCGATAATTATGAATTTTTTATAGAAACTATTAAGCCCTTGCGAGACAAATTAGAATCTGAATTCAATAGAATTATGTATGAGAACATCGAAAACAAAACTGAAGACGATTTGATTTTGAACTGTAAAGAGTGTTTGGAATTAGAAGAGGAATATGAAAAAAAAGTTATAAAAATGCTAAACCATTTTGAGTTCAAGGATAATAGATTAAAGAGGTAATTTGGAGAGGGGCTTCTAAATGCACGGTAAATCAATAGTTTTTACAGGTGGAGGCACAACTGGGCATGTATCAGTTAATTTGGCGATTATTCCTAAATTCATTGAAGATGGTTGGAAAGTATATTATATAGGCTCGAAAAAAGGGATAGAAAAGCAACTCATAGCACAAATAGATGGAGTCCAATATTTAACTATAGATACCGGGAAATTAAGACGTTATGTTGATTGGGAAAACGTAACTGATGCTTTTAGGGTAGTTTCGGGCATATTTCAATCATATTCGTTAATCAAAAAAATAAAACCTAATATTATTTTTTCAAAAGGAGGATTTGTTTCTCCTCCAGTTGTAATAGGCGGATGGTTAAACAATGTGCCTGTGGTACTACATGAGTCAGATTTGACTCCAGGATTAGCGAATAAGATGAGTATGCCATTTGTTCAGAAGGTATGCATTACATTTGATTCTTCGAAAAAATATGTTCCTAAGGAAAAAGTTCATTACATAGGGCCTATAATTCGCGACTCTTTAAAGTTAGGGACTAAAGAGCGTGGGTTAAAATTTTTAGGATTTAGCAAAGAAAAACCAGTGATTTTGATAATGGGTGGGAGCTTAGGCGCTAGGCACTTAAATTTAGCTATACGGACAAACTTGAAATCTTTACTTTCCGAATTTCAGCTTGTACACATTTGTGGCAAAGGAAATATAGAGTCATCAATAAAAGTTGATGGATACAAGCAAATTGAGTATCTAAACGATGAACTGGCAGATGTTATTGCGGCAAGCGAGTTAGTCGTCTCAAGAGCAGGATCGAATGCCATTTTCGAATTTTTGTATTTTAGAAAACCTATGGTTTTGGTTCCACTCCCTAAAGCATCAAGCAGAGGCGACCAAATCTTAAATGCACAAGAATTTAAAAGTAAAGGTTACTGTGAGATTGTGGCGGACGTGGATATTGATAAAAGTATATTTGTTAATACGATATATAAGGTATTTAATGACAAAAATAAATATATAGAAGCAATGAAGAAAACAAAAATAAGCAATAACTTAAAAGAGCTATATTCTCTTATAAGGAATACAGCAAAGTGATTCTGTGTTTAGCATAGTAAAAGATATTTACAGACGAGAAGATAGTAGAAAAAAACTAACACAAGTCAATATTTTTAAAAAGCTTGCATAAATTAATGTTTATTGTTAAAATATTAACAATAAACAGGGCTTTTGTTGGGTATAATAAAAAATAATCTTAGGAGTGATGATATGCGTAAAATTAAAAGGATACTGGTTGCCAATCGAGGAGAAATTGCAACCAGAGTGTTTAGGGCTTGTAGTGAAATGGGAATTAGATCGGTTGCAATCTACTCGAATGAGGATAAAAATTCGCGTTTTCGAACAAAAGCAGATGAGGCGTACTTAGTTGGAAAGGACAAAGGACCTGTAGAAGCATATTTGAATATTGATGAAATTATTCAAATGGCAAAGAAAAAGGGAATAGACGCTATACACCCTGGTTATGGTTTTCTTTCGGAAAATCCTGAGTTTGCTCAAAGGTGCGCAGAGGCAGAGATTGTATTTATTGGACCGGACGCTAGTATGATGAACGCGCTAGGGGATAAAATCAAATCTAAGAATGTCGCGAGATCAGTTAATGTGCCTGTTCTTCCTGGGAGAGAAAAAACGATTGACACTGACGAAGAAGCTGTTGAATTTGCAGCGCTTTGCGGTTATCCTATTATATTGAAAGCAGCTGCTGGTGGCGGTGGTCGTGGTATGAGGATTGTGAGAAGTACCGAGAATCTGATTTCTGAATACAGAAGTGCTAGAAATGAAGCTAGAAAGGCATTTGGCATTGATAACATGTTCATTGAAAAATATTTAGAAAGACCCAAGCATATTGAAGTGCAGATATTAGGTGATGAACAAGGAAATGTTGTTCATCTGTATGAAAGAGACTGCTCAATTCAAAGAAGGCATCAAAAGGTGGTTGAGTTTGCTCCCTCATTAACACTTTCGGAGTCATTGAGACAAGCAATTTGTGATGATGCTGTTAGAATTGCAAAAGCTGTAAATTATAAGAACGCAGGTACAGTGGAGTTTCTACTGGACTCTGAGGGACAACATTATTTTATTGAGATGAATACTAGAATCCAAGTAGAGCATACTGTAACTGAAATGATTACAGGAATTGACATTGTCCAGTCGCAAATTCTTATTGCTGAGGGTTACACTCTGGATTCTCCAGAAATCAATATTCCTTCACAAGATTCTATTGATATTCGTGGTTACTCAATTCAATGTCGTGTTACAACTGAAGATCCAATGAATAATTTTGCTCCCGATACAGGTAAAATAGACGTATATAGAACGGGTTCTGGATTTGGGATTAGACTTGATGATGGGAATGGATTTGCAGGCGCTACGGTTAGTCCTTACTACGATAGTTTATTAGTAAAGTCAATATCGTGGGGCAGAACATTTAGTGATGCGCTAGAAAAAGCTAAAAGAGCAGTAAAAGAAATTACTGTAAAAGGTGTTAAAACAAACACGGGGTTCTTAATAAATGTACTAAACCATCCGACTTTTAAAAAAGGCGAGTGTAATACTGGATTTATAGCCGATAATAAGGAATTGTTTGAAATACTCCCTAAGGCTGATATAGAACTGCATGTGTTAGAGTATTTAGGCAACAAGGCAGTTAATGAAGCTCAAGGATATGAAAAGGAATTTGATGTGCCTGTTGTTCCAAAAGTAAAGCAGAGTGATGATTTAATTGGAACTAAACAAATTTTGGATTTAGAAGGCGCAAATGGTCTTATAAACTGGATTAAGAAGCAGGAAAAGCTATTATTAACAGATGCGACAATGCGAGATGCTCATCAGTCCTTAATGGCCACTAGGATGAGAACGAAAGACATGACAAAAATTGCAAGAGCGACTTCTGTATACGGTAAAGACTTGTTTTCTTTGGAAATGTGGGGCGGCGCTACATTTGATGTTGCATATCGCTTTTTGAAGGAATCGCCATGGAAGCGATTAGAGGAGCTTCGGGAAAGAGTCCCTAACATTCTTTTGCAAATGCTAATTAGGGGTTCTAATGCAGTAGGTTACAAGAACTATCCAGATAATGTAATTAGGGAATTTATTAAATTGTCGGCTGAGAAAGGTATTGACGTGTTTAGAATCTTTGACTCACTTAATTGGATTAAAGGTATGGAGATTTCTATTGATGAAGTTATAAAGACTGGCAAAGTTGCTGAGGCTTGCATTTGTTATACTGGTGACATTCTTGATGAATATCGTGATAAATACACTTTGACCTATTATGTTAACATGGCTAAGGAATTAGAAAGAGCAGGCACACATATTCTTGGTATTAAAGATATGTCTGCTTTGTTAAAACCGTATGCGGCGCGCAAATTAGTTGAAGCACTAAAGAATGAAATTTCTATTCCAATTCATATGCATACCCATGATACTAGCGGGAACGGTGTTGCAACCCTATTAATGGCGGCCGAAGTAGGTGTAGATATCGTAGACACAGCATTTAACAGCATGTCTGGTCTTACTAGTCAACCAGCCTTAAACTCAATTGTTGAAGCTTTAAAGAATACAAAAAGGGACACAGGCATTAATTCGGACCAAATTCAAGAGATTGATGATTATTGGAGCGCTGTTAGGCCTGTTTATTCTCAATATGAACTAAAGCTGAAATCAACTACTACTGAAATATATAAATATGAAATCCCAGGGGGGCAATATTCAAACTTAAAGTCGCAGGTAGATAGCTTTGAGCTAGGGCACCGATTTGGTGAAGTTAAAGAGATGTTTAAATCTGTTAATGATATGTTTGGTGACATTGTCAAAGTGACGCCGTCATCTAAAGCTGTTGCAGACATGGCTATTTTCATGGTACAGAATAACCTCACACCTGAAAACATCCATACCAAAGGGCGAGAATTAGCATATCCAGATTCGGTCATTGCCTATTTTGAAGGTATGATGGGACAGCCGCTAGGAGGGTTTCCGATCGAACTTCAAAAAATTGTATTAAAAGATATTAAGCCAATTACTTGTAGACCTGGTGAATTGCTTCTGGATGAAGATTTGAATGCAGTTGGAGTACGGTTAAAGGAATTGTTTGGCGTAGAACCTACAGAAGAAGATGTAATTAGTTCTGCTCTGTATCCAAAGGTTTTTGATGATTTTATGAAACACATCAAGAAAAATGGTGATTTGAGCAATATGGGCAGTGATATATACTTCCATGGGCTTTTAATTGGAGAAATTTGCGAAATAGAAGTAGAAACAGGCAAAACCTTAGTTGTTAAGCTACTAGAAATAGGCAAAGTAAATGAAGAGGGTAAACGTTCAGTTGTATTTGAAATAAATGGAAATAGGCGCGCAGTCCAGATTTATGATAAGGCTGGTGAAACACGGTCAAAGGATGTTTTCAAACTGATGGCAGATGCAAATAATCCTAAAGAAATAGGCTCGTCTATTCCAGGAACTGTAATTAAAATTTTTGTAAAAGAGGGCGATAAAGTAAAAGAAAAACAGGCGGTTGCAACTATTGAGGCTATGAAGATGGAAACAAGTATATTGGCATCGGTTGGCGGAACTGTCGAAACTGTTTTTGTAAAAGAAGGAGACCTAGTTGAGTCTGGGGAGATGTTGTTAAAGTTCGTTTAAGTGATTATTTAAAAGCGCAATCGACAATTCACGTCGGTTGCGCTTTTTTAAAAGTATAATAATAGATATTTTAGAAAACAAGAGTTGTATAAAGCCTCGGGGAAGGAGTGAGATTTCATATGATAGAAAAATGTCGAATTGCGAGTTGCCAGGTAACGGCGTACATAGTGAGCTTGATTCTCCCTACATCTATTTTATTTATACCATCTATTACTTCGCAGTCAGCAGGACGTGACTCATGGATTTCGCTGCTTATTGCATTGGCATACGGTCTACTAGTAGCTGTTATTGCTTCAAAGCTTTCTCTTCGTTTTCCAAGTGAAACAGTTATAGAGTATAGCCCAAAGATACTTGGAAATTTTTTAGGGAAAATAGTTGGATTTATATATGCCTGTTATTTTTATTATGTGGCTTACTTTGTTTTAAGACAGTTTTCCACACTGATGTCTATATATATGGTTAAAACGCCACCATGGATCAACATTACAATAATTACAGCGATATCGTGTTACGCACTGTACTTAGGACTGGAAGCCATTTGCCGGGCGAATTCAATTGTGATAGTCTTATTTCTAGTAACCCTTAGCATAACAATTCTGTTAACATCTAATAATATACTTCTTGAAAATTTTACTCCTATGCTGACTGCTCCTATAGGCGGTATAGTCTATGGGGCGCTGGCTCCTGCTGCGTGGACTGGAGAATGTGCAGTAATACTAATGTTGGCTCCGTTTCTAGCCGATAGAAAAAAGGCAATGAGGGCAACAGTCTATGCAGCGCTGATAATTTTTTTTAGCATGCTTGTAGTAACTTTAGGAATTATTGGGATATTTAGTGCTGAGGCAGTTTCACGGATGTTGTTTCCGACCTTTTCACTCGCTCGCATAACTCAGCTGCCGGCAATGCCAGTTTTTGAACGTTTAGATGCACTGGTTATGATTATATGGGTGGCAGGGGCAACGTTTAAGGTGATTACTTTTTTTTATGCGGGCACTCTAGCTTTTGCTCAGCTATTTGGTCTTGCGTCATATAAGACATTGATTATTCCCAGTGGAATTTTATTGATATCTTTATCTTTGGTTTCATGGGATAGTTTATCTGATCTTCTGGTGTTTTCATCAATGGTTTTTCCATTATCTATCAACTTCGTTAACTTAATCCTTACTAGGCTGCTATTTTTATTTTCATTTAGAAATATTTATAGAAGAAAAAAAGGAGTCATAATGTGATTAAATACATTAAAAAAATGAGGTCATCTCATAATGGAATCGAACAATTCCGAAATGATGACAATATAATGCTAAATGTAGGCAAGAGCTTTACCGAAGATGAACTAAAGAGGACAAAGTTTTCCACATTGTTAGCCGAAAATATGGAGATTATCGGAAATGTTATTGGCGATAATGCTGATATTGTTGTTAGAGAGGTCAACATTGGGCGAAGCGGGGTAAGATCTGGAGTTGTACTATATTTTGACAATCTTGTTGATTCAAGTTTATTGGATGGCGAAATCATACGACCACTAGTTGTTGAAGCGCATACTTCTGGATTGCATACTGGGGATGAAATAGTAGAGCAAATTTACGCAGGCAATCTCATTACTAGGGCTCAGATTAAAAAGAATGATAATTTAAAAAATCTGCTGGAAGGATTGCTCATGGGCGAGGCAGGGCTACTAATTGATGGAATTAAAGGTTTTTTTACAATTAATATTAGGGGGTATGATTATAGAGAAGTGTCGGAACCCGAAGTGGAAACTGTAGTCAGGGGTCCGAAGGACTCCTTTATTGAAACTATAAACACAAATATTGGTTTAATCAGACGTAGAATACAAAGTCCAAATCTAACAATTAAGACTTTGAAAATTGGAGAAGTAACTAAAACGATGGTTTGTATAACCTATATAAAAGGGATTTGTCCTTCTAAACTGGCGAAGGAAGTATACAGAAGGTTGGAGAAAATAAATATAGATGGGGTATTGGAAAGTGGATATATAGAGGAATTTATTCAGGATAATCCCTTCACTCCATTTCCCCAGATGCGTAATACAGAAAGACCTGATGTTGCTGCAGCCGCACTCTTGGAAGGGCGTGTAGTGATTATTACGGATCACACTCCTGTAGTACTAATTGCACCTGGTGAGTTTTTTTCCTTATTACAGTCTTCGGAAGATTATTACAACAGATTTTATTTTGCAACTGCCACAAGAGTTTTAAGGTATCTTGCTATTGTTATTGTATTGCTTTTTCCTGCTTCTTATATTGCT
>JAJOKP010000094.1:68910-99863 GCA_021129775.1 Clostridiales bacterium
TATTGCTTTTTCCTGCTTCTTATATTGCTATTTCTACTTACCATCAGGAGATGATTCCTACCGACCTTCTGGTAAGTATTATGTCTGCACGCGCAGGAGTGCCTCTGCCAGCCTTCCTAGAGGCAATGCTTATGGAAGTTTCCTTTGAAATCCTTCGCGAGGCAGGAGTGCGTCTTCCCAAACCGGTAGGGCAGGCAGTCAGCATTGTAGGTGCGCTTGTTATAGGTGAATCGGCTGTTCGGGCTTCCTTAGTGTCACCACTTACGGTTATAATAGTGGCTTCAACAGGTATTGCCTCGTTTACTATTCCCCAATATAATATATCACTGCCAATTCGGCTGCTGAGATTCCCTTCCGTATGCACTCTTCTATAGGTACAACCATTTCAGATGCTGTTAGCAAATTGTCGCAAGAAGTTCCTCAGAGGGTATCTTTTACGCATGTCACAACTGTTCTTCTTTCCGAGGAGCTCGTTAGTTTCATAGGATTTAGACCTGTCGTTGATTTTTTTGAAAGAAATCAGGAGATGAGGCGTAATATATGGGTATGCATTACAAAGAAAGGTAAATTTCACGAAGTAATTAGTGTCTATACCCCTTGTGGATTTGTAACAGCCGCCGAGATGATTGGCAGTATAATTGACTTTAGAAAAAACAATTTATTTTCAACCACTAGTCGGATGGGAGATTTTGTAGAAATACTAGGGCACCAAGGTCAAGAAACATATACGCAAGGGATAACCACAAAAACACCAGTATTCCATACTACAGAACCTAAATATAGGCTTACAAGGACTGATGGAATTGAATCCCCTGGAACACAAGACATTATAATTGCCGATACTGCTGTTTTCCGTGATGATAAGATGGTAGGCTGGATGAATGAAAGTGAGAGCAGGGGACTTCTGTGGGTCAAGGGGGAGATAAAAGGTGGGATACTCACTACCAGTTTTGAAGACAAGAAAATTTCCATGAGGATAGTTAGAGTCAAATCAAAAGTGAAGCCGATAATAGAAGATGAAAAAATGAGTATAAATATCACTGTAGATGTAAAAACATCCATAGCTGAAAGTCAGGCAGATTTGGATTTCACCAAGACTGAAGTAATAGAAAAAATTGAGGACCTACAAAATGAAGAAGTGAAAAGGGAAATTCTCATGGCATTGGAGAAATCAATAGAACTTAGCACAGACGTTTTTTGGTTTGGAAATTATTTTTATAGGAAATACCCTAAACACTGGAAAAGCGTTAAAGATAATTGGTACGATTATTACCCAGGTATAGACGTAAATATAAAGGTGACTTCAACGATCCAGTGCATCGGGCTTATTACCAGACCTATAGAAAAGTCACAAGGAGATAGTTAATAATGGCGATATCGATGCTAACCATAGTTTTTGTTGTTGTTCTTGTTATACAAGTGCCACCCATTGTTAAAAGAAAAAACCGACGTGAGATTTTTGCGTATTTTTTTATGATGTCGCTAGGTATCATGTATAGTTATGCCTATGTTTTAGATGTAGAACTGCCTAATCCCACGGATGGCATCCATTTAATTTTCGAGCCTCTGACCAAGCTGTTAAAAAAAGCGTTGTTATAGTTTTGTGAGAGGAATATTTTTTTAAAAAAAGTCTTGACAATAAATTCGAATAGTTATATAGTTAATTACGCAAGTGACTAGCACTAAAGGTCAGACAAGGGGACGGGGACTTGTCTGGTTTTTAAAAAGCAAGCGTGACCAGACAAGTCCCTGTCCCCTTGTCTGATATAAAAATCCTAAAGGGGGAGTTATAATGTATGAAAAAGAAGACAGAAATGGAGAACTAGAAGAAGAGACGGAATTTAGTTCGGTAGACAGTGATGAATTTGTAGAAAGTGAAGATTATTATGATTTTGAAGAAGAATTGCCAGAAAGAGAATTATCTTCTATTTCAAGACTGATCAATACTTTTGTTGATCCAGTAAGCACGATGAAGGACATTATTGCTAAGCCAACTCTTTTGTTCCCAATTATTGTAGTGATTATTGCAACGACAATTAGTTCTGTTTTAACAATGGGTTTAGCTAAAGAGGCGCAAATACAAGCTTTTGCTGACTTCGGAATATCAGTTACTCAACAAATGATAGATGGAATTAACTGGCAAGTACAGGCAGGGGTGGCGGCAAGTGGTATTCTTATTGTACTATTTAGCTTTGTGATTGGGTTAATAGTGCATGGTATTTCTTTGCTGATGGGTGGGAAGGCAAAGCTAAAAAATACCTTTAGCGTGTATTTTCACGCAAGTTATATATCTTCCGCTGGTTTACTAATTTTGAGCACTATTAAGTATTTTACAAATGACAGGTTTATTACTTTTTCTCCAGCAATGTTTCTAGCAGAAGATATGTTAGCTACACCAATTTTTGTAGTCTTAGCGAGTTTAGATGTTTTTTCTATTTGGTCTTTTGTAGTCACTGTTATAGGAATTAGTATTACTCATAAAATAAGTAAAATTAAAGCAGTTATACCTATTCTTTTTCCAACTGTTGTTATAGTTGCGATTTTAGCATATTTTGCATCTTTTACAGTAGGAATTATTTGAACGGCAAGTAACTAATAAGGTATCAAGGGGACGTTGCTTTTGACAGGTTTAAATTTTGCATTAAAAAACCTGCCAAACGCAATGTTTCATTGACACCTTTTTTTAAACCGTAGTTCAACCCTAAAAGTAATTAAACTGTTGCATTTGCTCGATTCTTAATTTTGTTGTATAGACTTTCTTTTTTATGTAAGTCGGTATTCCCAATGACTTAAGCGCTTGAAATTAATTTAGGTTGAACTTCGGTTAAAAGTAGAAAAAAAAATTAAAAAAAGACTTGACATAAATATCAATTGGTTATATACTTAGTTACAACAGTAGCTAACTGATGAACTTTAACAAAGAAATAGTGTTCGCAAGAGCATGAAAGGAGAAATAAAATGCATAACATGACAAAAATAGTAAAACGTAATCTAAAGTTAGGAATGCTATACACTGCCATGTACTGTGTTATGGGGACAATCATATGGATGATTTATTCGTGGTTTGGAGTTCCTATTCCAGTAGAAGCTGTTTTAGCAGCCATTCTTTTCATTAATGGAGCAATGATGTCTTGGGTTTTTCACTTAGATATACTAGAAGTAGTAAGTATTTCTAAGAAGAGTGTAAGCATGGCAGCAGGGATGTCTTCAATAATAATTGCGTTAGTTTTTGCAACATTGATTTTACTTATAAAGACTATAATTAGTCAGACAGGGGAAATAAGTTTTATGTTTGATTTTTTGTATACAGCAAGTACTTTTTTAGAGAATTCTGTTTTGATATTTTCATTATTCATTTTAGCATCTAATATAGGGCGACTGTTTGGATTTATTGCATTTCAGATGGGTGCTACTAAGTTATTATTTATTAGTTGGATTCCACTTATAATTGTAGCGCTTATTGTATTAATCGAGGAATATACAGCATTAGATATGTTTGAAACTGTTCGGAACGTAGATTTGGTTAACACCAGCCCATATATTGCTGTAGTATTATTTTTAGTTGGAGCTTTTATTCTAGATACAATAAACGACAGATTAGTTAGGAAGAGAGATTTAAAGGTGCAAAAGAAAGCGTTTGAATCAATTTAGCAAGGTTCGGAAGTGAGATTGTAGATGTAGTTTTCAAAAAAGAGGAGAGAAGAATAGTGAACATAATTAAAATCAAAGATATAACTAAAATTTATGGAAAGAAAACTAAAGCACTTGATAATGTAAACTTAACCATTGAGCCAAATAAAATCCATGGTTTATTGGGTAGAAATGGTGCAGGTAAAACAACTCTTTTGAATATAATGACCAATAAAATTTTACCGACAAATGGTGATGTAACTATAGGAGGAGAAACAGTAATAGAAAATGACAAGGTGCTAAGTAAAATACTATATATTATGGTAGATAGTACATTCCCATGGAAAATTCACAAAGTATTCAGACGTATGAGTGAATTTTACCCAGAGTTTGATATTGAGTATGCAAATAGCTTAGCAGAGAAATTCGAAATAAATATAAGCAAAGATAGTAAAGGTATGTCGACAGGCGAAGCTTCAATATTTAGGGCTATTGTAGCATTAGCATCAAATGCGGAGATACTATTATTAGATGAGCCAGTGCTTGGAGTTGACCCAAATCATAGAGAGATGCTATATAAAGAAATTATCAAAAATTATAGCGAAAAACCAAAAACAATAATAATTTCTACGCATTTAATTAAAGAAGTAGCTACTGTTATTGAAGAAGTGACAATAATTAAGAATGGAGAAATAATTAGAAATCAATCAGTTGATACCTTGCTAGCTTCTGCCTACGCTATTTCAGGGCGTGCTGAAGATGTAGATGAGTATTTAACAAACAGAAAATATACTTCAATTGAAGTGATTGGTGAATCTAAAACGGTAATAGTTCTAGAGGATGTAAAAGATAAGGACGTAAAGCTTGCAAGCAAGCTAAGCATACAGATAGGTGATGTAGAGCTTCAAAAGTTATGCATGAGTTTGACTGAAAATTAAAGGTAGTGTAAAAAGTTCTATGAAAAATCCAATTTATTGTCACCCTGAGCGAGCCTGCGAGTCAAATGGGTCTCGCTAGTAACACTTAACTCATTCGACTAAGTGTATTAAAACTTTCGACACTATGGAAATTTATAGGAGGTATATATATGAGAAATTCTTTTAAAATAGCAATTGATATTTTATATTTGAATAGAGCATGGACATTGATAGGATATTTTTTTCTTGTAATTAGTCCTATGGTAGCGCTTGTTTATTTAGATATGGGGGTTAGCAACGCGTATAGAGA
This sequence comes from Clostridiales bacterium, assembly GCA_021129775.1. GTDB lineage: Bacteria > Bacillota > Clostridia > Peptostreptococcales > NVVX01. Next base: position 73,768 of record JAJOKP010000094.1, read on the forward strand.
TGCAGTATTTGTAGTTGAAGGCGGAAAAGAATATTTTGCTGAAGTACTATCAATTTGGTTTCTGCTACTTTTTACTTTTTTCTCTTTTGGAACGAATATTGATTTTATGCGAGTGTTTAATGTGACCAGGAAAAAATTCTTCGCTTCCTATATGATCAGCCTAGGAATATTGTCTCTCCTTATAGCATTAACACAAAAAATCATCAATACAGTATTTGCTTCGCCAAATTTTGTGTATAGCATGTACGAGTTCATATATGGGGACTATTTCTTCGTTACTAGCGTAGTTTGGTTGTTCTCACTGTTAGTTTTAGCAAGCAGTTTGTTTTGTCTTTACACATCAATCTTTAGTGGAGTTAAAGACCCAATTGTAAGGCTCTTTATGGTTGTGCCTCCATTTTTACCGCTAGTTTTAATCTTCTCTGGTGATTTTAGTTCGGTGATTCTTTTTATAATGCAAGTTAGAACATTTTCTGAAAATCGATTAGCTGGAAATCCATATTTAATGGTATCGCTGTTTTTAATAAGTGCAACTATTTGCCTTTTTGCATCTCATTCTTTTGTGAAGAAATTGAGTATAGATATATGGCAACATTAGTAAGGTGATAATAACTTGTCAGCGAAGAAAAAGCATGATTATAAGTGGTCAGATGGACGTAAGAGAGGGAGAGATATATAGTGAAAAAGTGTTTAAGAAGTAATATAGAAGTAATAAAAGGTTTGCTAAGAGAAAATAGTGGGGTTTATGTAGTTTTTAACATCATCATGTTGCTTGTAACAGGTCTACTATTTCGTGTAGCAGAAATTAGGTGGATTTGGGCGTTTTTTGTTCTTATTGGCGTATGGTCTATGTTTTGGGCAGGTATTAATGAGATAGAGGGAGTAGTTAGCTTGTCTAGAAAAAGGATATGTAACTTGTATATTTTAATGAGCATGTTTTTTTCATGTCTGTTTGCTCTCTTAGATACATTAGTGAATTTAGTGAACCTGCCTATAGGGGTGGATATAAATTTTTTCAAAATGTTATATGGAAATGATTCGATTTTAGGAAATTTAATTTTATTATTTTTAGTTTTAAATTTTACAGGTGCTTTAGTAGCTCTTACAGGGCTTGCAGGGCGCAAATTAGAAACAAGTAATAAAATAATTAATAGAGTAGGTCGATTTTTTGCAATAGGTGCTGCTGTTGTTTTCCTTGGTAGGTGGGGCGAATACAGCAAGTTGATTCTACTAAATTTTTTAGTGGCAATAGGATTTATAGGCACGATATTAGTTGTTGTTGGGGTAACTACAATTATTTGGCGGGTTAACTATTTTATGATATCTAAAATCAAGAATAGCTTAAGAGAACGATAAGACAAAGGAAGGAAAAGCCGAATTTATATGACCTTAATAAAAGCGAAGTTAAATAAAGAGTAAAGAAATAATGCGGGAGGTGCCATTATGTTACTCAAATTTAAAGATGATAAACCAGTATATATTCAATTAGCAGAATCCATTGAAGATGATATACTAAGAGAAATATTTCAAGAAGATACTAAAATTATTTCTACTACAGAAATATCAGTGAAGTTGAAAATCAATCCAGCTACTGCTTTAAAAGGTATTACTATTCTCGTAGATGAAGGGATTGCTTACAAAAAAAGGGGTGTAGGAATGTTCGTTTCCAAAGGCGCAAAAAATAAAATCATGACAAAGCGAAAAAATAGTTTTTATGAAAGTTTTATACAGCCAATACTAGGGGAAGCCGAAAAGTTAGAGATATCAAAAGAAGAAATAATTGAGATGATAAAAGGGGGGAAAGATAGTGAACACAATTAAAGTTAAGGGCGTAACTAAAATTTACGACAGTAAAACTACAGCAGTCGACGATGCAAGCCTAACTATTGAACCAAACAAAATTTATGGTCTTTTAGGCAGAAATGGGGCAGGTAAGACTACCCTTTTAAATTTAATGACAGATAAAATTTTTCCAACTGAAGGTGAAATAACAATAGCCGGGCTTAACGTAAATGAAAACGATAAAATGCTTGCAAGCATGTTTTATATGATGCAGACCGATGCATATCCTCTTAGCATGAAGGTTAAAGAATTATTTAAATGGACAAAAAAGTTCTATGTGCATTTCGATATGGATTATGCTAGCGCACTAGCAAAGAAATTTCAACTAGATATAACTAAAAAAATTCATGAATTATCTACAGGTTATCGCTCGATTTTTAAAGACATATTAGCCTTGGCTTCAAACGCTGAGATAGTATTGTTTGACGAACCAGTTTTAGGATTAGACACAAATCACAGGGATATGTTCTATAGAGAGTTAATAAAAAACTATAGTCAGAAGCCTAAAACGATAATAGTATCTACACATATAATTGACGAAGTAGCTGATGTGATAGAAGAAGTTATTATAATAAACAAAGGTAAAATCATTAGGGAGCAATCGGTTGAAAACTTTTTATCATCAGCATATGTAATTGCAGGTAGAGAAGACAAAGTAGATAAATATTTAGAAAACAGGGAATTCATCATAGAAGAAACTATAGGAGCTTTGAAAATAGCCACAGTTATGGAGAGTGAAAAGAATAAAAATGAAAAGTTAGCAAAAGAATTAAATATAGAGTTGTCTAATGTTGAATTACAAAAGTTGTTTATAACAATAACTAGGTAAAATATTTTGTTTGGCAGATAGAAATATTTTAAAAATAAGAGGAGGCTTAAAGCATGGAAACAGTGTTAAGTGTAAAAGAAATATCGAAAAAGTTTGGGGGAAATACAGTTGTGAATCAGATATCTTTCGATGTTCGTAAAGGTGAAATTCTTGGTGTTCTTGGACCTAATGGTGCTGGAAAAACCACGGTAATTAGAAGTATTATGGATATCATTAGACCAGATTCTGGTGAAATACAATTTAATTTTGAGAACAATGAAAACTATTTACCTAAAATAGGGTATTTGCCAGAGGAGCGAGGTTTATATAAAAACATTACAGTTATGAATATGTTGTTGTATCTTGCCAGTCTTAAAGAATATCCGAAAGAAAAAGCACGAAAAGGAATTTCACAATATCTTGAGAAATTCAAATTAATTGGAAAAGAAAAGGTGAAGATAAAAGAACTTTCTAGAGGAATGGCACAGAAAGTACAGTTTATAGGGGCAATACTTCATAAGCCATCTATTCTAATTTTAGACGAGCCTTTTTCTGGTCTAGATCCTGTAAGTCAAGATGTATTTGGAGAGGAAGTTAGAAATTTAGCTAAAGAGGGTGTTGCTATTTTGCTTTCTTCACATCAGATGAATTTAGTTGAGCATATGTGTGACAGTATATTTATGATTCACAAAGGAGAAAAGGTTATGCATGACACTCTTTTAAATGTTAAGAGGGAATTTGGGAGTTTTAAATGTGAAATTTCAAGTGAAGAAGATGTTAAGGGTGCACTTGAGACTTTAGAGGGAGTAGAAAAACTAGTGCAAAATGGGGTTTCTACGACTTTGTATCTTGAAAAAACAGTTGACCCTATTCAATTTCTAAAGAAATTGCCAGGCAGCTTAAAAGTTGAGGAAGTTGCAATTAAAAGAGATTCACTTCATAATATTTTTATTAAAACTGTAGAAAACAAATAGAATTGGAGGGTAAGTTTATGAAATTGATAGGAAAAAAGACAATTAAAAATGCGATTAAAGTTGCGTGGTGGGAATTTAAAAAGCTTACATATAATAAGTCTTTTGTTATTTCTCTTATATTAACACCAATAATTATGGCATTGGCTATAATGTTACCACCGCTGCTAATAGGGGGGGATATAGGAGAGGAAGAGCGAGTTGCTGATTGTACGATAACACATATATATGTAATGGACGAAATAGGAATTTTTGATGCGTTATCTCAAACAGTAGGTGACGTTGAAAACCTAACCTTGCAAAAACATGTAGGTAGTAAAGGTGACTTAGAGGAATTAATAAGGAATAACCTAAATGCGGGCTATCTACATCTAACGAATGAAATATTTGAAAAAAGAGAGACTTTTATTGTCACAGAGAAAGACGACATGTTCGTTCCGTGGGAATTTAGTGATGCTCTTTGGGCGACGCTAATGCATTTTGAACTTGCTAAGCTTAATGTTGACTCTGATAGCGCTGATAAAATTATTGAAGGGCACAATATCAGAACTCGGTCGTCTGTAGAGATGGCAGAAGTGTTAGCAGAGAGGCCGGAGATACCAAGGGATACTGCCAAAGACTGTGACTTGCCTCAACCACCTCCAGGATTAGAGCCACCATTTCCTGAGATGGTAGATGAGGAAGCGGCAGCGGCGAGTGCCATCAGGAAATGGGCAGCTCCAGGATTTGCTCTGTTAGTATATTTCATGATTATGTTTAGTGGAATGACAACAATGCAAAGTGCAATGGCAGACAAAAGCGATAAAATGATTGAAATATTACTTTCCTCAGTGTCTGCAACTAGCCTTATGTATGGAAAAATAATAGGGAATTTCTTATCAGGACTTGTGCAAATAGCGGTATATGCTGTATATGTTGTGATTATCATGCATGTTTTAGGTGCGTTTGAGAGAATTGGAATTCCTTTTCACCAATTATTCTTTTATGTTTTTGTACCTGAGTTGCCCCTATTACTGACTTTTGCTTTATTAGGATACCTAATTTCATCTGCTTTATACGTTGGCTTAGGATCAACGATGGACGATATTCAGAGTGCAGGGAATTTTCAAGGAATGGTTATGCTTATTCCAATGATTTCCATTTTTTTAGTAACCCCTATTGCAATGAATCCAGGAGGGATAGTAGCACAAGTAGCTAGCTACATACCATTTGTTTCAGCGGTGGTGATGATTTTGAGAATGACACTTCTTGAATTGAGCTTCCTTGAAATTATTCTTCCGCTATTAGTGTTATTAGCGTCGACAGCGATTATAGCTAAACTTGCTGGCAAAATATTCAAAACAGGTATGTTGATGTATGGAAAAGGAATAGATATAAAAGAAATGTGGAAATGGGTGAGGCAATAGAGCCAAGCGTAAATATCGATTAGGAGAGTTAGTGTTCTATCAACAAGCAAAATAATTATAATGCGAGGTGCCATTATGTTGATCAAATTTAAAGATGACAATGCAGTATATACCCAATTAGCTGAGTCAATTGAAGAGGATATTTCAAGAGAAATGTTTTGTAGGAGGTGTTGGGATGTATAATGTGCGAGATATTATTAGAAGGGGAATTTGGATAGATATAAAAACGATTCCTAATATTTTTATTATATGGGGTTTGTATGCAATACTGTTTGAGAATGCTATTATAGAATTTACTTTTGTAGCGGTAACAATAATAAATAGCATGATGACAGGCGCTTTTCATTACTTGGAAGATTTGGAAGTAGTATATAAAAGCAGAAAAAATCTTAGCATAGAATGGGCAATCTCATCATTAACATCTGCAATAGGATTTGCATTTATTGGCTTAGGAATAGATTTAATTGCACCATATTTTATTGATTACAGCCCAGTATTTCTTAGGGCTTATCCAGACAGTTCACTTGTTTTACATTTTCTTTGGTTGTTTTCAGTGATTTTTTGTGGAAGTAGTTATGCACGACTTACAGGATTTATAACATTTCAAGTGAATATTTTGATTGGAATGCTTGTTGCCTCTCTTTTTTATGTAGCTATATTTCCAGTTACTTTGGCGCATGAAAATCTGCCACCACTTATGACAATCATAATGTTTTTTATAGGTGCAATTATATGTATATTCATTAACTATAAGGTAGTGAAAAGAAAAGATGTAAACACGCAAGATGAAATTTTAAGGATGTTGTAAGATTTTGAATATTATGATGAGAGCGACTATTAATTTTTCGTTTGGTAATAAAAGACAAGTGAAACGTCCCCCTGTCTTAAGTGAAGAAATAGTTTTTATGACAATTTTATACAACCTAATTGTGAAATAACAGTAGGTGGAGAAAAAATAATTGATAATGAAAAGATTCTAGGTGTCAATACCTTTTGATATTATAAAAAAAACACTTGACTTTTAGAAAAAAGTTTTATAGAATGTATTAAATATATTAAAGCGTTGAGTAAGAATAGTAGATTATTTAATGAATGAATAGAGAATCGGCGATGGTGGAAATCCGATGATTCAAAAATAATCGAATGGGCTTATGAGTGGCACCCGAATTAGTAGTAGGTTTGCCCGGGGTTCTCCCGTTATAGAGATAGAATATCGGATAATATCCCGTATTTGAAAAAGATACTTATTTTCGTATAAGAGAATAAGAGGTGGCACCGCGTATGTACGTCCTCTATTCATGTTAATCATGAATAGAGGACTTTTTAATGCTCGTATTCCGCTCTTCGCTAAAAAAAATAGGAGGAAAAAAATGAAAAGGAAAGAGTATTTTGGTCAATTTGGAGGGGCTTTTGTACCAGAACCTTTGAAGAAGGTATTAGAAGAAGTGGCAGAAAATTTTTATCGGTATATTGAAGATCAAGATTTTATTGATGAGTTGATGTATTATCACAAACAGTTTACTGGGCGACCAAACCCTTTGTACTATGCAGAAAAATTAACGCAGAAACTTGGTGGAGCAAAAATTTATTTAAAAAGAGAAGATTTGAACCACACTGGAGCACACAAGATTAACAATACGATTGGTCAGGTGCTATTAGCAAAAAGAATGGGCAAAAAAAGAGTCATCGCAGAAACAGGTGCTGGTCAACATGGAGTAGCTACAGCCACAGTTTGCACAATGTTTGGCATGGAATACGTTATTTATATGGGTGAAATAGACACCCATAGACAGGCGTTAAACGTCTTTCGCATGAAACTGTTAGGAGCCACGGTAGTTGCTGTAGAGGCAGGAAGAAGAACATTAAAAGATGCAGTGGATGCCGCATTAGGTGATTTTGTAGAAAATGCAAAAAACACTTATTATTTGTTAGGATCTGCAGTTGGACCACATCCTTACCCTCTAATGGTTAGAGAATTTCAGAGTATTATTGGTGTAGAGGCCAAAGAACAGATTATTGAACAAGAAGGTAGATTACCAGATTATTTAGTTGCGTGTGTTGGAGGTGGAAGCAATGCCATCGGTTTATTCCACCCTTTTTATAAGGAGGAGCAGGTAAACATTGTTGGTGTTGAACCAGCGGGAAAAGGTCTCGATACGCCCCATCATGCAGCCTCAATTACACTTGGTAAACCAGGAGTCATTCATGGGTTTAAATGCTTAACTCTTCAAGATGATAATGACAACCCACTGCCTGTACACTCAATCGCAGCTGGATTAAATTATCCTGGCGTTGGACCAGAGCATTCATTTTATAAGGAAAGCGGCAGAGCTGAGTATACAACAGTTACAGATCAAGAAGCTCTTGATGCCTTTGTGGACTTATCTCAAGTTGAAGGAATTATTCCAGCTTTAGAAAGTTCGCATGCAATTGCTTATGTGATGCAATTAGCTCCAACTTTAAGCAAAGAGCAAATAATTATCGTGAACTTATCAGGAAGAGGAGACAAAGATATAGAGCAAGTTAAAGAGATGCTGAAATTGTAGTACAAGGTAGGACAAGGATAAACCTCTTTGTCTTACTATTTTTTTGCCTGTGTGTGGCGAGGGGATATTTTGTTTGCACAATAGCAAATGGGGACGCTTCACCTGTCTTTATTTTTGTTCGAGTATATTATGACCTAACATTATTCCTACTTAATTTAAGAACAAAGCAGGAATTCACACAATTATATAGAAATATTAGATAAGCAGATAAATAGAAGTATGCATACAAGAAAAGACTTGATTGGAGATGGTAAGATGGCAGATAAAAAACAATATGTTTTAGCAGTACCAAACTTTAGTGACGGAAGGCGAAAAGAAGTTATAGAATCTATTGTTGCTGAGTTAAAAGATATTGAAGGAGTAAAGCTAATCAGTTATGAACCTGAACATGATTTTAACAGAACAGTTGTGACAGTGATAGGTGAGCCACAACCTCTGAAAGAAGCACTACTCAATATGGCAGGCAAATCTTACGAATTAATTGATATGGAAAAACAAAGTGGAACTCATCCAAGAATTGGATCGCAAGACACTATACCGCTTTTCCCATTCAACAATATTTCTTTAAAGGAATGCGCAGAATTAGCTGAAGAAATTGGAAAAGAAATTTATGAAAGATATGATGTCCCTGTATTTTTTTCAGGAGAGAATGCTAAATGTGATGAAAGAAAAGCACTATCCTTCATAAGGAAGGGACAGTATGAGGGACTAAAAGAAGTTGCGCATTTAGACGAAAGAAAACCTGATATTGGCAAGGCAAAGCTACATAAAAGTGCAGGAGCGACAATTGTGAGTGCAGACAAAGAAGGACTAACAGCATACAATGTGTTTTTGAACACAGAAGATTTGTCCGTAGCAAAAACAATTGCAAAAGCAGTAAGAGGTCCAAGTGGGGGCTTTTCTACTATAAGAGCAGTGGGCATTAAGTTTCCAGAAAGAGAAGGTGTTGTTGTTTCAATGAATATGTTTGATTGTGGGAAAACACCTTTATACAGAGCGTATAACTTTGTTAAGAGTGAAGCGATGAGATACGGAATAACGGTTACTGGATCAGAAATAGTAGGGCCTGTAAAACTAGATTATTTGTTAAACTCATTAAGCTACTACCTAGGGTTAGAGAATTTTGTCACTAAGCAAATATTAGAAACGCATTTAATGGATTAGCAAGAAAAAACTAAAAGGGAGCGATGAAAAATGTATGATGTTTTAATTACGAATGCAAGAATTCCACAGGGTGACGATACAAAATTAACAAATATTTTAGTCAGAGATGGGATAATAGAAGGATTTTTACAAGATATTGAGGGGATTAAAGCAAAAGAAATAATAGATGCTGAAAGTCATTTGACTCTTCCTGGTTGTATTGATCCACATACACATATAAATGACCCTGGATTTACACATAGAGAAAACTTCTTTACAGGAACATCTGCTGCTGCAACTGGCGGAATTACAATGATAATTGACATGCCTTGTTGTTCAAAACCGTCAGTTAGAAGTGTGGAACAATTAGAAAACAAAGTAAATGCAATAAAGAACAAAGCAATAGTTGACTATGGTATGTGGGGCGGAGTCACAGGGGAAGATGTACGTAATGATTGGCTATTCAACGTAAGAGAACAAGCAGATTTTGGAGTATTAGCATTCAAAGTATATATGACACCTTCTGTTCCAACATATCCAAGAGTATCAGACCCTGAGATGTTAGAAGCATTCAAAGCAGTATCTGAAACAGGATTGATAGTTGGAGTTCATAGTGAGATATATGCAATTTGTGAGTTTTATACTAAGAAATTTGAAAGAGAAGGACGAACAGATGCGCCAGCATGGGCAGAAGCAAGAAAAGCGATATCAGAAAAACTAGCTATCCAAATGGGGATTTATTATGCAGAAGAAGTTGGGGCGAGATTCCAAGTTGTTCACATGGCATTAGGTGAAGGAGCTAGAATGGTTAGAGAAGCAAAAATGAGAGGTGTAGACGTGGTAGCAGAAACTTGCCCTCACTACTTATTCTTTAATTATCAAGAGTCTATGACTAAGCATGGCGTGTTCGCAAAAATAGCACCACCACTAAGAACTAAAAAAGACAATGAATTACTGTGGAAAGGTCTTCAAGACGGTAGCATAGACTTTATTGGAACAGACCATGCTCCGTATGAAGTAGCGACAGAAAAAACGGCCAAAGGTCTTCATATTTGGAATGCCTTCCCTGGGATACCTGGAGTTGAAACTATGGTGCCTGTAATTGTAAGCGAAGGATATAATAAGGGAAGAATCTCTTTAAGTAGATTAGTTGAACTGCTTTGTAAGAATGCAGCTATCAACTTTGGACTATATCCAAAGAAAGGTTCAATGTTTGTGGGCACAGATGCAGACTTTACAATAATTGATTTGGATAGAGAATGGACAATTAAAAATGAAGAAATGGTTACCATGGCGAAATATGGACCGTTTGATGGAATGAAATTAAAGGGCAAGCCTGTGAAAACAATAGTTCGCGGGAAATTAGTTTATGATGATAAAAAAGGAATAGTAGGGGAGCAAGGATACGGTAAGCTTATAAAACGTCAGAATGAAAACAAATTACAAAAGATCTTAAAATTCTAAAAGAGGTGACTAGATGTCAAAATATGCAATTTTGGTTATTGATATGCTAAACGATTTTGTTGGAGAAAAAGCTCCTCTAAGATGTCCTGGTGGAGAAACAGTTACTCCAGATCTTCAAAAACTCTTTAAATGGGTAAGAGAAAGAGAAGGAGATGAAGTACAACTTGTGCATATTCAAGAAGCGCACAGAAAAAACGATGCAGACTTTAGGGTAAGACCTGTACATGCAGTAAAAGGCACTTGGGGATCGGATTTTATCAAGGAGTTGTATCCTAAGGAAGATGAATATATTGTTCAAAAAAGAAGACATAGTGGGTTTGCATATACCGATTTAGATTTATACTTAAGAGAAGAAAATATAAGTACAGTAGTCGTAACAGGTGTGTGGACAAACGTGTGCGTTAGAAGTACTGCGTCAGATGCGCTTTATAGTGCATATAAAGTAATAGCACTTAGTGACGGTTGTGCTTCAAAAACAGAAGAAATGCACGAATATGGTTTAAACGACCTTAGCTTATTTGCTAAAATACTTACAATTGATGAATTTACTAATGCAATTGACAGTGGTATTGATCCGTGGATTGGTGGCGGAGATACACAAAATAAAGTTGAGTAGGAGTCGAGGGGACGTGATGCTGTAGATGAAACTCATAGTAGGGATTTCTGGTGGAAGTGGTGCTATTTATGGTATCGCATTACTAGAAGCACTCAAAAGACTCGGTGTAGAAACGCATTTAGTTGTGTCAAGCATGGGTGAATACGTTGTAAAGCACGAATGCGAAATAGAGTTAAGTGAACTAATTGGAATGGCATCTTTTTACTACGACAATATGGACTTAGCAGCGGCAATATCTAGTGGATCGTTTAAAACAGATGGGATGGTTATTATTCCATGTTCTATGAAAACACTCTCTAGTGTAGCAAATGGATTTTCAGATAATTTACTAAGTAGAGCAGCCGATGTAATCATTAAAGAAAGAAGAAAATTAGTTATTGTTGCAAGAGAAACACCACTAAGTAGTATTCACTTAGAAAACATGCTCAAACTATCAAAAATTGGAGTGACAATAATGCCGCCTTCGCCAGGGTTTTATAACAATCCACAAAGTATAAGCGATATTGTAAGTGGCATTGTAGGTAGAGTTATTGACCAATTTGGAATAGAAAATGAGATTGCAAAAAGATGGAGCTAAGGGATTGTTCCTAAATAAGCTGTACAATCTTACTTGTCTTTTCGTCCATATCCAGCGTTGTGGAAACAGTTACATAGCGCCGCTACGCGCCTATTTCCACGCCTTGGTTATGAACGAAAATCCTTCGCAACATTGCACAGCTTATTTCATCACAAGCCCTAAGAACAACTAGCTTTTGAAAGGACGGAGAGCATATGGAAAAGCAAATGCTTAGGTCTGTATTGAAAAAACTTAAAGAGAATAACGAATTGAAAATATGTAAAAAAGAAGTAGATATAAAATTTGAATTGGGTGCTGTATTAAAGCATTTCAAAAACACGAAACCTATTTTATTTGAAAAAGTCAAAAGAAGTAAAGCGTCAGTGATAGGTGGGATGTTTGGAGTTCGTGATATATGGTATAATATGCTTAATAGCAATAGAGATGAGCGCATTTTTAAAATGATGGATGCTATTGCAAACCCTAAACCAACAAAATTATTGAAAAACGGACCAGTGCTACAAAATGTTGTTCTTAACAATATTAACTTAACTAGCTTGTTTCCTATTCCAACATATCATGAAAAAGACTCAGCAAGCTTTATTACTGCTGGAATTGTGCTGATAAAAGATCCAGAAACAGGAAAGAGATACACATCTGTTAGAAGGTTGCAAGTAAATAGTGGGAATAATCTAAGTTTGCTAATAGCATCTCCATTATTAACTAAGCAAATCGAAATATTAGAAAGTAAGAACAAACAATTAGAAATTGCAGTAATAATTGGTTATGACTTTGAATTTTTACTTGCATCACAAATAAGTAGTTCTCTTTATGGGGTAGACAAATATGGTGTAGACAGTGCTTTAAGGGGTGAAGCCTTAGAACTAGTAAAATGTCGTACAGTCGACCTTGAAGTGCCAGCATATGCAGAAATTGTTTTAGAAGGTGTGGTTAGACCGAAAAACAGAAAAAAAGAAGGACCGTTTGGCGAACTGATGGGATATTACGGTGGCATAGGAAATCATCCAACGGTAGATATTACAGCAGTACTTCATAGAAACAACCCAATTTATCAAACTTCATTCCCATGCAGAGAAGAACATTTATCAAATGCCCTAGCAAGGGAAGTGGAACTATATAGAAGTCTAGACAAAATGGTTGATGTAAACGATGTTCACATTACAACTGGAGGCGGATGTAGATTTCACGCAGTAGTTTCTATAAATAAAAAATCCGAAGGTGATAGTAAAGCGGCAATTATTTCGGCATTGGGTAGTGATAAGGACTTAAAGCATGTAATTATTGTAGATGAAGATATAGACATTTTTGACGCTGACGACGTTGAGGGTGCAATTGCAACAAGGGTACAGGGGGCAAAAGATATTGTCATTATACCAAATGCTCTAGGTTCTGGGCTTGATCCATCACATAACTTATCAGGAACAACTGATAAAGTTGGAATTGATGCTACAAAACCTTTAGGCGAAAACAGAGTTAATTTTGATAAAGCAGTGATCCCGAAATATGGGGATATTGATATTAATAAGTATTTTTAAAAGGTGGTAGTGTGGCATGAGAAAGTCTATAGGAATGGTAGAAACAAGAAGCTTAGTAGGGGCAATACAGGCAGCAGATGCTATGACAAAATCTGCTGACGTTAAGATAATTAATTTTACAGTAGTGGGCTCTGGTATAGTCTCTGTAATTGTAGAAGGAGATGTTGCCGCAGTTCAATCAGCTGTAGGAAATGGAGTCTTAGAAGCGGAGAAAATATCAGAAATTATATCATATAACGTGATTCCAAACCCAAATAGTGAAGTCGATAAAATGATTTTGTAAGTGTCAGACAGGGGGATAGAGGCTTGTCTGGTTCTGAAAAAGCAAGTGTGACCAGACAAGTCCCTGTCCCCCTGAGCGAGCCTTGCGAATCAAATGGGTCTCACTAGTTATTCTTAGTTCGCACGACTAAATGTTTAAAGTTTTCGACACAACACGAAATTTCAGGAGGTGATTTTGTGGCAGATCTGCTTACAAAAGCGATATTAAATAATATTGTGAGTAAAACAGATAAGTATGAAGCTTCAAATGATGAGAGAAGCAATGATTTGAGAGAGCAAGACGAAACAGAGATTATAGGTAATTTGAACAATAAAGAAGTGCAAATCCTAAAAACCTTGATGTTTAAAGAAGTACAGAATGATAAAGTAATAAAAAAGCAGAGAAAAATGACTTTGGATGAATTTTCTGTGGCGCAGAAAAAAGGATAGTAGTGACTTTACGGCAAGGAGGAGTAATGTGGCAACTTTTGAAGATTTTATGAAGCTTGATATTAGAGTTGGAGAAATTATGAAAGTAGAAGTGTTGGAAAAGGCGAAAAGACCTGCTTATAAATTGTGGGTTGATTTCGGTGAAGAAATTGGTATAAATCAATCAAGCGCACAAATTACAGAAAACTATAAAGAAGATCAGCTTGTGGGAAAACAAGTTTTAGGAGTCGTTAATTTTCCTTCCAAGAGAATACTTGGCCTTAAGTCAGAAGTGTTAGTTCTAGGGGTTTATTCAAAGCAAGGTGTGATTCTAATTCAGCCAGAACAAGCAGTTAAAAATGGCGATAAGCTGGGCTAAGAAAAGTAGATAACGGCTATCAGACTATGAAAGGATGTGAAAGAATGAATAATGCACTTGGTATAATTGAAACATTAGGATTAACACCAGCTATAGCAGCACTTGATAGTGCAACAAAGAATGCAGAAGTGTCATTTGTTGGATATGAAAAAGTCATTGGTGTTGGTGCTGCAGTCAGCATAACAATACAGCTTGAAGGTGATGTAGCGGCAGTGCAGGCAAGTGTTGAAACTGGAGTTAAAGCGGCTAGGAAAGTAGGTACTGTTATAGCGCATCACATTATACCAAGACCTAGTAAAGAAATAGAAAAAATATCAGAACAATTTGAGTTTACAGTAAAATAATTCAAGAAGGCAGTTCTCATCTTTCATTTGAGAAGTGATTTGGAAGTTGGAGAGGAGCCTGTTTTAAACGAAAAAACATAAACAAAAATTATAGGAGGTAATATTATGGGTCAGGCTTTAGGGTTAGTTGAAACGAAAGGTTTAGTGGGAGCAATAGAAGCAGCAGATGCAATGGTAAAAGCTGCAAATGTTGTAATTGCAGGATACGAGAAAATAGGATTTGGATTAGTAACAGTAATGGTAAGAGGAGATGTGGGAGCAGTAAAGGCAGCTACAGATGCAGGAGCTGAAGCAGCAAGAGCAGTGGGTGAACTACATTCAGTCCACGTAATTCCAAGACCGCATTCAGAAGTTGAAAGAGTTATTTTGGGTGAGAAGTAAAATACAAAATACACACAAAACTGTCTTAGTCTTAAAGATCGAGACATCGAGACAGGGGACGGTTCTCTGTCTGGATCGAGACAGGGGACGGTTCTCTGGTTGTGATAGGCTTGTTTGCATGCGTAGCAATAGCTATATAAATGAGGTGTAGTATGGACAAATATAGTTTCTGCAAAAAAACAGTAAAAGAAATAACAGCTAAAATCAATAACAATGTTACTAATGGGAGAAGAATAACTTCAGTTAGGAAAACCCACGTAGATAAACAGATTTTAGTTATTCTTGCAGCGGATATTAATAATCAAACGGTAAATGAACTTGCTAAATTTAGAAGATACGGTATAAAAGTTCATCTTTTATTAGCTAGAGAAATTTCGAGTAAAGTCAATAAAGATGTGTTATGTAAAAAAATTGGAATTACTAATTTATACTATAACAGTGAAATTTGTGATGTAGAGGAAATATTAATTGGTATTGATTTAGTGATTATGGCTGTTTCAGATTTAACCTACGTCAGCAAACTTTCGCAAGGGATTCAAGACGACCTAGTGTCAAAAGTGATATATAAAGCACTATCTACTAATAAGCAAATTTACATTGACCTTGGTGACGTTAAAAATAAAACAAATGTGAAAAATACAGAACTAAAGAAAATATTTGATGAACAACTAAGTATTGCGAAAAAAATGGGGATAAAAGAAATTTTAAGTAGCGAATATCTAATAAGGAGTTTAAGGTTTTTTAAAGTTTCAAGCAATACTATATCTCATACTACAAATAAAAAAGATTTGAGTAGGAAAAATTACTCAAAAGAAGTGATTACAGAAGGCGATATAAGTAGGATCGAAAAAGATGTAAGAGTTTTAAACATTTCAGCGGGGACTATAGTAACCGCTTTAGCAAGAGACTTAGCTTCAAGAAGAGGTATAAAAATAGTTTTAAAATGATTATAATCGTAGGGGGCCCTAGTGGGTACCCGCACATTTAAAGGAGGTAAATATGAGAATAGGAAAAGTAATTGGAACAGTTGTGGCTACAAGAAAAGATCCAAGATTAACAGGAAATAAGCTCATGCTTATTCAACCACTTGATGTAAATCAAAAACCTATTGGAGATGTAATAATTGGTGTCGATACTGTGGGGGCAGGAGTAGACGAAACAATAATATTCACCAAAGGAACAGCAGCAAGACTCGGAGCGAATAAGCCTGAAGCGCCTATTGATGTAGCAATAGTCGGAATTGTTGATAGTATTGATTTAGTATAGGTTAGTGAATTGATTTAGAATAGTTTAGATATTATGCGATTAAGAGCAACAAGTAGGAGGAAGTAAAATGACGAATACTGGAGTGATAAAAGAAGCAATTGAATATAGAAGACTGATTGACTCATTACTTTCAAGTTCAGAACATGCGGACATTGTTCTTTCTGGGGGTAACGTTATTAATGTCTTGACAAGGGAAGTGTATGTAGCCGACATTGCAATAAAAGGTAAACATATACTTCTCGTAGGGAATGCCAAAGACCTTATAGGTGAAAATACAACAGTAATAGATGTACAGGGCAAATATTTATCCCCAGGATTTATTGACTCTCACATGCATTTTGAAAGTAGCATGTTAACCATAACAGAGTTCTCAAGGTTATCAATTCCTAGCGGAACTACGACGTTAGTAGCAGATCCGCATGAAATAGGAAACACACTTGGTCAAATAGGAATGAAAGCAATGGCAGATGAAGCAGCCCTAGTACCTAACCATGTGTATTTAGTTGTACCTTCCCTTACACCAGATTGCCCAGAACTTGAGACTGCAGGATATGATATTGACTCTAAAGACATGGAGGAATTACTTAATTACCCAAACATAATTGGAATAGGCGAACTACAAGGATTTAGTAATGTCGAGCATGTATACAAAAAAACACCAGAAATAATCACAGACTTACTTGCTTCTTCGATGTATGCTAAAAGTAAAAACCAAACTGTAGACGGCAATGCACCTGAACTATTTGGCAAAGAATTAGCAGCTCATATTATTGCTACAGGTGGAAACTGCTCATGTCATGAAACTACAACTAAAGAAGAATGCATGGAAAAGCTAAGACAAGGTGTGTATGTATTTATGCGAGAAGGCTCAACTCAAAGAAATATGAGCGAATGTATAAGAGCCATTACTGAAGAGGGAATGGATTCAAGAAGGTGCATTTTAGCCACTGACGACATTGTAGCAGAAGACTTAGAGAAAAAAGGACATATGAATGAAATTGTTGAAAGAACTATAAGAGAAGGAGTAGACCCGATAGAAGCTATTCAAATGGTGACAATAAATCCTGCAACTTATTTTGGGTTTAAGGATATAGGGGTACTTGCGCCAGGGAAATTAGCTGATATTGCAATAATAGAAGATATTACAACTATGAAAGTAGAAGCGGTTTTCATTGAAGGAAAACTAGTTGCCTCACAAGGAAAACTGATTATTAATCTACCTAAGTACACATACCCTAGTAAAGTGAAAAACTCGATCAAAATAGGGAAAATAGAGGAAGAAGAACTAGAAATTAAAAACGAAGCTACTGAGGTAGTAGCTCGCTGCATTGGATTGATACCATACCAAAATTTATCAGGAAGTTCCGAGGAAACACTTAAAGCTAAAAGTGGAGTAGTTCAAGCAGATGTTAAAAAAGATGTTCTACATATTGCATGTGTAGAGAGATATGGAAGAACTGGGAAAGTTGGAAAGGCTTTTGTTAAAGGGTTTGGACTAACAAGTGGTGCTTTTGCAGAAAGCGTTGCGCATGATACACACAATATTATTGTAGTTGGTACAAATTTAAGCGACATGAAGATAGCGGTTAATAGAGTAATAGAAATGGGTGGAGGAATTGCAATGGCAAACAACTCCAAAATTATTGAAGAGCTAAGGTTGCTAATAGGCGGGCTTATGACCGACGAATTAACTGCGCATGAAGTAAGTGGGAAATATGCTAAACTAGAAGAAGTTGCAAAAAAAGAACTTGGATGTAAAGTACACGCTCCATTCATGCATCTATCATTTTTAGCACTTTCAACTAGCCCAAAGTGGAAAATAACAGATAAAGGTCTAATTGATGTTAATAATTTTGAAATTCTAGATCCAATAATCGATTAGCGGAGAGGTATTTATATGGAGAGATTACTAATAACAAATGCTACAATAGTTACAATGAACAATAAACGAGATGTTTTTAAAGGTGATATTCTCGTAGAAGATAATAGAATAACTAGAGTAGATCAAAAGATAGAAGTCAAAGCAGAAGAAGTTATTGATGCGAGAGGTAAAGTAGTTATACCAGGACTCACTCAAACTCATATCCACTTGACCCAAACATTGTTTAGGGGACAGGCTGATGACTTGGAACTATTAGACTGGTTAAAAAAACGAGTTTGGCCCCTTGAAGCCGCACATACAGCAGAATCTAATCGTATTTCAGCACAACTAGGAATTGCAGAGCTCATAAAAGGCGGGACAACGGCTATCATAGACATGGGAACTGTAAACCATACAGAAGAAATATTTGACGCAGTTGACAAAAGTGGATTCAGAGCAATCATGGGTAAATGTATGATGGACTATGATGTTAGTGGAGTTAATCCACTTATGGAAGGTACAAAAAAATCCATAGATGAAAGTATGGAATTGTTAGAAAAATGGCATATGAAAGACGGAGGAAGAATTCAATATGCGTTCGCTCCGAGATTTGTTATCTCATGTAGTGAAAAACTTTTACTAGAAACAAAAAGATTAGCAAATGAATATGATGTAATGATACACACACATGCATCTGAAAATCAAAGTGAAATTAGAATTGTTCAAGAAGATAGAGGAATGAGAAACATAGTTTATTTAGATAAGTTAGGGTTGACTGGGGAGAACTTAATACTAGCACATTGCATCTGGTTAGACGAAGAAGAAATGAAAATTATTGCTGCGACGGGAACAAAAGTGGCGCATTGCCCAAATTCAAACCTGAAGCTAGCTTCTGGAATTGCTAAAATACCTGAGCTTATTTCAATGAATGCGAACATTTCATTAGCAGCAGACGGAGCACCTTGTAACAATAATTTGGATATGTTTAGTGAAATGAGAACAGCTGCATTGATTCAAAAAGGGAGGCTTTTAAATCCTACCGTTATGCCAGCTGAAAAAGTTTTTGAGTTGGCAACTCTAGGTGGAGCTAGGGCAATGCGAATGGAAGGTAAGCTTGGAAGTATAGAAGAAGGGAAACTTGCTGATATTGTAATTATTGATTTGAACTCTGTGCACTGCGTTCCCAATGACGAAAACAATATCGTTTCTAAACTAGTCTATTCCGCAAAAGCATCAGATGTAGAAACCACTATTATTAACGGCAAAATCGTAATGGATAAAAGAAAAATAAAAACGTTAAATGAAAATGAGATTAAGAAAGAAGCAAATAGAATTATCAAAAATCAAGTAGATAGAGCAATGAGATATTAGACTTTGAAAGGGTGAGCACGTGAAGGAGTTAAAAAGATACAGACCAAAAAAAACAGAGCAAGTTTGTGAATTGATGAAAAAATATGAAGGCGAGTGCAAACTAATAGCCGGCGGCACAGATTTAATAATACAGATGAAAAAAAGTGGTGATAAACCAAAAGCTTTAGTTGATATAACTGAAATTGAAGAAATGAGATTTGTTAAGATTGAAGAAGATAGTGCAGAAATAGGTGCATTAACAACTTTTACAGATATAGTAGAGAATGAAGAGCTAAAATGTAAATACGCTGCATTAGTTCAAGCTGCAAAAAATGTAGGGTCACCACAAATAAGAAATAGAGGGACTATTGGTGGGAATATTGCAAATGGCGCCACTGCGGCGGATATAGCACCGATATTGTTGGCGTTAAACGCAACAGCATTTATTCAAGTAAATAGAGAATCTTGTTCTTGTTTAGAGGCTAATATGCAGGCTAGCCAAAATACAACTTGCGTTCGTGAGATGGAAATAGAGGATATTTATGCCAATAAAGAAGCAGACAACAAAAGGAAGAATATGCTAGACAGCAATGAGATGATTTATAGCTTTAAGTTTAAAAATATTGAGGCAAATGAGTTTTTAGGATTTTATAAACTAGGATCTCGCAAGGCGCTGGCAATTTCTAAAGGGAATTTGGCGGTATTATTTAGAGTTGTAAACAACATTTGTACTGAAATCAGAGTGGCTAGCGGTTCTTTAGGCAAAACGCCACTAAGAGAAAGAGAATTAGAGAGGTTTTTAAAAGGGAAAGAGTTAAGAGAAGAGGTGCTACTAGAAGCGGAAGAATTGTATAGTAAAGTAATTGCAAATAGATTAAAAGGAAGATCATCAGTTGAGTATAAAAAAGAGGCGGTAAAAGGCGTATTTAGAAATGCTTTTGAGAACGCCTTTGAAAATAGAGATACGGAGCAACAGCTTTGCGATTACTAATTAATGATTTGTTAAGGTTATACTTAAAGAGAAGGATGATTTTATGGGGACAATGCAAATAACTATAAACGATATAGAGTATGGAATAGATATATCCGAAGAAGATAGGTTAATTGATGTATTAAGAGATAAACTTTACTTAACAGGTACAAAAGAAGGTTGTGGTGAAGGAGAATGCGGAGCCTGTACAGTGATTATGAATGGAGATGCAGTGAATTCGTGCATGATAATGGCTTTTCAAGCAGATGGTAAGAAAATATATACAGTTGAGGGTATGAAAAAAGATGATACTCTGCACCCTATTCAGCAAGCCTTTTTAGATGAAGGGGCGGTGCAATGCGGATATTGTATCCCAGGTATGATAATGTCTGCAAAAGCATTTTTAGATAAAAATGAAAGTCCTAAAAGAGAAGAAATAAGAGAATCGATTTCTGGGAATTTATGTAGATGTACAGGATACAATAAAATTGTAAATGCTATCAACAAAGCTGCTAAGCTAATCAAAGAAGGTGAAAACCCTTGAATATTGTAGGGAAGAGTATTAATAGAGTGGACGGAATATCAAAAGTCACAGGCGAAGCTATATACCCTCAAGATATTTATTTTTTGGGTGGGATGTTATACGGAAAAACACTGCGCTCATCAAGAGCTCATGCAAATATTGAAATAGACACCTTAAGTGCAGAACAAATTGAAGGGGTCGTTAAAATACTTACCTATAAAGATGTTGTAGGAAAAAATCATCATGGAGTAGTAATTAAAGACCATGAAGTATTTTGTAGCAAGAAAGTAAGAAGAATAGGTGAACCTCTAGCTTTTGTTGTAGCCGAAAGCGAAGCTATTGCTGAAAATGCATTGAAGAAAATAATTGTAAAGTACGATGAATTGGAGGGAATCTTCGACCCTGTAGCAGCGTTACGTGAGAATTCACCTAAAGTACATGGGGTAAGTAATGAGATCTCTTTATTTAAAGTAAGAAAAGGTGACGTTGAAGCAGCGTTTAAAGATTGTGATATTATAGTTGAAAATGAATATAGAACATCTATGCAAGATCATGTGTTTTTGCAACCAGAAGCTGGAGCAGCGTGTTTGGAATGGGATGGGACTATTGTAATTATGGTAGCAACTCAATATCCTCACTTTGACAGAAAAGAAATAGCAGAAGCAATGGGGATGTCTGAGCAAAGAATTAAAGTTATCAACCCTGCTGTTGGCGGAGCTTTTGGCGGACGAGAAGATATAACTATGCAAATACATCTTGCAATGGCTACATATTTAACAGGCAAGCCTGTAAAAGCAATATATTCAAGAGAAGAGTCTTTTTTGGCGCATTCAAAAAGACATCCGTTTATTATGAAGTATAAAACAGGGGCGAATAAAGATGGAAAACTAATGGCAATGCAGGCGGATTTGATTACAGATGCAGGTGCTCATGCTTCGTGGTCAATTAATGTAGCGAGAAAAGCAGGGGTGCATGCAACGGGTCCCTATGAAATACCAAATGTAAGTATTAATAGTCGTGCAGTGTATACTAATAACCCTTTTACAGGAGCAATGAGAGGGTTTGGGGTGACACAAGTTGCAATAGCGTATGAACAGCAAATGGATTTACTTGCAGAAAAATTGAGTATGAATCCAGTAGAATTTAGAAGAAAAAATATGTTTAGAGTAAACTCAACTACTGCTACTGGGCAGATTTTAAAAGAGAGTGTCCCTCTGGACAAATGCATTAACGAAATTGAAAAACATATTGTTGAATGCCAGTTATTACATAAAAAAAATATAAAAGAAGACTATATTAAAATAGGTAGAGGAATCGCTACATCTTTTTACGGTACGGGCTATGGCAACGGGTTTAAAGATGAGTCTAAAGTTGTTGTAGCATTAAGAAATGATGGGAAGATAATAATTTACACAGGTGCAACAGAAGTTGGGCAAGGAGCTAAAACGGTATTAGCACAAATAGCCGCAGAAGTTTTTAATCTAGCTATTGATTTTGTTGAAATCATAAATGAGGATACTAGCATTACACCTGACTCTGGCACTGCAGCTGCAAGCAGGCAAACATATAATACGGGTGGAGCAATTAAAATCGCATCACAAAAACTTAAAGAAAAGATTTGCGAAATTGCGATGAGGTTTTTAGGTATAAAGAGCATAGAAGAAATAAAAATAGAAAAGGGCATAGTGACTGCCAAATCAAACCCAGAAAATAGCTTATGCCTAGGCAAAATTGCTGAGATTGCAAAAAAACCGTTACAAGAAGAAGGAATCTTTGTAGCCGAAACTACTGAAATGGATAAAAAAACAGGACAAGGTTCGCCATACTGGCCATACACATTTAGTGCATGCTACGCTGAAGTGGCAGT
Organism: Clostridiales bacterium; assembly: GCA_021129775.1. Lineage (GTDB taxonomy): Bacteria > Bacillota > Clostridia > Peptostreptococcales > NVVX01. Next base: position 96,307 of record JAJOKP010000094.1, read on the forward strand.
TGACACACGCATAGGAACAGTTGAAATAATAAATTCATCGCTAGCGCAAGACGTTGGGAGGGCAATTAATCCAATGCTTGTAGAAGGGCAAATGGATGGTGGTTATGCCATGGGGGTAGGTTTCGCATTATTTGAAGATATTAATTTAAAAAATGGGATAATGAAAAATGACAACTTTGCAAAATACATAATTCCTACATCAAGAGATATGATAGATGTAAAGAATATTATAGTTGAGGATTTTGAAACGTCAGCACCATACGGTGCAAAGGGAGTTGGGGAACCTGTAATGATTCCCGTCGCACCTGCTATACTCAATGCTATATATGATGCTGTTGGGGTAAGGGTCGAAGATCTTCCTGTTACGCCAGACAAGCTATTAAAAAAGATTAAAAAAGCGGAAGCTAAAGAGCGATGTATTTAGGTGTATTTCAGTAAGAAGAAAGGAACTATGAAGGTAGTGTAAAAAGTTTTATGAAAAAATCATTTTATTGTTACCCTGAGCGCACCTGCGAGTCGAATGGGTCTCGCTAGTCATCCTTAGCCCATTCGATTAAGGGTATTAAAAGTTTTTACACTACGAACACGAAGGGGAGATGACTATGTTAAAAATTAAGAGGAGTATTGATATTGCAGCGGGTAGAAAATTAGCAGAACTAGTTTTAAAAAACTGCAAAGTGATTAACGTTTTTTCGGGTGGCATAGTAGAAGGCGACATTGCAATTGATAGAGGTAAAATTATTGGTATTGGAGAATATGAAGGGAAAAAAGAAATTGATTTAGAAGGAAAATATGTAGCGCCTGGACTAATTGATGCACATGTACATATTGAGTCATCATTGGTTTCACCGTGCCAGTTTGCAAGAGCTGTAGTCGCAAGGGGAACAACAACAGTGATAGCTGATCCGCATGAAATTGCAAATGTATGTGGTTTAAGTGGACTAGGTTATATGTTAAATGCAACCAACAATATGCCGTTAGATGTTTTTTTCATGATACCTTCTTGTGTTCCGGCAACATCGTATGAAACCTCAGGTGCGGTATTAAGTGCGAAAGAAATAGAATTAATGATTACTCATGAAAGAGTTTTGGGTTTAGGCGAGGTTATGAATTATCCTGCAGTGATTAATGCAGAGAAAGAAATTGTTAGTAAGATTAAGATTGCTAAAACGAACAAAAAAATTATTGACGGCCATGGGCCTGCAATTTCTGGGAAAGAGTTAAATGCCTATGTGGTAGCAGAAATAAAAACAGACCACGAATGTTCTAACGAAAAGGAAATGATAGATCGATTAGAGCGCGGAATGTATATTGCTATTAGAGAAGGAACAGCTGCTAAAAATTTAGAAGCACTAATTAAAGTAGTGACGCTACAAAATGAGAGAAGATGCATGTTTTGCACAGATGATAGACACCCAGAAGACATAATCAGTTCTGGGCATATTGATAATAACGTAAGACTTGCTATAAAGCATGGTATTGACCCAATTGTGGCAATAAGAATGGCTACACTAAATCCAGCTGAATGCTATAAATTAGATAGACTAGGAGCTATAGCTCCTGGGTATGCTGCCGATATTATAGTATTTGATAACTTAGAGAATTTCAGCATAGAACAAGTATTTAAGGCTGGCAAACTAGTAGGGATGGAAGGGAAAGCTGATTTTGACGGAAAGGCTATTAATGGTGAAAAAGTGGAGAATACAGTCAATATTAGAAACATGGGTAAAACAGATTTAGAAATGCCTCTTGAAACCGGAATCGCCAATGTTATTAAAGTATTGCCACATAGCTTGCTAACAGAAAAAATAGTCCGCAGGGTTGATTTAGATGACAGAGGATTATTCCAATCCCACAAAGATTCAGATATTTTAAAATTAGTTGTAGTCGAAAGACATAATGCAACTGGGAATATAGGGCTTGCGTTAGTTGAGAACTTTCATTTAAAAAATGGAGCTATCGCTTCTACTGTTGCACATGACTCGCATAATGTTATTGTAATAGGTGACAATGATGAAGATATTATGTTGGCAATTAATGAAGTGAAAAGAACACAAGGCGGAATTACAATATGCTCTAAAGGGAAGGTGTTAAGGACCTTGGAGTTGCCAATTGCAGGGTTGATTTTGAAGCTTACAATGGAAGAAGTTGTTGACGTACTAAAAGAAATGCTAAACATTGCATATAGTAAGTTGAATGTAAATAGAGAAATTGATCCATTCATGACTCTTTCATTTTTAGCTTTACCCGTTATCCCTGAAATTAAGCTAACGGACATGGGGTTGTTTGATGTAGGTAAATTTAAGTTAATAGATATCAATGTAGACTAATATATGCTATAAAGAACTATATAACAAAAAAACAAAAAGAGTATAAAAATACTCTTTTTAAAATTTAAGCGACTTTTCTATGATAATTGTTAATTGCATTGTAGGTTGCAAACAGGGAAACCGTAGCCGCCGCATCTAGGGAACTTCTAACATCATTTTCCATACTCTCTCCACGTAATGTGTAACCATTGTGTAGGGAATCGAGCACATTAGATATTGGCGAAGAACTGTAATTATTAACATTAAAAGCTTCTTTTATTATAGGAGATTCATGCGAATAGTTTTTAAATAGTTTTTCTAATTTGTACTCATACACGACATGGTCTATAAGATGATTTTTGTAAGTATTTCTATCATTATGGGGAACACAAAAGTAATCAGCAATAAAATGTGTAACGATGCCAAGTTGCTGAGAAAACTGCTTGATGAACAAATTATTATCACTGAAAGTACTAAGAGATAATTCTGTAGTCTCATTCATGATATGATGAAAAGAAGTAGGTTTAAAATGGTCTAATCTAAGGAACTTTGGTGTTAAATCTGGTTTGATACTCCCATAGATTAATTGTTTCTTATTTAATTTGACACCCAATGTATCATTTACAACTTTATATACATGTTCCGAGATGATTTTATGCGAAGTGGGTAACACAATTAACAACCTTTCTATTTGTTATTTTAGGTTTTTCACAATGTTTTCACTAACATTGACTATTATATGAAATTTTCTTATAAATTGCAACATAAAATTGTGAAAATATTATTCCTAATTTTACCTTTACAATTTTTTAAAAATGCAAAAAAATTTGCTGCGTACTTTAGAAAGCAGTCCGAAAAACGGGAATAGAGCGCGGGAAAAGGGAAAACGATTAAAGAGAAGGAGAAGAGGCGACAAGACCAAGTAATAAGGTGTATATTTACTGATTCTATAGAATTCAGAATGAGCAGTCCGAAAATGCGGAAAACAATACGCGCTTTAATAGAATATAAGAGAATCTCCGATTTTAATTCACGAGTATAAATCCTGAGGTATTTTAAGGAATGATTCTCTTGAAACTTTATCAGGCTTCGCCCAAGTCGTTATATCAAAATCGATTACTATATTGTCAAGGTGGATTTTGATGAAACTTTATCAGGCTTCGCCCAAGTCGTTATATCAAAATCGATTACTATATTGTCAAGGTGGATTTTGATGAAACTTTATCAGGCTTCGCCCAAGTCGTTATA
>JAJOKP010000094.1:99873-120734 GCA_021129775.1 Clostridiales bacterium
TATTGTCAAGGTGGATTTTGATGAAACTTTATCAGGCTTCGCCCAAGTCGTTATAAAGAAATAATAGTTGCAAACCCAAGCCGTCACATAAAAATTATTCTGGCATAATTTTTGCAGCATATAAGATACAATAAGAACAAAAAAAATGAGTAAGAGCAAGGGGTGGTATTATGGGTAGACCTGACAGAAATAACGAAGTTTTACAATTTGCAGGATGTGATACAGTAGAATTGGCAAAAACTTTTGGAACTCCGTTGTATGTAGTAGACGAAGCAGTTATAAAGGGAAAATGCAATGAAATAAGACAAGAATTTCTATTGAAGCACAATAATACAAAAGCAGTATATGCAGGGAAAGCTTTTCTTAATTTAGCTATGTGTAAAATAATTGAAAGAGAAGGCTTTGGGTTAGACGTGGTTTCAGGGGGCGAGCTATATCTTGCTCTAGAGGCAGGCTTTCCGATGGAAGATGTTTTTTTTCACGGGAATAATAAGAACAAAAGCGAATTGCGTTTAGCGATAAGTAACAATATTGGAAGAATAGTTGTAGATAGTCTCTATGAATTGCAACTAATCGAAGATGTAGCAAAAGAACTTAATAAGAAAGTAAAAATCTTGTATAGGTTAACACCAGGAGTGAATAGTCACACACATAAGCATATTGTAACTGGGAGAGCAGATTCAAAATTTGGTTTACCGATTAAAAGGGAGAATATATTAGAGGCAGTAAAAAGAGCAATCAAATGTAAGTTCGTTGAATTAATGGGTTTTCATTTTCATGTGGGTTCGCAAATATTTGACAACAAATCCCATGTAGACTCAGTAGAGCGGGTTGCGAATGTAATGAAGCTAGTCAAAGTTGAATTAGGTTATGTAACGAAAGAATTAAATACTGGTGGAGGATATGGAATATTCTACACACATGGTGACCTTATTAGACCGATTAATTATTTTACAGATGCGATTATGGAAAAAATAATTGAAAAATGTGAAACATTAGATTTAGAGATTCCAACAATAATTATTGAACCAGGCAGGTGGATTATAGGTGAGGCAGGGATAACTCTATATACTGTTGGTTCAGTAAAAGAGATACCAAATATAAAAAAATACGCATTTATAGACGGCGGAATGACAGATAATCTTAGACCAGCTTTATATGATGCAAAGTACGAAGCGGCAATAGCAAATAAATATATTAAAGAGAAAACAGAAATTATCACAATTGCAGGCAAATGCTGCGAGACAAGCGATATTCTTGTGAAAAACCTAAAGCTACCGCTAGTAGAAAAAGGAGATATTTTGGTTGTTTTTTCTACTGGTGCATATAATTACTCCATGGCAAATAACTACAATAATATCCCTAAAGCGGCTGTAGTTCTAATAAGCGATGGGAATGCAGAAGTGATTGTTGAGAGAGAAAATTATGCGGACTTAATAAGAAAAAATAAGCTGCCGAAACATCTGGAGCCGTTTGTGTAAATGTTTTTGAATATGCTAAGAAAAGTATTGTGAGTGCACTTATTTTCTTTATCATTGCAAGTTTAACTAGTGCGTGTAACGTCTTACTTGACGAGAATTTGAGTGACCTAACATAGCTTGGGTGTTGCAATTGACTTAATCCAGTGCAACACCCATATATTAGAGGAGACATAATTTTACCGAAAGCATAACACTTTGGTTATATGAACATTCTTATAATATTTAAATATTATTTTTGCCATTTAATAATTCTAATACCAGTTTTACTTGCATTAAGACTCCTGTTTTTATACAAGCCTCATCTACATCGAAGTTATTATGGTGTAACGAAAGGTTTTGACGGCCTTTTTTGCATCCTAGGTGATAAAAAGCACCTTTTACCCGATTAGAAAAATAAGAGAAATCTTCCATACCTAAACTAGGTAACTTTTTAAAGACAATATTTTCTTTCCCAATTGTTTCTGAAGCAACAGAATTAATGAATGTCACCATATCATCATTATTAATAAGTGGTTCATAACCTGGTTCGATATCTATGTTAGCTGAGCCACCTAATGCTTTTACTTGATATTCAACAATTTCTGCTATTCTATTTTTTGCATAAGCTCTTGTATCTATATCAATGGTTCTTAAAGTGCCTTTTAAAACAACTTCATCACAAATAATATTAGCTTTATTACCACCATGAAAGGAGCCGATAGATAACACACATGAATCAAGTGGAGAAATATTTCTGCTAACAAGTGTTTGCAAAGCTATCACCAGTTGGCTGGTCATAACAATAGCATCATGACCTTGGTGAGGATATGCACCATGGCCTTTTTTCCCTTTAACTGTAATTGTTATGGTATCTGAAGCTGCATTTAATTGACCTGATTTTATTTCAATTTTACCTGTTTCTAGATAAGGCATAACATGAAGACCTAATACATAATTAACTTCTGGATTTTCTAAAATGCCGGCTTTGATCATTGGGAGTGCACCACCTGTGGTTTCTTCAGCGGGTTGGAATATCAGTTTTACTTGCCCTCTAATTTCATCTTTGAGTTCCTGTAAAATTTTTGCTGTACCTAATAAAATGGCAGTATGTACATCATGACCACAAGCATGCATGATATTATTGTTTTTTGATGCATAACTGATTTTATTTACTTCTTGAATGGGTAGGGCATCTATGTCTGCTCTTAAAGCAACCGTCTTTCCTGGTTGTCCTTTAATGATGCCGACAACACCAGTATTTGCAATTTTATTATTTGAAATACCATATAAGTTTAGAAGGTTCATAATTTTGTTTTGAGTCCTAAATTCATCGTTACTTAATTCTGGATATGCATGAAAGTCTCTTCTCATAATAATCAGTTCATCATATATGGCTTCAATTCTATTTTTTATATCCATGTTACCTCCTACAAGATTTCATTTTCAATATGACATATTTTTTGATCCTTTATATAAACTCTCGGAATGCGAGCGGCAAATCCTGAGACAATATCATTTTTATTGGTGCCAACTAATTGAGCGAAATCTTCAATATTGTTGTATGGACCTAATATTTCAACTGCATCATTTGTTGTCACCTCAGAACTTATCCCCAAATCAATCATACATTGGTCCATACAAATCGCACCAACGATAGGGTATTTATTCTGATGGATTGTTACAAAACTCTTTTGGTACAAAGTGCGTGGAAAACCATCAGCATAACCGAAAGGTAATGTAGCGATAATAGTGTCGTTTTTAGCAAACCACCGATTGCCATAACTGACGGACTCGCCACTAAATATTTTCTTTATGCAAGATGGTTTTGTGTAAAAACTTAGAATCGGTTTCACATCTATGATGCCTTTATCTTCAGATTGAAGACCGTATAACAAAGCACCAACACGAACCATAGAAAGATGAAATTCTGGATATAAAGCCATGCCAATACTATCGCAGACATGTTTGACTGGGATGTGAATACCTTTTGCCTCAAGAGTAGAAATCAAATCCATAAACATATTGTATTGGTTTAAATCGGAGTCTTTACTTTTTAAGGTTAAATGAGTAAAAGCACCTTGGATATCAAGATGATTCATTTGAGACATCTGCAGAATATCTTGTATATTTTCCTCGTTTATTTGCATGCCTAAACGGTTAAAACCAGTTTCAATTTTTAAATGAACTTTTGCTTGAGTCCCTTTTTTATAAGCCAGTTTATTTAATAATCTAGCTTGGTCTAAAGTAAAAACAGTCCCAATAATATTATAGTTAATGAGATGATGTAAATAATCATCTGGTGTATGACCCATGACCAATAGCTGATAATTAGCATTTTCATTTCTAAGTTGTATGGCTTCGAGTAGAGTTGCTACTAAGAAATATTTTACACCATGATTATACAATGTTTTGGCCGTGTATTTAGCACCGTGACCATATGCGTTAGCCTTTAGGACTGCGCCTAATATGACATCATCTTTAATAAACGCGTTTATGTTAGCCATATTAAATAATAAGTTATTGATATTGATTTTTAGATGTGTGGATCTTAACATAACGTCACCTTTATAATACTTGCTGGGTTGTAAGAATCATGAGAGTCGATGTGAATTGTTTTATCGTTGACTTTTGATTCAAGGACTAATGAAAAATTCTCTCCCATTAAGCTCGTAATATCTTTTTTTAGTTTATTCATGCGATGCCTCCGTAGCAGATTCTATAATGCTAATTAACAACTCTTTAGAATTTAATATAGCTTGAACACCAAATGGTATAGTGGGTTGTGGTGAATTATGACCTGCTCTAAAATTAAACACTGTTGGTTTTCGATAAGGTATAATAATTTCTTCAATAATCGTCATTAAGTCCAAGTCTTTCTGTATGCCATTTTTATATTCAGGTTTACAGCCAGTAAAGGTTCCAAATATAATACCCACACAATCCCTAAACTTACCAGAAAGATTCAAACTGGTTAACATACGATCTAAACTATAGTTGGATTCATTAACCTCCTCAATAAAAAGTATCTTAGCTCTAGCATCTATTTCATAAGGAGAACCAAGGGTGCTCACTAAAAGTGATAAATTACCACCGACAATATGTCCTTTACATACACCATCGACTAAAGAAATCATCTTTTCACCAATTGGGTTTGAAATAACATCCAATGGAACATTAGACATAATCGCCTTTCTTAGAGCATTTATCGAATAAACCTCATCAAAAGAAGAGGATGCCATAGGACCATGAAAGGTGACTATACCAGAAATTTTATTAAATGCGGTGTGTAACGCAGTAATATCTGAATACCCTACAAATACCTTTGGATTATTTTTAATAAGATTATAATCAACAAGTGGTAATAATCTCGGTGAGCCATATCCACCTCGCAAACAAATGATACCCTTGTATACTGGATTTCTAAACGCTTCATGTATAGCTGCGACACGCTCTTGATCAGTGCCAGCAAAGTGTCCATGACTTTTATAACAGTTATCTAGTAAAACTGGGTTCAGATCTAAAGTTTCAATATTTTTGATGATGGTATTAAAATTCTTATCAAATGATGGTGAAGCAGGGGCTATGACTGCAACAGTATCACCCTTTTTTAAACAAGTTGGTTTTATCATAATACCTCCAAACGATTTGGTATAATTCTTTCTTGTATCTGTTTATTCATTATATTGCAATAATTGTGCCGAAAACTGAATGGTTGAACATTTTGTTTAGTCCTATACTGAATTCAGTAGAGTTTCCATATAAAAACATTGTTGAAGTCAATGAAATGAGTTATAATAGAGGCGTCGAGATTCGGGAAAAATTACCTGCGTGGTAAGAAGTACGAAAATAAAAATATTTACTCTTCAGTGCCGTAATATTCAAAAAATTCTTGCGAAACAGTTAAGTAATTGCTATGATATTGGTAGGATTTAGTTGTTTATTGTTTTTAATAAGTAGAAATTCTATAGAATATATATATTACTGATTTAGGTGTTATATTAAAAAGAAGGAGGCGCCCATGGAGAACGATGTAATGACGGCAGCTGATTTTATAGATCAGATGAGTGAAGGTATGATTGCAATCGACCAAAAAGGTTTGATCACAACTTACAATTCAAAAGCAAAAGATATGATTGGTGCAAGAAGAAACTGTTTACATGCGCATGATGCAGGAAGACTTGAAAAAGGTGATATTGTCATTCTTGCATTTACCTCATTTGGCTCTGATCGTGGCGGTATAGACAAAGAAGATTTAAAGAAATTTGGAATTGACTTATTACATATAGAAAAAGGCACAACACTTCTTGCCGCAGGTCAGTATTTAACAGGCGTAGAAGGCAAAATAATGATCAAGGATCCTGTTAATAAAATGGATGAAATCATAATGAAAGATACCTATCATGGGATTTCATTTACATCTAAAGTGAATTACATAGAGCGTTATGTTGAAATAAATGTTGCGGGTAATAATTATAGATATTACTATAACAGTTATTTTAACCACTTTGTGATCATTGATTATAAAACAAAAGTAGTAAAGTTTTATCAACTTGGTGGGTATACTCTTTGGAAAGATGATTTAAAGGACTTAATCAACCACGGTGTTTTCAAAAAAAAAGTAAAAGGTTATGATGAGCTTAATGTTGTCGGTGTACATGTTTTAACTCTTCATGATAAAAACGAAATCATGCGAGATTTTATTACCTGTGCTGGGGGTGAACATGAGGGTTATAAAAATAGAAATGGTTTGATCAATGGTATTAATATTATTTCTACTTTAAAACCTATTGTTAGATCGGGTAGAACCATTGGTGCGTACTTATTGATAAATGATATCACTAGGTTGCAAATTGCTGAGAGTCAAAGAAATTTAGCTTACAAGAAACTTGAAATTGCAAAAGCAGCCCTTGATGATGCAAAAAAAATAGAAACACATTTTTCAAAGATTATAGGGTCAAGTAAAAAGATCATGGATGTAAAAAACCTAGCTTATAAAGCCAGTCGATTTAGATCTAATGTTTTGCTACTTGGAGAAAGTGGTACGGGTAAAAGTCTTTTAGCAAGAGCAATACATGAAGCATCTGAAGTAGATAATCTGCCTTTTATAGAAGTGAACTGTAACTCTATACCCGAATCACTCATTGAAAGTGAATTGTTTGGTTATGAAAAAGGTGCTTTTACAGGGGCAAATATTAAAGGGAAATTAGGGTATTTTGAATTGGCAGATAGAGGAACTATATTTTTAGATGAAATTGGAGATTTATCAAAAGCCATGCAAGTTAAACTCTTACATGTCATACAAAACAGAGCTTTTTATAGAGTGGGTGGCAGTAAAGAAATTAAAGTAAATATCCGTGTTATAGTTGCAACCAATAGAAATTTAGAAAAAGATGTTAAAATGGGAATCTTTAGAGAAGACTTGTTTTATAGAATTAATATTTTTCCTATTAAATTACCTTCTTTGAGTGAAAGAATAGAGGATATACATGAACTTGTAGATTACTTATTACCAAAGATTTGTTTAAAAATGGGTACGGATATTAAAGGTTTATCAGCAGAAGCCCTTGATAAGATGCGTATGTATCAATGGCCAGGTAATATTCGTGAATTAGAAAATGTATTAGAAAGAGCGATTAACTTATGCGATGGCAAGAATATTCTCTCAGGGCATATTAAGATTAAGATAACTAAGAAGAATTTTTTTAACCAAGATGTCTACTTAAAACCACTGAAAGATACACTCCAGCACTTTGAATTAGAAATCATAAAAAATGTGTTAACACATACAAATGGTGATAAAAATAAAGCCATGTCCATACTTGGAATCAAAAAAACAAAGTTATATGAAAGTATAAAATTAGCCGACGAAAGACAAATTCTGTAAATTATGCAAATTCTGAAAAGTGTTAAATTGATTGGAATAAGAGACAGCAAAGGTTTACGAGATGGTACTCACAAGGTAGGTGCCATTTTGCGCGCTCAGCGTGTGAGCTATTACAAACTAGTAGATATGCGAACATGAGAAAAAGATACTGGAGAATTTCCAAAAGTCCTATATTGAGCAAAACCATAACTGATTAAAGATTGATTAATCATGGTTTTAAGAGTGTATCTCTACAGTATAAGGAAGTCAGATTGTTTTAATGAATTACTAAGTACTGGTCGGCGGCTTAGCGATGTGTGAGAGGTAGATAAATTAATTAATAATTGATCTACCTCCTTCTCGATTAGCTGTCCGAAAATACGGAATGTCTATTTGACTGACGCACTCTTGTATAATGTCACCGTTTTTCCGGTATGTCGGAAAAACGTTCTTTGGAAAAGGCTGATAAAAGCCTTCATGGTCACAATTGTTTGGTGATTTTGATAATTTGTTAAGATTGGTATGTTTATTGCGAGTTATTAAGCATGTAAGGCATTCCATAACTAGTGGACCTTTTTCCTAAGCTAGTGAAATGAGGTACAATAAAGGTATTGAGATTCAAAATAAAATTCACCTGTGAGATGCCACACGAGATTTAAAATAGAATGCGGGAACGAACGACTTATTACTCCAACTGGATTAGCTTTAGCGGGAATTTCGATGGACAAAGTAGATTCAAAGTAGATTCAAGGAGTGTATAAATGAAGAAAAAATTGGGGAAAGCATGTAATGCTCACATTAGGAAACATAGTAAGACAACGTATGACTTAATCATTCGAAATGGCACCATAGTTTCTGGGACAAAAGAAAATCGATACGTAGCCGATATTGGAATTATCAATAACAAAATTGTTGAAATTAAAAACCATCTAAGTGATGGTATTCATGTGATTGATGCAGAAGGGTTAATTGTATCACCAGGGTTTATCGATATGCATACCCATTCAGACATCTCTTTTGTTCAAAATGAAACTTGTGACAGCAAGCTTTATCAAGGGGTAACAACAGAAATAGCAGGGTGTTGTGGTTTTTCATTTTATCCAAGTCCAGAGATTGGGATGGAGAGATTAAAAAAGTACATCGAAGAAGATGACTATATAGACTTTGTTTCTAAATCATTAAACGAGTTTATAGCAAAGACAAAAGATTATAAAATGACAGTTAACTGGGGGACCTATATTGGACATAACGCATTAAGAGTTTCGGTTGTCGGTTTTGATAATGTTAAAGCAACTGAAACAGAACTTGAAGAGATGAAAGAAATATTAAACAGGGAATTAGAGTTAGGCGCTTTTGGTCTATCTCTTGGCATTGCTTATGCACCAGGTATGTTTGCTAGTATTGAAGAGTATATAGAACTGGCCAAAGTGGTTGAAAAACACAATAAGATAGTCACAGCACATATTAGAAATGAAAATGATCATCTCTTTGAGTCCATTGAAGAAATGATTGAAATCGGCAGACAATCAAAAGCACACGTTCATATCTCTCATTTAAAACTTGGTTTTGGCAGTTGGCATAAAACAGAAAAATTGTTTAAGTTAATTGAAAATGCAAGAGCTGAAGGTATCCATATCACCACAGAACAATATCTTTACAGTGCATCATCAACGGGCTTATCAGCAGTTTTACCTAACTGGATTCATGATGGTGGTACTGAAAAGATACTAGAGCGATTTAAACACGAAAGACAAACGGTCATTAAGAGTATTGAAAAAAGCAATAGCTATCAAATGGGACTTGACCGTGTGATTGTGGTTTCAACACAAGGATTTATGCCAGAAGCTGATGGAAAAAGCATTAGAGAAATTAGTAAACTCTTAAACAAATCAGAAGCGGAAACCGTTATTTTCCTTTTGGAGCACACAAATTGTTCAATCCCAACCATTCGGTTTTCGATGGTAGACGAGGATGTTTATGAAATTATGAAACGAGAAGACTGTGCTGTTATAAGTGATGGTAGCGCTTATAGTTTAGATGAAAAGAAAATTAAAGGCAACCCACATCCAAGGAATTACGGCACGTATCCTAGATTTTTAAAATTGAATAAAGATAAAGGATTTATGAGTTTAGAAAAAGCGATTTATAAAATGACATGTTTACCAGCCAGTTATTTAAATATTACAGATCGAGGTGTTATAAAAATAGGTAACTATGCCGACATTACAATCTTTGATTATAACTCAATTGAAGACACAGCAACTTTTGAACATGCGGTTTCGAAACCCAATGGTATAAAGTATGTGATTGTAAATGGCAAAATTACTATAAATAAAGGCGAATTGACGACTGAGAGAATAGGGGAGATTTTATTAAAAACTCCCTAAACTTTCAAAAATCAATCAAAGGTAATTTACACACACATACCACAAGAAGTGATGGACAGTATGCTGTGAATGAAATTCGTAAGTTATATCAAAACAAAGGGTATCAGTTTTTAGCTATAACAGACCATAGGCTTTATTATAATCAAAATGATAAAACAGATTTTCTTTTACTTAATGGTTGTGAATACAATTGTTATTTGGATTTAGAAGGTTATAGTGAACGCATTCATTTTCATTTACTAACTTTACAAGATCCAAGTGTTATAAACAGTAATCCTATACCACACGATGGTAATACTTATAAAAGTTTGTTTTATAAAAGTTTAGAGGATGTAGAAAAATTAATAAATGAACTTAAAACAAGAGGTAACATCGTGATTGTTGCCCATCCCAAAAATTTAATGATCCCTCTAGAACTACTAACTCAACTAAAGGGTTATGATGGCATTGAAGTCTACAATGAAAAAGCAAAAAGTGATGCAACGGATTACATAAATTCGCTTTATGAAACACATGAAAATCTTCTATTAACTGCCTCTGATGATGCACATCAGTATTTAGATGCAAATGGTGAACCCGCTTATTTTAAAGGCTTCATTGTCGTAGAAGATTGTGACGTCACCAAAACAAATGTTATGAAGGCTATCAAATCTAAAAGATTTTATGCTTCAAATGGTCCGATTATAAAGGTCATTAATGTTGAAACTGATAGCGTCATGATTAATACATCAGAAGTTCAATGCATTTTGTTTGTATTATATGCTGATGATTCAACTGTAAAAGTGATAAAAAAAAGTGAAGATCAAACAATGACAAAAGCAATAATCAATATACCAGATGGCACTAAAGCTATAAGAATAGAGTGTACAGCACTGCATAAAAAAAAAACATGGACCAATATTATAAAACTAAAGTAGTGAAACCTTGAATGAACTATTATCGTTAAAACGTAGAATTGAATATGAAATGAAAGAGTTTAGTGGCGACTTGTTTATCGTGCGCAGCAATTTAATTCTGTTAAAACTTTTGACACTACGGTCATTTGCTTGGAGGTGGTCAGCGTGAATAATACGATTTTTGAAGCAAAAGATTTAAAAGTATATTTTAAAATGAGACAAGGATTCATTAAAGACCTGATTTCTAAAGAGCATAAATACGTTAAGGCAGTAGATGGTGTTGATTTAAAGATTAACAAAGGAGAAATTCTCTCACTCGTAGGTGAATCTGGTTCAGGGAAAACAACAATAGGGCGCGTCATATTAAATCTAGTACATCACGAAGGTGAGATGAAATTTGATGACGTTGAGTATGATTTAAAAAACAAGAAGTGGATACTTGGGTTTAGAAAAAGAGCACAAATGATTTTTCAAGATCCTTATCAATCTTTAAATCCTAAATACATGATCACAGATATTGTGTCTGAGCCATTAAGATTAATTGAAAAGGACCTTGAAGAAGCTGAAATTAATCAAAGAACAGTACAGGCGCTAGAGTTTGCCGGTCTAAAACCAGGCCTTGACTATTTATACAGATACCCTCATGAGTTGAGTGGCGGACAACGTCAACGTGTTGCCATTGCGGCGGTTTTTATTGTGTCGCCAGAATTTATTGTTGCAGATGAACCTGTTTCGATGTTAGATGCATCTATTAGAGCGGGTATTATTAATCTGATGTATGATATGAAAGAACAGAAGGGAACTTCTTATTTATTTATAACACATGATTTATCACTTGCATGGTTAATTTCAGATCGAATTGCTATTATGTATTTAGGTAAAATTGTCGAAATTGGACCAGCAGATATTATGTCTGGTGCTTGCAAACACCCTTATACACAAGCACTAGTTAGTGTTTTAGCCAATGTAGATGTTGACAACAGACGTGAAAAAATCATATTGAAAGGGGAAACTCCATCTCCAATTAATTTGCCAACGGGCTGCAGATTTCATCCTAGGTGTCCAGTTGCAAGAGAACGTTGTGAAAAAGAAGAACCTCAATTGTTAGAAATAGCAAATCAACAATCAGTGGCTTGTCACTACCCTGAAACAATCCTAAAGTTTGTGGAGTAAGTCGAGGTAAAATTAAATCTTTGGGAAAGGTTTTGATGAAAAATATAAATAAGATGACATTAGAAAAAAAGTAGGACAGATATTTTCTTGCACCGCCCCTGTATTGGTACGGAATTTAGGTGTGCGATGTATTGTCGTGGATTGGAATTAGAATTTATGGTATAACATCCTGTTTTTTTACAGCAATTAGATAAGAACATTATAGAAATTGGCACAATATTCCGAGAACTTATGCTCATATTCTACAGGATTAGTGCTATCAAAAATGATTGTAATTCAATTGTTAATTAAAGAAAAGTATGATAAGATTGACAAGATAATTACTTGTACCTAGTTTTCAAATTGATAGTGGATTAGGTAGAAAAGAGAGGATGTGTATGAGTGAGTTCAAATAATGGTGTTGGAGAGAACGCGTTTCAAGGAAGCAGTAAGAAACAATTTTTGAAAGGAACTATTCAGGCATTTAACAAGAAAACTCGTATTGGAAAATGGATTATTCTACTGATTGTACTCGCAGGGTGGCTAGCTTCAGGGATATATACTGTTGATCCTGCTGAAAGAGGAGTAGTGAGGCAGTTTGGCAGGTTTACGACTCAAACAAGCCCAGGTCTAAATTACCGATTACCGTGGCCGATACAGGCTCATGACATTGTTAATGTAGGTGAAGTTCGGAGAGCTGAGGTAGGATATAGAACAGATCAGAGTGGTGTGCACAATCGTGTGGATCAAGAAGCACTTATGCTTACAGGAGATAAGAACATAGCCAATGTGCAAATTTTGGTGCTTTACCAAGTTAAAGACCCTGTGATGTATTTATTTCGTGCAGAAAACCCAGCTGGCATATTACATATAAACTCAGAAATTGCTGTTAGAAGCGCTATTGGTAATATGAATATAGACCATGCTATGACAGGAGGTCGCCCAGAAGTAGAGGCTAGTATTTGGGAAATGTTGCAGAGGCTATTAGATGATCATAATACGGGATTACATGTAGTTGGAGTAGAGTTGCAAGTAGTAGATCCTCCAGATGAAGTTAGGGAAGCTTTTTACGATGTCGTTCGTGCAAAAGCAGACCGTGAAAGACTCATTAGAGAAGCGCAAGGGCATGCCTTAGATATTGTCCCTAGAGCTAGAGGTGAAGCTGCGGCGAAGCTACATGAAGCGGCAGGATATAGAAGCGAAAGAATTGCTCTTGCTGAGGGGTCTGCAAACCGTTTTTTGGCAGTGTTGGAAGAATACCAAAAGGCACCAATTGTGACGAGGAGAAGATTGTATTTAGAAATGATAGAGCGGGTTTTACCAGATGTTGAAAAAATAATTATTGACCCGCAAGCTACTGGCGGTAATTTGATGCAATTTTTACCACTTAAGGATTTCATGCCTGAAGAAGGAGGGAACAACTGATGGTTTTCAAAAAGATAGGAATTATAGTAATAATTCTGATTGTTTTTATATTTTTCCAAAGTGCTTTCAAAATAGACGAATCTGAGCAAGTGATTGTCGTGCAAATGGGAGAATATATGAGGACAGTTTCTAAACCAGGATTAAATTTTAAAATTCCCTTTATACAAAAAGTACAGAGAATGGAAAGAAGAGTCCTTGTAGCTGATGCTCCTCCTGCCGAACTTATTACGATGGACAAAGAAAGATTGGTGGTAGACAATTATATTCGTTGGCGCATAGTAGATCCGTATCTGTTTTTTAGGTCAGTTGGAAACGAACATGCAGCTAGAACAAGACTATATAGTATTGCGACTTCAAGGTCAAGAGAAGAACTTGCACGTCACAAACTTTGGGATATAACTGGACCACAAAGAGAAGCTATTATGCTAGCTGTAGGAGCTCATACTGATATGATTGCGCAACGAGATTTTGGTATTGAAGTTATCGATGTACGTATGAAACGTGTTGATCTCCCTGTGGGAGTACAAGAGTCAGTATTTGCTCGAATGGAAGCAGAAAGGAATCGTATTGCAAAAGAGTCAAGAGCAGAAGGCACACAAGAAGCTAGAAAGATTGTGGCAGAAGCAGAACGTGAAGTAGTTATTCTATTGGCTGAAGCACAAAGAGATGCTACTATAATAAAAGGTGAAGGAGATGCTACCGCTATAGCAATTTACGCTGCTGCATTTGGGAAGGATCCTGAGTTATTTAACTTCATGAGAACATTAGAGGCATATGAGAATTTTATTGGAGAAGACACAACCTTTGTAATTAGCTCTGATAGCGAGCTGTTTCGTTTTATTGCTGGAGATGGAAGATAGGTTAACTTAAACCGCTGAGAATACATCAACTTCTGCGGTTGACGAAAAGGTGGCAAACTATTGAAGAGAATTGACCCTAAGAGAGCGGACGAACTTACATTCGAGTATAAGCCGAGCACCGAGTTGGAGTATTATGCGGTTTACGTGATTCTTGTCTTCGGAGCGATTGCTATGACCTGCCAAACAGGAAGACCCGTAGGAGCATTTTTTCATCAAATATTTAGTTAAAAAATTTCGAATATATAAAAGCGGCAAATGCTTATGCGAGTGTTTGCCGTTTTTATATCTACTGTTATTTGCCTCTTTAGAGGTGTTGATAAACGCCCAAAATTCTAATAAAATTATCCTTGCTATGGATTAGAATCAGAATTTCTGGTACAATATAGATGCCTTAGAGTGGAGGGATATATGTACAAAGTAAATGATTTTAAACTAATAGAACCACTTATAAAAGAAAATACAATTGCAAACTTGAATGCTTTAGGAAGAATTAGGAATAATAAGAATGTCAATATTTATGTTGACAGTTTAAATTGTGAAGAATTAAATTCGCTGACAGTAGAGCATTTTAAAATGAGGTAGGAAAATGAGAACGTTATTAGTAGCGATAAATGCAAAATATAGTCATACTAACTTAGCTCTTAGGTATTTAGAGGGGATTACAGTAAATGCGAGAGTAGAAGTTGATTTGAAAGAATTCACGATAAATCAAAACACGAACTACATTTTAACGGAAATATATAAGACTCACGCTGATGTAGTATGTTTTTCGTGTTACATATGGAATATTGAGATGATATTAGCTCTATGTAAGACTCTTAAAAAAATAAAACCAGGTATTACGATTGTTTTAGGTGGACCTGAAGTGTCATACGAAACCGAGAGCCTAATGACAATTAACGATGATATTGATATCGTCCTAATAGGAGAAGCGGAAAGATCTTACAAGGAATTAATGAATGCTTTAGAAAGCAATAATGATTATACTGGTATATATGGCGTTGCATACCGTGCGAAAGGAAATGTCTATAAGAACAAAAAAACAGCCGAACAATTTTCTATGGAAGAACTACCATTCCCATATGCCGATGCATTACCAGAAGGGGGTAGAATTGTATATTATGAAGCATCAAGAGGATGTCCATTTAACTGCCAATATTGCTTGTCAAGCGCACATAGCGGAGTTAAATATTTGCCTATACATAGGATAAAGGAAGATTTGCTTGTTTTTATTAATGCTAAGGTAAAGCAAGTTAAATTTGTTGACAGAACATTTAATGCTAACAAAATTATTTCCTTGGAAATCATGAAGTTCATAGTAGAAAATAACAATAACTTAACAAACTTTCATTTTGAAATAACTGCTGATATAATGGATAATGAAATGCTTGCATTTTTAAAGGATGTTCCTACTGGATTGTTTCAGTTTGAAATTGGAGTTCAATCGACAAATGAAAAAACTCTGTTAGCAATTGACAGAAAGATGAATTTTACGAAAATATCAGAAGTCGTAAACACAATTATAGGATATGGAAATATACACCTACATTTAGACTTAATAGTCGGATTGCCTCATGAAGACTATTTTACTTTTAGAAAAACTTTTAACGACGTATTCGCATTAAGACCAAACAGACTACAAATTGGATTTTTAAAACTACTAAAAGGCTCCAATTTAAGAAGTGAATTTGACAAATATGGATATGTTTATACCGACTGCGCACCCTATGAAATAATTCAGAGTAATGATATTAGTTATGGAGATTTGATTTGTCTTAAAGGTATAGAAGAGATGGTTGAAATTTTTTGGAATTCAAGGCAGTTTACCACAACTATTAGCATTATAATTCATAATTATTATACAAGTCCTTTTAATTTTTTTGACGAGTTCTATGTGTTCTGGGAAAAAGCTAGTTACCACCATTGCCCGCAGAGTAAAAACAAGCTGTATGAAATAATTTACGAGTTTTATATTGAAATGGGTTTTTTTAGGGGAGATATAATTTTGGAATTATTAAAATACGACTATCTGAAGAATACAAAGACATCCTCTCTACCTGTTTTCTTTCATAGAGCAGAAGAAAAGAACTTTAAGAACAAGTGTCACGAATTTTTGCAAATTAAAAATAACGTTCTGCGGTATATTCCATTATATGCAGATTCAACAGCTAAACAAATAATAAAGAGTGTACATTTTGAGCAGTTCGAGTATGATATACAAGAGCTGAGTAAAATTCCTGAGAAACTGTTGGTAGCTGAAAAGAACAACACAGTGATTTTGTTTGACTATAGTGTAACTAAAAGAGAACTAAGCAATTCGAGAGATTTCGTATTAATGAATTTTGAAAACAAAGAAGGGGTGAAGTGATGGATTTAGTAAAAGATCTTATTTATACTAATAAGAGCATAGCAATAAAAGCGTTTAAAAAACTATATAAGAATTGGATTTTAATTTTTGCAGGACTTTTTTACTCTTTAGCAACGGCTATTCTTATGTTGTCGCTACGTTTTTTTTGGTTACTAGCAGGCATAGTCCTTATAATGGGGACTAGTGCGCTTATATCGAATTACCTACATTTGCTAGATTGTGTAGTTAGGAGAAACAAACTGACCATACAAGACTTTAAAACGGGATTCACAGCGCATCTAAGGAAAGTATGGGGAATTATATTTGTTTTTTGGATCGTCCAAATGGGATTAGATTTGTTGGTTAACCCAATCTTAGGAAGGATGATTGGACCAGTGGCTTTAGCGCTTATAATCAACTTCTTGGTTTTGATTTTACTGAACTCCTTACCAGAAGTAATATATCAAAAAGATTACAACTCATGGGGATCTATAAAATACACTATAGATTTTGTAAAAGAGAACTGGGTTGAATGGTTCGTACCGAATTTTTTCATTATTGCAATAATGTATTTCTTGTCAAGGCAACTATTTGTGGGAGTCGCGTCACTTAGGATTATGGCACTAATTAATATTACGAATTTATTTTCACCAATGCTAATAATCACATACTTGATATCTCAAGTATTTTTATCATATTTCATGATTTACCGTGGCTTACTATTTGCAACATTAAGTACGAGCACACGTAGAAAGCGACTTTTTATGCGAGAGTGGTAATTTGTGAGAGTTTAGCGAATCACAGGGTATGGTACTTTTTGGCTTGAAGACTCAACTAGAGTCTTTGGGGACGGTAGAGAGTCATTGGGGACGGAGTGTCATAGATACATTAAAAATACTTAGTTGAGGTGAGGCAATGATTAATAAGCTAGATAATTTAGTGGAAGCAGCCCAAAAACAAACTAAAATGAAGTTAGCTGTAGCGGTTGCTCAAGATAAAGATATTCTCATTTCTGTTTCAGAGGCGCAAGGACTAGGAATAATAGATGCAATTTTAATTGGGAATAAAGAGGAAATATTAGATATTGCTGACGAATTTAAGATTAAATTAGGGGATACAAAAATAATTGAGATATTAAATACTGCCGAAGCAACAAAGCAAGCTGTAAAAATGGTTTCTGAAGGTGAAGCGGATTTCCTTATGAAAGGAAAAGTTGATACTTCCATTTTACTTAAGGCTGTACTTGATAAGGATTTTGGATTGCGCACTGGGAGACTATTGAGTCATATTATGGTTTATGAAATGAATAGTTACCACAAATTACTTTTTTTGACTGATGGCGGGATGAATATCCAACCCGCCATAGAAAATAAAAAGGCAATTATCAAGAATGCTATAATTGCAGCGCAGGGGCTAGGCAATAAGGAAATCAAAATCGCATGCCTAGCAGCAAAAGAAAAGGTTAGTAGCAAGATGCAAGCGACAGTAGATGGTGCTGAATTAAAGCGGCTATCAGAAGAAAACTATTTTGGTGATGGAGTTATAGTTGAAGGACCAATAGCTTTTGACTTAGCTATATCAAAGGAAGCGGCGAAAATAAAAGCATACACTAGCCCCGTCGTAGGAGAGACTGACATTATTCTGGTGCCAACGATTGAAGTTGGAAATGGGGTAGGAAAAGCACTCACCTACATGGCAGGTGCTAAATCAGCGGGTGTAATTATGGGCGCGAAAGCTCCAGTTGTTTTAACGTCTAGAGCGGACTCATCAGAAACAAAGTTGTATTCTATTGCGCTTGGCAGTGTTATCGCAGCAAATATGTGATTACAAGGGGGGAAGGCCATTGTATACTAGATATTCAGAGGAGAGGATTATTGATGAAAAAGCTAATGACTGGCAACGAAGCAGTTGCTAGAGGTGCTTTTGAGGCTGGAGTGACAGTTGCGGCTGCTTACCCAGGAACACCTAGTACCGAAATTCTTGAAAACGTTGCGAAATACAAGGAGATATACAGTGAATGGTCACCAAATGAAAAAGTATCTTTAGAAGTTGCAATTGGAGCTTCTATAGCTGGTGCACGCTCGATTTGTGCTATGAAACACGTTGGTGTAAATGTAGCTGCCGATCCACTATTTACGTATGCTTACACTGGCGTAAATGCGGGCTTGGTATTAGTTTGTGCTGACGATCCTGGAATGCATAGCTCCCAAAACGAGCAAGATAGTAGATACTATGCGAAGTTTGCTAAGCTCCCAATGCTTGAACCTGCTGATAGTCAAGAAGCAAAAGACTATGTTAAAGAAGGGTTAAAGATTAGTGAAGAATTTGATACTCCTGTAATGATAAGAGTTACAACTAGAATTTGTCATAGCAAAACTTTAGTTGAACTGGAAGATAGAGAAAAAGTTGCTATGAAAGAATATATTAAAAATACTAAAAAGTATGTAGCTGCTCCTGCCAACGCACGAGGATTGCATGTTAACCTAGAGAAAAGATTAGAGAGATTAGAGGAATTTAGTAATGAAACACCTCTTAATGAAATTGAGTGGAATGACAAAAAAATAGGAATAATTACGGCGAGTGTATCTTATCAATACGCGAAAGAAGTATTTGTGGATAGCGCTTCTTACTTTAAAATTGGTTTTAGTTACCCACTACCAATGGCGAAAATACAAGAATTTGCAGATCAAGTTGATACATTATATATAATAGAAGAATTGGAACCATTTATGGAAGAACAAATTAAAGCGGCTGGCATCGCCTGTATAGGAAAAAGTTTAATTTCTAACATCGGCGAGCTTAATCCCGATATAATTGCTTCGGTATTACTAGATCAAAAGAATGAGATGATTTCGTATGATTCTGGCAGTGTGGTCCCAAGACCACCGGTAATGTGTGCGGGATGTCCGCATCGTGGATTATTTTACTCAATAGCGAAGAAAAAAAGAAATATAATGATTACAGGAGATATAGGCTGTTATACGTTAGGTGCAGTGCCACCTTTAAGCGCTATGGATACATGCATATGCATGGGGGCGAGCATAAGTGCTGGGCATGGTGCCCAAGTTGCTTTTGACTTCAACGAAGTAGAGAAAAGAGCTATTGGGATAATTGGTGATTCTACATTCTTTCATTCGGGAATTACGGGATTAATAGACATTATATACAACAAAGGGAACGCAATAACAATCATTCTAGATAACAGAATAACAGGAATGACTGGACATCAGGAGAATCCTTGCACGGGATTCACACTTATGGGGGAATCGACAAACATGGTGGATATCCCAAAACTAGTAGAAGCATGTGGAGTGAAGAATATCACAGTAGTTAATCCTTTAGATCTAAAGGAAACAGAAAAAGCTGTTAATGATGCGTTGGCATTAAATGAGCCTTCAGTTATTATTACTAGATGGCCATGTGTATTAAAAAAATATAGCGAAGAAGATATAAAAGAATTTGGCCCATTAGATAATAAATGTATAGTTATCGAAGAAAAATGTACAAACTGTAAGGTTTGTGGACGAATTGGATGTCCTGTAATTTCTTTTGAGGATAAGGCAATTATCAACGAGACAATGTGTGTGGGCTGTGAAGTTTGCTTGCAAGTTTGTCCATTTAAAGCTATTGAAAAGGTTGGTGAATAGTTTGAAAGAAAACAAAAATATTTTATTGGTAGGTGTTGGAGGACAAGGAATTATTTTGGCAAGCAAAATTTTGTCGCAGGGACTTATTGATGCAGGATTTGATGCGAAGATGTCAGAAGTCCATGGTATGGCACAACGCGGAGGAAGTGTTACGACACAAGTGCGTTATGGGGAGAAAGTGTATTCCCCTATTATTGGAAAAGGAAAAGCTGACATAATAGCAGGATTTGAGAAAATGGAAACATTGAGATGGCTCGAATACTTAAAACCAAATGGCAAAATAGTAGTGAATGATTATACGATTCCATCGACACCGATTTTGATTGGTGAGGCGAAGTACCCTACAGGAGTATTGGAGCAACTCACAAAGATTGTTGGGGAAGAGAATATTACAGTTGTTAAAGCAGCCGAAATAGCAACGAATATCGGAAATATTAGAGCGCAAAATATTGTCTTGCTAGGGGCTTTAATTAAATCGCTCGGTATTGAAAATTATGATTGGGTAAAGATAATAAAGGCAAACGTGAAAGAAAGTTTTGTTGAGTTAAATATAAAAGCTGTTTATAAAGGGGTGGAAATAGTATAGTAAAGAATTTCAACCCATGTTTTCATTGACATATCATATTGGAAATGATACATTATATCAGCCATTAGATTTAGTGACAAAATAGTTGACGAGAAAATAAAAAACATAAAAAAAAGCATTGACAACCTAAATCAAAAATGATAAACTAATCAAGTCGCTAAGAAATGGCGAAGCACTAAAAATAGTTTTGGCAAAGAGAATTATGTAAATTCAAGGCGCACCGAAGATAAGCGAGAGA
>JAJOKP010000067.1:0-78945 GCA_021129775.1 Clostridiales bacterium
CCATATTGGAATGTAAAGGTTTCAATAATCATACTCGCTTGTTCTCCGCCAGTGAGTATTAATCTAACCATATTGGAATGTAAAGAAATCTGTAATTAATAACATCTTGAGTCAATATGTGTATTAATCTAACCATATTGGAATGTAAAGTGGTCAATTTGGAGGGGCTTTTGTACCAGAACCGTATTAATCTAACCATATTGGAATGTAAAGCTACTTATGGCAGGAGGAAGTTTGTTCGGCTCACCAGGTATTAATCTAACCATATTGGAATGTAAAGAAAACCAAGGTTTGTAATCATCCTTGGTCTTTTTAGTATTAATCTAACCATATTGGAATGTAAAGCCTTTCTTGCTACTACATCGATTACATCTTTCTTGAGTATTAATCTAACCATATTGGAATGTAAAGTGTGCTCTTATAGAAATAAATGAGGTAATCTGTAGGTATTAATCTAACCATATTGGAATGTAAAGTAGTAGGTGACACCGAGCTAGTTCTAAGAACTAGCTGTATTAATCTAACCATATTGGAATGTAAAGCTCTCTGCTCCTAAATCGTCTATTATTAGTAAAGAAGGTATTAATCTAACCATATTGGAATGTAAAGACATTGAGCGTGAAAATATTAAGAAAGCAAGAGATGTATTAATCTAACCATATTGGAATGTAAAGAAGTAATCGACTTATTAACGTCACAATTCGAACTTGAGTATTAATCTAACCATATTGGAATGTAATGGCATGGAAAATCACGAACGGCAGGGTTATTTGGTATTAATCTAACTATATTGGAATGTAATGGAATGTCAACATTTATTAAAAAAAGAACGACAATTCTCTAAAAATTAATTTTATACAAATGAGCTCTCAAAAAGATAAAGGGATTTTGTAAATTGCGTCAAATAATATGGTATACGGAGAGATAAAACAGAGAACATATCTTTGAAATATACAAGTATAATACCTGTATATTGTTTCATAGGAAAATTATGTTGTATTTTGGAAAAGAGAGGAATGTGTCGCATGAATAATCCTTATGTCTTAGCAATTGATTGTGGAACACAAAGTATTAGAGCAATAATGTTTGATACTGAAGGAAATATAATTGCAAAAGCAAAAAAATCATTTGAACCATATTTTTCTAGAGAGCCTGGCTGGGGAGAGCAGAACCCAGAACTGTATTGGGACAACTTGTGTTTTGTATGTAAAAAGATGAAAGAAGACCATCCCTTTGAATGGGATAAGGTTATTGCAGTATCACTAACAACGCAAAGAGATACTTGTGTACTATTAGATAAAGATGGCGAAGTACTAAGACCAGCAATACTGTGGCTTGATCAAAGAATGGCGGAGTGCAAAACCACTATGTCAAAACTGCATAACTTTATGATATCAGTAGGTGGAGTAAAAGAGCAAATTTTAGCTACAAGGAAGAAATTTAGAGCAAACTGGATAAGAGAAAATCAACCTGAAATATGGGAAAAGACAGACAAGTATCTTTTTCTATCAGGTTATTTGATATATAAGCTAACGGGAAACTTCCTAGACTCAGTTGCTTCTCAGATTGGACATATTCCATTAGACCACAAAAATAGAAAATGGGCCAAGAAGAACGACATCAAATCAGCTGTTTGCGATATTGAACGTGATAAGCTAGCGAAATTAGTTGAACCTACAGAGGTTTTAGGAATAATATCTAAAAAAGTATCAGAAGAGACAGGAATTAATGAAGGGCTAAAACTAATAGCTTCTGGATCAGATAAAGGGTGTGAAACTTTAGGGGTAGGGTGTTTAGATTATAGTGTTGGAAATATTAGTCTAGGGTCAACAGCAACAATTCAAACGACAGTCAAAGACTATTTTGAGCCGATTAGATTTTTTCCATCATACGCAACTGTTATCCCAAATCATTTTAACCCAGAAGTACAGATTTATAGAGGATATTGGATGATTAGGTGGTTTAAAAAAGAATTTGCATCAAAAGAAGTCGCAATGGCAAAAGATGCTAACGTGTCTGCTGAAGAACTGTTAAATAAGCTTTTAGACGAGGTGCCTGCGGGAAGTCATGGTTTAGTTTTACAACCTCTTTGGGGTTCTGGAATTAGAAAACCCTATGCTAAAGGTGCAATTATAGGATTTTCAGATGTACACACAAGAACGCATATTTATAGAGCAATAATTGAGGGAATAGGATTTGCATTACTTGAAGGAATTGAAGCTATTGAGAAGAAGACAAAACATAAAATGCAGAGAATTGCTATTTCGGGCGGTGGTTCTCAAAGTGATACTATATGCCAAATCACTGCAGACATTTTTAACCGCGAAGCATATAGAGTCCAAACTTACGAAACCTCTGGTTTAGGAGCAGCGATTACTGCCTTTGTAGGAATAGGTTACTACAAATCCTTTGATGATGCGGTAAAAGAAATGGTTCATCATAAAACGATTTTCAGACCAAACAATAAAAATGTGGAGATTTATGCTAAACTATATAAGAAAGTGTACAAGAATATTTTTCCAAAGCTTAAAAGTTTGTATTCTGAGATTAGGCAAATCACTAAGCATTAAGGGCTTGTTCCTAAATAAGCTGTACAATCTTGATTGTCTTTTCGTCTATACCCTGCGTTGTGGAAACAATTACATAGCGCTGCTATGCGCCTATTTTCACGCCTTGGTTATGAACGAAAATCCTTCGCAACATTGCACAGCTTATTTCATCACAAGCCCTAAGTAGAAGCTTGTAAATTAAGAAAGCTTGAAAGAAAGGCGAGAAGCAAAATGATAGATAAAAACAGCCATACACCATTATATGCGCAATTAAAAGATATTATAGTAAAGAAGATAAAAAGCGATTTATTCAAAGTAAAATCGCAAATTCCTACTGAGAAAGAATTGATGGGAGAGTATAGAGTAGGAAGAGCAACAGTTAGAAAAACTATGTCGATGTTAGAGAATGAAGGATATATCTATAAAAAAAGAGGAATAGGCACCTTTGTAGCGCGTAAACAGCCAGTAGTAGGGTTTGGACCTATTATCAGCTTAACAGCTTCTCTTGAAGCAAGAGGTATTGAAACGGAGAACGTGATAATTAGTAAAGGAATCATTGTGCCTGATGAAAAACTTATTAAAGATATGAAATGGAAAGAAAAAAGAAGTTGTTATCAATTAAAAAGAGTACGCAAAATTGATGAGAAACCTTTAGCAATTGAAAAATCTTATTTTTCTGAAGAATTTAAAATTGTTGATGATAGATATGACTTAACCAAATCAATAGCTATGGTTTTGTTGGAAGATTTAAGGTTAACGATAAAAAAAGTTGAACAAATTATTGTGCCGAGATTGCCTACAATAGAAGAACAAAGAGAACTAAATATTGGCAACGAAACACTACTTTTGGAAATAGAAAGATGGATATATGTCGAAGGTTTTGAAGAACCATATTACTATTTGAAATTTGTTATTTTAGGTGAGGCGTACAACCTAGCATTTTAGAGAGAGTGTGAAATTTTAAAAACTACAATATTGTAGTTTTTTTTTGCGAAAAAGAGGATATAAAAAACTAACGGAGAATACTATATTAAAGATGCAGATGTACGGACAACCGAATAATTAAGGGGCGATAAGAAGTGGAAAAAAGGATGATAAAAATACAGAGAAAAATACAACAGACTGTTTCAAAAAAAATTGTATGCAAAGAGTGGCGCTCTTCAATCATATTAGAAGGTATGGTTGAAGATTGGAGCGACGTAGTAAAAGCAGGCAAAATAGCAGCTAACAAAGGCTACAAAGGTGTAGTTAACAAGATAGAAGTCAAAAATCTTCATATCCCAGAAATAAACAAACCAATAATTGCTGATAATTCACTTGATAAAACGCAAACAGATGTCTTAACAATAGGTGGCGGAGTTATAGGTTGTGCGATAGCGAGAGAGCTTGCAAAGTGGGATGTCTCTATTTTGCTAGTTGACAAGGAAGATGATTTAGCAATGCACACTTCTTCAAGGAATGATGGTATAATCCATCCGGGCTTGGCCGCTAATCCCAAAACAAAAAAGGCATATTATAACGTTAAAGGAAATGCAATGTATACAAAGGTTAGTGAAGAATTAGGTGTTGTATTTAGGAGAAGTGGTTCTTATGTTTTGTTTGAAAAAAGGTGGATGAAATTAGTAGCGCCATTGATAATGAAAAGAGCTAATCAAAACGGAATTAAGGGAGCTACGGTAATTGGAATGAAACGACTTCAAGAAGAAGAACCCTATCTAAACACATCAATAAAAGGTGCAATTTTTTTCCCGAGCACTGCTACAGTATCACCATATAAAATGACTATTGCATATGCTGAAAATGCTATAGCGAATGGAATAGTGCTCTCTTTGAATACAATAGTAACAGAGATGAAAAAAGAAAGAGGGAAGATAATCTCCGTAAAAACGAATAGAGGAACAATTTATCCTAAAGTAGTAATAAATGCGTCAGGAGTATATGCAGATAAAATAGCAAATATGGCAGATGATCAATTCTTCACTATACATCCAAGAAAAGGTGAAATTGCTTTAATGGATAAAAAGAAAGGCTATTTACTAAATTCAATTGTTGGCAAGTTTAATCTAGGGCATTCAAAATGTATTACAAAAGGCGGGGGATTAGTTAAAACAATAGAAGGAAATATTCTTACTGGACCTAATGCATATGAACAGCCTTATAGAGAAGACTTTACAACGAATAGGGATAGTTTTGAGCTGATGGTAAATAAACTTATTGATACAGTTCCTAAACTTTCACCTGGTGATATTATTACTTATATGGCAGGGATTAGAGCTGCTACCTATGAAGAAGATTTTATTGTTGAAAAATCAGAGTATGTAAGTAATCTCGTACATGCAGCAGGAATACAATCACCTGGGCTTGCATCTGCACCAGCAATTGCAGAAGAAATTGAACGATTAGCACTAGAGTCATTAAGTGAAACAAAAGACATTAAGCGTAAAGAGAAATGGAATGCTAGAAGAAAAAAAGATAAACAGTTGAGTATTATGAGTTTGCCAGAAAGAAAGAGAATAATTAATATTAATTCAGATTATGGAGAAATAGTGTGTAGATGTGAAGAAGTTAGTAAAGGCGAAATAATTGATGCAATAAATTCACCTATTGCTGTTAAAACGGTTGATGCAGTAAAAAGACGTACTAGAGCAGGAATGGGAAGATGTCAAGGAGGATTTTGTATGCCTCTTGTGATTAAAATAATTGAAGAAAATACCGACCTGGAGATGACTGAAATAACAAAAAAAGGAAAAGACTCTGCAGTGTTAAAAGAAGAAACAAAAACTTAAGTCACAGCTTTGTACTGTATATACTACGTGCTAGCGTGAAAGTATTATGAAAAAGTCGATACATTGGCTCCCTGAGCCCGTTCGACTCGCAAGCTTGCTCTCAGGGTAAACTCTACTGCTGTGAGTCGAGTGGGCCTCGTATGAGGCTTTATACACTACGTACCTAGGGAAGGAGTTTAAAGTAATGTATGATGTAGTAATTCTTGGAGCAGGACCTGCAGGATTAGCAGCAGGGATAGAAGCGCATAAAAAAGGAGCAAACACATTAATAATAGAAAGAGAAAATCGACTTGGCGGAATTTTAAAGCAGTGTATTCACGATGGGTTTGGCTTAATACGTTTTAAAGAAAGGCTTACTGGTCCTGAATATGCCAATAGATATATTAAGATGGCAAAAAAAGAAGGACTTGAAACTCTGACTTCAACCTTCGTTTCGCATATCAAAAAAGGAAAAGGGGTGTTCTACTTAGAAGCTGTCAACTCGGAGTGTGGAATAACTAGCATTGAAGCAAAAACAGTAATCTTGGCGAATGGCTGCAGAGAAAGAACTGCTAAACAAGTACATATTCACGGTTCAAGACCATCTGGTATCTATACTGCAGGATTGGCTCAGTATTTTGTTAATGTTTTTGGATATTTACCGTGTAAGAAATGTGTTATTTTAGGAAGCGGAGATATTGGACTAATTATGGCACGCAGGCTAACGCTTGAAGGAGCAGAAGTAAAGGGTGTATATGAAGTGAAATCAACAGTATCAGGACTAACTAGAAATGTTGCTCAATGTTTAGATGATTATAATATCCCCCTGCATTTATCACACACTATAACTAAAGTGATAGGTGACGAGAGGGTCGAAGCAGTAGAAATATGCGAAGTGGATCAAAATATGAACCCGATTAAAGGAACAGAAAAAAAAGTTGAGTGTGACGGCGTGATTTTATCTGTAGGGTTAATACCTGAGAACGAAGTAGCAGAATCTCTTGATGTATGCTTAGATCCTGCGACAAAAGGTCCTTTAGTAGACCAGAATTTTATGAGTTTGATTGAAGGAGTATACTCATGTGGTAATGCTTTGCATGTTAATGACTTAGTCGACTATGTGTCAGAGAGCGGAGAGTACACAGGAAATAGTGCTGCTGAATATTCAAAGAGAAGCATAAAAAAAGAAAGAAAACTAGTGAGGGTGAAAAAATCAAACGATATTTTATATGTGGTACCGCAGTATATAGATATTAACTCAACTAGCAAAAAAATAGTGTTGTATTTTAGAGTGAAAGAAAAAAGAGAAAAAGTAGTTATATGTTTTAAACTAAATAGAGAAACAATTTTTACCAAGAAGTATAAGTACTTGAATCCGCTTGAAATGGAGAGAATCGAGATTGAATTGGAGTTATACGATTTAACGGAGAATGATAAATTTGAGTTTGCAATAGAATAAGTAGAGCAAAAAGTTTTATGAAAAGCTGCTCCCTTGTCATCCTGAGCGGAGTCGAAGGATCTCGTACTTTAATTCAATACTGAGTTGAAACTTTTGTCGCTACCACAATAATGGAGGAGTGGTCATGAGAGAAATAATATGTATAGCATGTCCAGTTGGTTGTAAGCTGAAAGTGAAGCATAAAGGTGAGTTGAAAGGCCAATGGATAATTGAAGGTAATCTATGTGAGAAAGGGATTGAATTTGCCAAGAACGAGCTAACAAATCCCACAAGAGTGATTTGCTCAACAGTAAAAACTACATTTAAAGAATTGCCTAGATTACCAGTTAGAACAGATGGCGAGATTGCAAAAGAATTAATCTTTGAAGTTATGAAAGAAATAAATGCAATCGTATTAGACTACCATGTGGAATGTAGCGATATTGTTTTAAGGAATGTTTTGAATACAGGAGTTAATATAATTGCAACTATGGATATGTTAGATGCTAAAAATGAGAAAAGGGGATGAAATAAATGTCAAAAGAATATAAGGATTTTAAACCAAACTGGGACAGCGAACAAGCACCTAAAGGTAGTTATAGAAGTATTTACAGATGGGGCGATACTAACGTATCCAAAGAACCAAATGAAATGTTATATAAATTGATGAAAAAGACCTTTAACTTGACAGATGAGGATTTTAAACAAAAGAAAAAACTAGGATTAGAGAAAGTTGTAATAAACGTACCCATTGCGTTAGATGAAAAACAAATAGAAGTATTTAAAGAAATTGTAGGGGACGAAAATGTAAAAACGGATGACTACTCAAGAGTTGAGGTGGCATACGGGAAGACCCTGTTTGACTCTCTAAGACTAAGAGAAAAGAAAATTGAGAACATTCCTGATGCGGTACTATATCCAAGAAATAGAGAAGATATCATTAATATAGTAGAGTACTGCAACAAAGAACTAATCCCAGTATATGTTTTTGGTGGTGGTTCAACAGTTACTCGTGGAACAGAAGCGGTAAAAGGTGGAGTAACTATGGATATGCGCGCGCATTTTAATAAAGTTATAAAGTTTAATGAAGTAGACCAGACAATTACTGTAGAGGCTGGGATGGATGGACCAAAACTCGAAGAAACACTTAACAACGCAAAAAAACTATTTGGCGCAAAACGAGCTTATACTTGTGGGCATTTTCCACAATCATTTGAATTTTCGACAGTTGGGGGTTGGGTAGTTACAAGAGGGGCAGGGCAAAACTCCACTTATTTCGGCAAAATTGAAGATATAGTTTTGCAACAAGAATACGTGACGCCTATAGGGATTATCAAAAGCGACCCATTTCCAGCACAAGCGTCAGGACCTTCAATTGACCAAATTATGATTGGAAGTGAAGGTGCATATGGAATACTGACACATGTAACACTTAAAGTGTTTAGACATATGCCAGAAAACCAAAGAAAATTTAGCTATATTTTTAAAAATTGGACAGATGCACAAAATGCAGCAAGAGAAATTATGCAAGGGCAATTTGGTTTTCCATCGGTATTTAGATTATCAGACCCCGAGGAAACAGATGTAATGCTTAAACTATACGGCGTTGAAGGCACTATTCTTGATAAAGGAATGTCACTAAAAGGGTATAAACCTATGGAAAGATGTTTATTCTTAGGCTTTACAGATGGAGAAACAGAATTTACTAAAAACATTAAAAAACAATTGCATAGAGTGTGTAAAAAATATGGTGCAATGTACCTAACGGGCTATCCAGTGAAAGAGTGGGAAAAAGGAAGGTTCAAAGATCCATACTTAAGAGAAGCACTTGTAGACTTTGGTATCATGATTGACACACTGGAATGTTCTGTCACTTGGGATACAATGGGGCAAGTTCATAAAGATGTTAGAACGTTTTGCAAGAGTAGACCAAATACAATTTGCATGACGCATATGTCACATGTGTATCCACAGGGAGCAAATCTCTACTTCATTTTTATTTCAAAAATAGATAATATCAAAGAGTGCGTAGACTATCAGCAAGGTATTTTAGATAATATCCAAAAAGCTGGTGCATCAATGAGTCACCACCATGGCATAGGCAAAATGTTCGCTCCATGGCTCGAAGATTCAATAGGAAAGAATCAACTGGATATTTTTAAGGCATTAAAAAAACATTTTGACCCAAATAATATAATGAACCCAGGTGGTACACTGGCACTTGATTTATCTGTTGAGGACAAGAGAATAAGAAAGTATTAAGAAGGAAATCAAGTATAAGCATTTGTTGCTGATAAATTAGGTGTTAAAGTGTAGAGGAACACAATAACCGTTAATTTGATTGCGCAAAAATTTAAATTTATGAAGATAAATCATATTGTTTTTAAAAACAATACGATTTGTTGGATATATTTCCTAAAATCATCTAGATCATTTTTCAAAATTTCATACACATCTTCAATCGCTACATCATAGTACAGATGAACAATTCGATTTCTGAATTTAGTCATCAGTATGTATTTATTCGTGCTCTTTTTGTCTAAAATACTTTCTTCTTGCAATGTTAAAAAAGAATCTCTACTAGTGACTGGGGTTTTTAACCTCAATCTAGCAATGATATGATTTGCTATATCTAACATGGCTTCAATTGAGACTTGCAAAAGGTGCTTAGCAGTCTCAACATTTCTAAAATCCGTAATAAACACATCAAACTCAATTTTCTTAAGCATCTCTAATTTCCTGAGATTATCTTCAATTAACTGAATCTTCAATCTAATTTTTTCCTTGTCAAAAATTCCATTATTCACTATCATATACCTCCTCTAATGCATAGTCATAGTCTTTATTAAAAATATCTAATGTGATTCTATAATCATTGTAATATTTCAACATATTCTCTACGTAATCGCAAGTTTTAATATAGTTTTTTTCATACAAAAGCCGCCCTTCGGAAATCGCCTTCATTTGAAGATTTAGAGGAGCTTTATTTAAGTTTACCAAATCTATCTTTTCAACAGTCAATATTTTAGAAATAGCAACTAAAACTTCGCATTCTTCTAAAATACTTACGCTACAGTTAAAAAGAACAGCAAAATCTATATCACTAATTGCAGTATAGTAAGGTGTTAGATAAGATCCGAAAAGAAAAACAACTTCTATTTTGTCATTTTCTTTAAAGTAGTTATCTAATTTTTTGATATTATCCTTAATTAAAAATTTCCTCATAAATATCACCTAATACAATATTATCATATTTCGTTCCTATTATCACCGATTTTTTATAAAATAGCGGTAAATTTTTTTTCTTGCTTCATCTGAATAGCAACTCATTTTGGTTACTGTTTAGGGGATACCCACTCGCTGTCACCCTGAGCGAGCTTTTGCGAGTCGAACGGGTCTGCACCTTCGTCAAACCAATTTAATATTTCTTTTTTTGCTTGATTATCTATTTTTGAGACCCATTCGACTCACTGCGTTCGCTCAGGGTGACATGTTGAGGGGCGTTCGCTCAGGCTATTCGATACATATTTCGCCTCTGAACAGTAACAATGCTTTTATTGCGAAATAACAATTTATGATATACAATAATGGTAATGATTACAGGCTTTCTATGGGTGAATCATATTATTGATACTCATAGCGACATCTATTATTTCAGAAGAAGCGAAATAATAAATTGACTAACAACAAACTGAAAAGGGAGTGTTTTAAGTGTTTAAATGGATAATAGGAATAATATCTGTAGTATTGATTATTGTGATAGGAGTTTTTGGTTATGTTGCATACACAACTATTACTGCAGTACCAACAACAGTAGAAGAATTTCAGATATTGCTTTTTGAGAAGATTGATGGTCACTTTGAGGAAATTGAAATCCCGCAGTATTTACAATCCGAATTTATTGCAAAATCAACTGCAAAGAGAGTAACTATTACTGCTGAACCAGTAGATCTTATTATGCTCGAATTTGATACGAATGTAAACGCAAAGAATGTATTTGATGCAGCAAAAAATGAAACAGCTAGCTTTGGATCGGGTACCGTACTCGACATCGGTCTTATTGATTTGCATTTTAAATCTCATACGAATGATGGTTATAGATATATTTTGCTAAATAGAGGAAGTAATTTGATATCAATTAGATCGAAAGACAATAATTTTGTTGGAGATTTGTTGAACTTGTTGTGGTAATAATGAGAGTGAGTGGATTTGAAAATTTTGGAGGATTTTAATAATTTTCCGATAATTTTTTTAATACAATAGCAGGACATGTCACCATTAGAGTAGAAAGTAATTTGGTAATAGGGACTTCAAATTATTACGAAGGAGGATATATGTTAATAATTAAAAACACAGCAAATAGTTTAGGTGTTTCAATTGCAGGTGATTATAATGACTTTGAACAATTATATAATGCATTACATAATATTGTAGGGGAAGAAGAGTATGGCAATTACGAGGGCTCTAGGCTTAGAGTTCTTGGGCTTTGTCATGATATTAGACATGCAATGCAAGGTGATCGTGAATATGAAATGGTGAGTAATGGGATTGATGAAGAAATTATGAAATTTAATAGTAGGATTATGCCTATAAACAACGTATACCTAAAAATCAATTCTTTTTGGCCAGAAATTCTCTATATTCAGATGGTTTTAAATGATTTTGTTACGCTATATATTCAGGAGCAAGGAGGTTTTAAACGATCAAGTTCTTTCAGGGAGATTTGGGACAGGAACATTTCAACGGTTAGGAATCTGCAAGCTTCTGTAAATGAATGCATTAAAGAGACAATTCCTAAAGCGAAATATAATCGAATTATCTATAACATGACAAGTATCCATAATTCATTTAGGGGTTATGCAACGCAGTATCTTGATGAGTTAAATCTAAAATTTATAAACATGTCACCCCAAAAAAGAAAGGACAATATTTCAATTATGGCAAAGAGATTGTTTGAACAAGGTGAAGAATACAAAAGACTAAAAAAAGATTTGATTATGGCTTCAAAAAAGCACGATTGTTCAGTTTTGCAGTTAATGATAGATCTTAATTATCCCGAAGAGGTGAAATGGTAGATGGGAAAAAAGAATATGAAAAATATTAAGCTGAGGTGATAAGCGGGTTAAAAAATACTAATGTGGCAAACAAAACGTCCCCTTGCACGCTATTTGAAAAATGAATCAGTTGACATTTCATGCAATACACTGTACAATGTGTATATGGAGGTGTATAAATTGAGGACCAATATTTTAATTGATGATGAAATGATGGAGCAAGCTATGAAACTTTCTGGACTGACTACAAAAAAAGATGTAGTCAACAAAGCACTATATGAGTTTATTCAGCGTGCCAAACGTAAGAATTTAGCTGAATTGCAAGGCGAAATTCAGTTTACTGATGACTACAACTACAAAGATATGAGAAGAGGACGTTAACATGATTTTAGTTGATACTTCTGTCCTTATAGATTTTTTAAAAGGACATATAAACGAAAAAACTGAATTATTTAACAAAATTCTCTTTAGGGATGTTCCATTTGGCATTTCTACCTATACTTATCAAGAAGTTTTGCAAGGAGCAAAAGATAAAGTGGAGTTGGAAAAACTTAAAGAGTATCTTTCCACGCAATTTATATACTATTTGAATCAAGAAACTGCTACTTATGAGAGAGCAGCTATGTTGTTTTTTAATTTGAGGCGCAAAGGAATTACTCCTAGAAGCACTATAGATATATTAATTGCGTTGACAGCAATTGAGAGTAGATTGGTACTGTTGCATAGTGATCGTGACTTTGACATAATGGCTAGACATGTGCCAGAATTAAAAATACTGAATACCTTTTTTTAGGTGCATAGTATTTTTAAGGCATCTATATTTACATATACATCTTATTACCATGCTACAGAAAAGCCTCTGTTCAATCACAGAGGCTTTTGGTAATCAATTATTCGCATCATTATAATAGAATCTCCGAATCTAATTTACGGGTATATCTGCTGCAAGAAGCACGTTGGCAGGCATAAAGACCGAGTCGTTATATCAAAATCCAAACTAAAATTTGAAGGAAGATTTTGATGAAACTTTGGGCTTCGCCCAAGTCGTTATAATTGTTCAATCATCCTAACAAAATACCTATGCACCGACTCATCATCAGTAACTTCAGGATGAAACGAAGTAGCTAACATATTATTTTCTCTTGCCGCAACAATATTATTGTCAACTGTGCAAAGAATTTCAACTTGCTTACCTACTGAC
Organism: Clostridiales bacterium; assembly: GCA_021129775.1. Lineage (GTDB taxonomy): Bacteria > Bacillota > Clostridia > Peptostreptococcales > NVVX01. Next base: position 13,008 of record JAJOKP010000067.1, read on the forward strand.
TCAATATAAGGAGCACGTATAAAAGCAAGTGAAATAGGTTTAGGTGATATACTTGGAATAAAAGCAGCAGTTTCAAAACTACAAGCTTGACTTCCATAGGCATTTCTCTTTACACAAATGTCCATTACTTCTAAATGAGTATGTGCTTCAGGCAGCAACTTTTTTGCAAGCAATATCATACCAGCACAAGTACCCCAAACTGGCATGCCGTTTATTATTCTTTTCTTTAGCAAATCATGCAAACTAAAGTCTACAAGAAGTTTGCCTATAGTCGTGCTTTCGCCACCAGGGAGAATCAAAGCATCAACTTCATTGATTTGTTCGCTTGTTTTAACTTCAACAGGACATACGTTTTCAATTCTATTAAGCATATCAATATGTTCTGAAACCGAGCCTTGTAGAGCTAAAACTCCAACTTTAAGCATATTACCAACCTCTTTTTGCAAATTCTGTTTCAACTTTACTTATTTCAATGCCTGGCATAGCCTCGCCTAAGCCCTCTGAAACCTCAGCGATGACTTTAGGGTCGTTATGGAAAGTAACTGCTTTTACAATAGCTTTTGCTCTTTTAGCAGGATTATCTGACTTGAAAATTCCAGAACCTACAAATACACCGTCACATCCTAGTTGCATCATTAAAGCTGCATCAGCAGGTGTTGCAATTCCGCCAGCTGCAAAGTTAACTACAGGTAGTTTGCCGTGTTCTGCGACGTATTCAACTAAATCAAACGGAGCCATCATTTCTTTAGCATAAGTCATTAACTCTTCTTTAGGAGCAGATTGTAGTTTTCTCATTTCAGAATTAATTGTACGCATATGGCGTACTGCTTCAACCACATTACCAGTTCCAGCTTCGCCTTTTGTACGCATCATAGAAGCACCTTCAGCAATTCTTCTTAATGCTTCGCCAAGGTTTTTAGCGCCACATACAAAAGGAATGTCAAATTGTCTTTTTTCGATATGATACATTTCGTCTGCAGGTGTTAATACTTCGCTTTCGTCAATAAAATCAACGCCAAGTGCTTGAATAACTTGTGCTTCTACAATATGTCCGATTCTAACTTTTGCCATTACAGGGATTGAAACAGCAGCTAAAATTTCTTTGATCATTTTAGGATCTGACATTCTTGCTACTCCGCCGTCTCTTCTAATGTCTGATGGAACTCTTTCAAGAGCCATAACTGCTATTGCTCCAGCTTCTTCAGCAATCTCTGCCTCTTTCGCATTTACAACGTCCATTATTACGCCGCCTTTAAACATTTGAGCAAGATTTTTGTTTAATTTCAATCTGTTTTCCATAAAATTTACCTCCTATATTTAATTATATTTTTAAGCACGGTTATTTAAAAGATTTAGTAAAGCATAATCATTGTCGCATACTAAATAGGTTTCGTCAAGATTATGAAGGCAGTTATTTTCGTAATATTTTTTGTTTTTTAAACATTGTTTTGAGTGAATAAGAATTACCAGTGTGACAGTAGCAAATTATATTTTCAGATTGATTGATAGTTATACATGTAGAAAAATGTATGCAATAAATATTTTTTTTTACACAATATTTGTAGTTAGAACTCGAATTTATGGGTAACTATGTAATAGGTGTCGTAATCTATATGTAATTGTCGAAAAAAACAATTTTGATTGTAGGTGAATATATGGAAAATAAAATATTTAACAAAGATGATATTTATTTATTTCACGAAGGTACGCATTATAAGTCGTATAATATGTTGGGTGCTCATTTAGTGTGTGAAAAAGGGACTACCGGTGTGAGATTTACACTTTGGGCTCCTAACGCAAAAAGAATTTGCGTAATAGGAGATTTTAACGAATGGAATGGGTCAAAACACCAAATGACGAAATACGTTAATTCAGGGTTGTGGTCGCTATTCATAGCAGGTTTGAATGTGTGGGATACGTATAAGTATATGATTGTTACTAGAGAAGGCGCGCTTTTAAAAAAATCTGACCCGTTCGCATTTCATTCTGAGCTAAGACCTAATACAGCATCAAAAGTTTTTGATTTGTCTGGATACGAATGGAATGATGCAAAATGGCAACAAAGGAAAATAGGCGAAATATATGATAAGGCAGTGAATATTTACGAGGTACATTTAGGCTCATGGAAACAAAAATTAAATGGCGATTTTTTTTCGTATAGAGAAATGGCTGAGGAATTGGTTAGTTATGTTTTGGTAATGGGATATACCCATGTTGAAATTATGCCAATTGCTGAATATCCATTTGATGGTTCTTGGGGATATCAAGCGACAGGCTATTATTCAGTTACGAGTAGATATGGGACACCGCACGATTTTATGTATTTAATTGACAAATTCCACCAGAAAGGAATCGGGGTGATTTTAGATTGGGTGCCTGGCCATTTTTGTAAAGACGATCATGGCTTAAGAAAGTTTGATGGAACATCTTTATTTGAATATGAAGAGGAAATTAAGGCGGAAAATAGAGGTTGGGGAACAGCACATTTTGATTTAGGTAAAAAAGAAGTGCAAAGTTTCTTGATTTCTAACGCAATTTTCTGGTTTGACCTGTTTCATATTGATGGGCTAAGAGTCGATTCAGTGGCAAACATGCTTTATTTAGATCATGCAAGAGGAGAAGGTGAATGGAAACCAAATAAACATGGGGGCAATGAAAATTTAGAAGCGATAGCATTTATAAAAAAACTAAATGAAGTAGTTTTTAAATTTTTTCCAGAAGCACTAATGATAGCGGAAGAATCAACAGATTGGGCATCGGTTACAAAACCTACATATCTAGGTGGATTGGGCTTTAATTTTAAATGGAATATGGGATGGATGAATGACATTCTTGAGTATTTGGAGATGGAACCAGTTCACCGTAAATGGCATCATAATTTGCTAACTTTTCCAATTATGTATGCATTTTCAGAGGACTTTATTTTGCCAATGTCACATGATGAAGTTGTTCATGGGAAGAAATCATTAATAAGTAAAATGCCAGGCGACTATTGGAGAAAGTTTGCAAATTTAAGAGCATTTTACGCCTATATGATGGCGCAGCCAGGCAAAAAATTATTGTTTATGGGAGGCGAGTTTGGACAGTTTGTTGAATGGAAATATTATGAACAGCTTGACTGGCTACTTTTTGAATTCGAAGAACATAGACGACTACATTCGTATGTGAGAGAACTAAATGTGTTTTACAAGCAGGAGAAATGTTTTTGGGAGAGAGATTGTAGTAATTCAGGGTTTGAATGGATTGACCCTAATAATTTTAAAGATAGTATAATATCTTTTATTAGGTACAATAGGAACGCTACAGAATTTACAGTTGTAATTGTAAATTTCACGCCTGAAGTTCGCTATGAGTATAGAGTCGGAGTGCCAAGGTTAGAGGAATACAAAGAAGTATTTAATAGTGATAATAAAAAATTTGGTGGTTCGGGAGTATGTAATGAAGGGATTATTTATTCGAATGAAAAAAAATGGAATAATCAACCAAACTCGATTTTGATTGCTATACCCCCGCTTTCAACAATATACATAAAATTACGTTAATTGGCATTTCCAATGACAATGAAGCCTTTGTATCACTATGCGGACGAGGTGATACCAGCTTGTTTTTGTATCATCTAAAACATGAATTGTAATTTTAAAAGCGAGATTTAGGAAAAAGGAGGAGCGCGAATGAAGAAAAAAGAATGCATTGCAATGCTTTTAGCAGGTGGGCAAGGGAGTAGGCTTGGTGTGATAACAAAAAAACTTGCTAAACCAGCTGTTCCATTTGGTGGTAAATATCGAATCATAGATTTTACCCTAAGCAATTGCTCACATTCAGGCATTGACACCGTAGGAGTTATGACGCAGTACAAACCATTAGTACTTAATTCGTACATTGGTGTAGGAAGTCACTGGGATTTAAACAGAAGAAATGGAGGGGTCACTGTCCTACCACCATATGTAAGAGAAGACGGTGGAGAATGGTATAAAGGAACAGCGAATGCAGTATTTCAGAATATTGAGTTCATTGAGCAATATAATCCAGAAAATGTTTTAATAGTGTCGGGTGATCATATTTACAAAATGGATTACTCGCAAATGCTAGGTTTTCATAAAGAGAAAAATGCCGATCTCACCATTGCTGTAATTGAAGTTCCGTGGGAGGAAGCCTCCAGATTCGGAATAATGAATACTAATGATGAAGGATATATTGAAGAGTTTGACGAAAAACCTCAAAATCCCCAAAACAACTTAGCTTCGATGGGCGTATATATATTCAAATGGGAAATCTTAAAGGAACAATTACTGACCGACGAACACGAAGCGCATTCACAGCATGATTTTGGAATAAATATTATTCCTGCAATGTTATGTGAAAAAAAACAATTGTGGGCATATCCTTTTAAAGGGTATTGGAAGGACGTTGGGACGGTAGATAGTTTGTGGAGAGCAAATATGGATTTGTTAGAAGAGAATCCCAAGCTTGACTTGTATGATGATTTGTGGAGAATCTACTCAGTAAATCCTACAAAACCAGCGCAATATGTTGCTTCACAAGCAGTTGTTAGGGATGCATTGATAGATGAAGGCTGTCAACTATTCGGGGAAATTGAAAGATCGGTTCTTTTTCCAGGTGTTATCGTAAATAGTAATTCAAAAATACTTGATTCAGTTGTCCATGCTAACGTAAAAATTGGTCACAATGTAAATATTCAAAAAAGCATAATTGGGCAAGAGACTATTATTGAAGATGGGTGCGTCATTGGCAAAAGTGGTGAGGACAATCAAATTACAGTAATAACGGGTTCAGTCGTAGTCCCAAGTGGCACAGTAATTGAAAGTGGGACAGTATTAAGTCTAGATAATTGCAACGAGTTTAACTGTGTACCATTGAGGAAATAGGAAGAAATGAGGTGGAGAATATGAAAGACGTTATGTCAATAATAAATGATACAGCACATAAAAGCAGTTTGAAGGAACTGACCCTTAATAGATCCCTATTATCTGTACCCATTGGTGGAAGGTACAGAGTAGTTGATTTTGCACTATCGAACATGTCAAATTCTGGGGTGAAAAACATTGGAATATTGACACAGAGCAAGAATAGGTCACTTATAGATCATGTCAGAGCTGGCGAGGAGTGGGACTTAGTAAGTAAGAGGGCAGGTCTATTTATTTTACCCCCTATGAGATTATCTGATTATCCTAACACAGAAGATGGCGACATAGGAACTTATTATGAGCATTTAGATTACATTAAAAGAAGTAGGCAAGAATATGTAATAATATATGATAATGATATTGTATGTAATATAAATCTTGTAGAATCTGTAGAATTTCATAGAAGTAGCAATGCTGAAATTACTGTGCTCTATACTTTACGCAACAAAAAATATTCAGAAAAATGCACATTAATTGAAACGGGCGACAATGAGCAAATGACTGATATGGCAATTGACACAGAAAACGCTTTTAGTAACAAAGAGGCTTTAGGAATATACATACTGAATAAAAAAACGTTAGTTGAAATTATTGAAAATTGTCATGCGAGAGGGCTTAAGAGCTTAGAAATGGATGGATTTGTAAAAAACATTAGCAAGTATAAAATAATGGGATTTGGATGGATTGGCTATTATGCCAAGATAAACTCAATTAGAAATTTCTTTAATCACAATATGGATTTGCTTGAACCAGATATTTGGAACGAGTTGTTTTTTAAGAATGGGCTAATATATACGAAAGTAAGAGACGAACCACCGACTAAATATACAAAAGAATCGAAAGTTAAAAATTCAATAGTTGCCAACGGTTGTATTATAGAGGGGATGGTAGAAAATTCCGTGCTATTTAGAGGTGTAAGAGTGGCTAAAGGCGCTATTGTGAGAAATAGTATCATCATGCAAAAAGGAATAGTTGGAGAAGGTGCATCTTTAAGGTGTGCAATATTAGACAAACAAGCTAAAGTATTTGCGGGCAAACAATTAAGAGGTGATAAGCATTACCCAGTGGTAGTAGAAAAAAATTCTAGGATATAGGGGGAAAACATGAAAATTTTGATAGTTGCGTCTGAAGCATACCCCTTTGCTAAAAGTGGGGGATTAGGCGATGTTATCGGTTCTTTGCCAGTAGCACTAAAAGGTAAAGATATTGATGTACGAGTGGTTATTCCGAAGTATTCAGCTATACCCGAACATTATAGAAACGAAACAGAAAAACTGAAAAATATCAGTGTAAAAGTTGGTTGGAGAAATCAATATTGTGGAATAGAGAAGCTTGAATATAAAGGGGTAAATTTCTACCTTGTTGACAATGAATACTATTTTTATAGAGACAGCCTTTATGGACATTTTGATGAAGCAGAAAGGTATGCTTTTTTTAGTAGAGCAGTACTTGAACTATTACCAGCTATAGGCTTTAAGCCTAACGTAATCCATTGTCATGACTGGCATACGGGTATGGTTAGCGTGTTGTTAGATGCCCAATACAAGGAAAACAAATTTTATAGAAACATTAAAACAGTGTATACCATACATAATTTAAAATATCAAGGGTTGTTTTCGAAAGAGATTTTAGGAAATCTCTTAGGTCTCAGTGAAAACTATTATGCTGAAGACAAACTAAAATTTTACGACGTGATATCTTTTATGAAAGGAGGGATAGTGTATTCAAATGCCGTTACAACTGTAAGCAAAACTTATTCAGAAGAAATTCAAACACCGTATTTTGGTGAGCATTTAGATGGACTGATAAAAGAAAAAAGAAAAGATTTGTACGGTATTTTAAATGGTATAGATGAAGATAAGTATAATCCAAGAACTGATGGTTATATCGTGAAATATAATGCGAGAGATATCAAAACAAAATTGCGAAATAAGACCATGCTCCAAGAAGAGTTAGGGCTACAAGTAAATCGAGATATGCCTTTAATTGCAATTATTTCAAGGTTGGTTCCTCAAAAAGGGTTGGATTTGATTCTATGTATTTTAGATGAAATAATGAACCTTGGGGTTCAATTGGTTGTGTTAGGAACTGGGGAAAGAAAATACGAAGATTTTTTTAGGGAAGCAGAAAAGAGTTATAAAGGTAAAATATCTAGTAACATTATGTTTAATGATGAACTAGCACACAAAATATATGCTTCTTCGGATATGTTTTTAATGCCTTCACTGTTTGAGCCATGCGGATTAGGACAAATGATTGCACTTCGGTATGGCAGTTTGCCAATTGTGAGAGAAACGGGGGGGTTAAAGGATACAATCTCATCATATAATGAGTTTACTGGTAAAGGAAATGGATTTAGCTTTATTGATTACAATGCACATGATATGCTGTTTACAATAAAGAGAGCAGTAAGATTATACAAAACGAAGAAAGAGTGGAATAGAATTGTGCAAAATGCAATGAGGTGCGACAATAGTTGGAGAAGTTCAGCGGGGGAATATATCAACTTGTACGATAATTTGATGCAAGCGAAGTGGTGTAGACGATAATATATGAGTTTAACAAAAGGAGGCTTTTAAGTGAGTAATTCTGTGTTTGAAAAGAGAAGCAAGGAAGAAGTTAAAGATGCAATTGTATTAAAGTTACAAAACATGTTTGGTAGAACATTGAAAACGGCATCAAAAGGGCAGATCTATAAGGCAGTTGCCATGACTTTAAGAGATGACATGATGAAAAAATGGGCATACTCGAAAGAAATGGCAACAGACGAGAACGGAAGAACGTTATATTATTTGTCAATGGAATTTTTGGTGGGGAGAATGCTTGGAAAGAACCTAGTAAATATGTCTGAAGAGATAGAGTTTTTTGAAGCTTGCAAAGAGTTAGGAATAAACTTAACTCAAGTTAGAGACATTGAGCCAAATGCAGGGCTAGGGAATGGTGGTTTAGGGAGATTAGCTGCGTGTTTTCTGGATTCAATATCTTCACTAGGATTACCAGGCCATGGTAACGGTATTCGTTATGAATACGGTTTATTTGAGCAAAAAATCATTGATGGATACCAAATTGAAGTGCCAGATCCATGGTTAGAAGACGGGAATGTGTGGGAAGTTGCAAAGCACGAAGAACCTGAAATAATTTACTTTGGAGGAACAGTAGAAAAGCAAATGATTAACGGTGCGGAGAAATACATTCAAAGAAATTGTCATACTGTAAAGGCAATTCCATATGATATGGCGATTACAGGATATAAGACCCCAGTGGTAAATACTCTGAGGTTATGGGGAGCAAGAGCGGTTAGACCAATGGATATGGCTTTGTTTGGACAAGGACAATATGTAGATGCAATTGCAGAAAAAGAACTAGCTGAATCCATATCAAAAGTATTATATCCAGAAGATAATCATGAAGAAGGAAAATCATTAAGACTTAAGCAACAGTATTTTTTTGTAGCAGCTAGTATTAAGAGCATTGTTAGAAAATACAAAAAGACAAATGCTCAAATTGAGGATTTCGCAAAGAAATATGTAATCCATATTAATGATACTCACCCAGCATTAGGGATACCAGAGCTAATGAGAATACTAATAGATCAAGAGGGTCTTAGCTGGGACCTAGCATGGGAAATTACTAGAAATACTTTTGCATATACTAATCATACTGTTTTGCAAGAGGCACTCGAAAAATGGCCTATTGAACTGGTGCAGAAGTTATTGCCAAGAATTTATGATATTATTAATGAGATAAACGAAAGATTCTGCGGGACTTTGTGGGAGAAATATCCTGGGGAATGGGATAAAATTTCGGAAATGGCTATAATATCGAATGGCGAGGTAAGGATGGCTAATCTATGTATAGTGGGGGCGTTCTCAGTAAATGGAGTAGCTGCTCTACATACGCAAATACTGAAGGATGATGTTTTCAAGGATTTCTATGAACTGTATCCTAATAAGTTTGTTAGTATAACTAATGGTGTAGATCACAGACGGTTTTTACTAAAAGCAAATAAAAGACTTGCGAAACTTTTGACAGAGAATATAGGAGATGGATGGATCGTTGATGCATCTCAGCTTAAAAAATTTGCAAGGTTTTCTGAAGATAGCAACGTACAAGACGAACTAAGAAAGCTTAGGGAGCATAAAAAGAATGCACTAGCGAAGTATATATTTGAAAGGAATGCTATTAAAGTCGATCCAAAATCTATTTTTGATGTTCAGATTAAAAGGTTACATGAATATAAAAGACAGTTTATGAATGTGCTCCATATCATGTATTTGTATAATAAACTTAAAGAGAATCCAGATTTTCCAATGCATCCTAGAACGTTTATTTTTGGCGCGAAGGCGGCACCTGGCTACCATAACGCGAAAATGATAATAAAATTAATCCATACTGTTGGCGACAAAATAAACAATGACAAAACTATCAAAGACAAGCTTAAAGTTGCTTTTATTGAAAATTATAAGGTTTCGCTTGCAGAAAAAATTATTCCTGCTACAGATGTTAGTGAGCAAATATCGACTGCAGGGAAGGAAGCATCAGGAACTGGGAATATGAAGTTTATGATGAATGGTGCGATAACTGTAGGAACCTTGGACGGAGCTAATGTGGAAATTAAGGAAGCTGTAGGAGACGACAATATTTTCATTTTTGGACTGACCGCAGAAGAAACAGACGCCTATTACAAGGGTGGACATTATAGACCTCTTGAAATTTATGGAAGACAACAAGAAATAAAAAGAGTCGTAGAGCAGTTGGTAAATGGATTTTATACGGGAGACAATACTGAATTGTTTAGAGGTCTTCATGATGGGCTACTTTATGGGCATGGTGGTATGGCAGACCCATATTTCGTGCTTAAAGACTTTGAGTCATATTATGTCACGCAGGCACGAGTTGGAGAGTTGTATGAAAAGCCAAGCGAGTGGTGGAAAAAATCTATACTGAATATAGCTATGTCAGGTGTTTTTTCAAGCGACAGAACGATAAGAGATTATAGCGAGAAAATATGGAGGTTGGACAAACACGACTTTGGGAAGTTAAAATGAAATATAAAATACACACAGGATGGACACAAAAGAACCGTTCCCTTGTGTCCCCTTGTGTCCAAAATTGAAAGGAGAGAGTATTTTGTCTAACGTTCATATGCACAATTCGCATGATGAGTATTTTAGGAAACCGTTCGGGGCAACAAAAATAAATAGTCGAATCAAACTAAGATTTAAGTTGCGCTCAGAGAAACAACTTGTAGCAGTTAACTTGATATTATGGAGAGATGGGAAGAATGTCAAAAAAATCGAAATGACTGCAGAAAAAAAAGAAGGGCTTTTGCATACTTATTTTATTGAGATAGGCACTCCTGATGAGTGTGGCTTAATGTGGTATTATTTTATGATTGAAGAGGAAGATGGTATGTGCTTTTATGGAAACAACGAACAAAAACTAGGAGGGGTAGGGAAAACATATCAAATTAATGCAATACCATATCAAATTACAGTATATAATGAAAAGCTCAAGACTCCTAATTGGTTTAAGGAGGCAGTGATTTATCAAATATTTCCTGATAGGTTTTATAATGGGAATGAAGATGGCGTGGTATTAAATCCTAAAAAGAATAGCTTTATTTATGCTAATTGGGGAGATAAACCTTTATATATCAAGGATGAAGACGGGAAAATAGTAAGGTGGGAATTTTTCGGTGGAAATTTGCTTGGAATAATTAAAAAGCTTGATTATTTAAAGGATTTAGGCATCAACGCTATCTACTTAAACCCAATATTTGAAGCAAGAAGCAATCACAGATATGATACGGCAGATTACAAAAAAATTGATTCTATGCTAGGAGACAACGATACGTTTAAAGAGCTATGCAAACTAGCAAGCGAGAAGGGAATAAATATCATACTAGATGGTGTTTTCAACCATACAGGATGTGATAGTATTTACTTCAATAGAGAAAACACTTATGATGAGTTAGGAGCTTATCAGTCAAAAGACTCAAAATATTATGACTGGTACAATTTTAAGAGCCATCCTAGCGAATATGAATGTTGGTGGGGCGTAGACGATTTACCAAATGTGAATGAAGATAATGAGGATTATAAAAATTTTATCATCCATGGGCAAGACAGCATTATAAAAAAATGGATGCGACTTGGAGCGAAAGGCTGGAGACTAGACGTAGTAGATGAGCTGCCTGAAAAATTTGTAAAGGCAATATGGAATGAAATGAAGGAGCTAGATAATGAGTCAGTGCTTATAGGTGAAGTGTGGGAAGATGCTTCAAATAAAATGAGCTATGGGAATATGAGGGGATACGCGATGGGTGGTGAGCTTGACTCAGTTATGAACTATCCATTTAGAGCTGCTATAATTGATTTTCTTGTCGGTAAAATCAATGCACAAGATTTTAGAGCGCAATTAATGAGCTTAAAAGAGAACTATCCAAAACAGTTTTTTTATGGCGCAATGAACTTGATTGGAAGTCATGATAGGGTAAGAATTTTGACCTTGCTTGGAGAAGCACCTAAAAGCAAAGATTTGTCTGTAATGAAAAAAACAAAATACATTTTATCAGATGAGAAAAGACATTTAGCAATTGACAGAATGAAACTAGCAGTAGCAATGCAGATGACCTTGCCAGGGGTTCCCAGTATCTATTATGGGGATGAAGTTGGCATGGAAGGATATGAAGATCCATGGAATAGAGGTGCTTTCCCTTGGGGAAATGTGGATAAAGACCTTTTAGAATGGCATAAAAAGACGATTAGAATGAGAAAAGAAAATGACGTATTCATTTTTGGTGTTTGGGAAATATTGTATGCAGAAGGCGATGTAGTTGTGTACGCAAGAGAGATTATGGGAAGTAAGGATGTATTTAATGAGGACAAAAAGAATCAGTTAGCTATTGTTGCAGTAAACAGAAACAAAGAAAAAGACTATGAAATTGAGGTAGATGTTTCAAATTACTCTGTAGAAAAAATGAAGAGCGCCACCTATGATGTGGCGAGCTTCGTAGTAGATGAAGGCAAATTGCAACTGAGTATTGAACGACTTGGGGTTGTTGTTCTGTTGGACACAAATTATAAATTCAAACCAAAAGCATCATGAAGCACATTAACAGCAAGTTTGGAGTTTTTTCTTTGCACCAAGCAAGAGATGGTAGAATGCGAATCAGAAGTTTGTAATACTTGAATATTATTCTTTGAAAAAGCGCTTAGAATTCTAGCCATAACACCTGGGATACCAGTAATTTTATTTCCTATTATAGTGACTTTGCTACAATTATTCACAATTTCATATTGCACGTTTAAGTTTGAAAGTGTGTCTTTTAGGAGATTTACTTGATTCTCATCTATTGTAAAAATCTTCTTTTTAACGAATAAAGTTATCATGTCGAGACTAATGTTTGCATTTGCCAAAGCAGAAAATAAAAGACTTTCTCTTTCGTCATTTTCATCCATAGTGATAGTGATTTGTGAAATATTGTCTTTATGAGAAATAGCTGTAAGTAGTGCATCAGCTATTTCGGTTGTATATGGCTTTGAGCTAATTACGGTATTTGCAGAGATATAAGTGCCTGGGTGAGAAGACATGGTGTTTTTGATTTTTATTAATAGGTTCCCTTTTTGTGCGATTTCTACAGCTTTTGGATGTATTACTTTTGCGCCTGTGTCTGCCATTTGATAAACTTCGTTGTAATTGAGTTCTTCAATTATTTTGGCTGATTTAACTATGTTTGGGTCGGCAGTCATTATTCCATCAACATCAGTGAAAATTTCTACGTATTCAGCGTTCAGCGCAACGCCTAAAGCGGCTGCGGTAGTGTCGCTTCCGCCTCTGCCAAGTGTTGTTACTTCACCTTTTTTTGTAACGCCTTGAAATCCGCAAACAATAACAATTTCCTCCTTCAATAAATGCGATTTAATTTTTTCCTCGTCGATTGATATTATCTCTGAATTGCTAAAGTTATCATTTGTTAATATTCCAGCTTGAAAGCCAGTGAGAACTGTGACAGACTGTGAAGCTGATTCTAGCATTGAAGCTAAAACAGTTGCTGAAATAATTTCGCCACAAGACATTATTAAATCTATGTTGTTCAAACTGCAATTTTTTTGTTTTTCTAATATCAAATTTTTCAAAGTATCAGTAGCATATGGGTCTCCATTTCTGCCCATTGCTGAAACAACGACTACTATTAGCTTTGATTTATTTTTTGCTTTTAAAATTTTGAGTACAACTTCTTTACGCCGTTCTTCTGCCGACAGAGACGTTCCTCCAAATTTTTGTATAATAATTTTTTTCATGTTAACCACCTTATCTGCAATTAATATTTGTCTGAATCCACCCTAAAAGAAACATATATATTTAAGATATGCTTTAATAATATAAATGTTCGTTAGTATTGTCAATATATTGTGAAATAGAAGTTTAAAAATGCTGAAATAAACACAATATTTGTAGTTTTTCATAACATGTAGTGAGAACTAAAAATAAAACAATATGGGAGGTGCCAAAATGGGTGATTGTGGAAAAAGCTCGGGTTTGTTAAGTTGTTTATGTGGTGATAACAGTGTTTTGTTATTCTTTTTCCTGATACTAGTAATTATATTCTGCCAATGTGGATTGTTCTGCGATTCAGGAGATAGTTTGTTATTCTTCTTCCTGTTACTAGCAGTGTTGTTTGGGGGAAGGTGCTTGTTTTAGTTATTGATAAATAGATACGTATAATAACAATTTTCGAGAGGGATATCCTCTCGTTTTTTTGTCTAAATAAGTACTGATTGTTAACCGTTCGTGGCTTGTATTTGATAATTATTTTGATATAATGTACGAAACGATAAAAGCTACTAAAATTGGAGGAGTCTTTGTGAAATATATACTAGATACACATTGTCATACAATTGCAAGTGGACATGCCTATAGTACAATATATGAAATGGCGAATTAAGCAAGGGAGATAAATTATAAACTAATAGCGTTAACGGAACACGGACCTGCAATGCCAGGTGGTGCAAACGAAATCTATTTTCAAAATCTAAGAGTTTTGCCTCGCGAAATTAATGGAGTAGAGGTACTTAAGGGAGCAGAAGTCAACATTTTAGATTTAGAGGGCAACTTAGATCTTGCACAAAACACACTTGAGCAACTAGATTTTGTTATTGCAAGTTTTCATAGACCTTGTATGGCTTCAGGTACTAAAGAAGAAAATACTAGAGCACTAACAAAAGTAATGAGCAACCCATTTGTAAATATGATTGGACACCCAGGAAACCCAAATTTTCCAATAGATATTGTGCAAATAGTAAGAATTGCAAAAGAAACAAATATATTAATAGAAATAAACAATAGTTCCCTTAAACCAGGAAGTTTTCGAAAAGGGAGTAAAGAAGTTTGCTATGCAATATTAAAGGAATGCAAGAAACAAGAAGTGGCAGTAGCATTAGGAAGCGACGCTCATTTTATGTATGATATTGGCCGGTTTGAGTTAGCTAGTGAAATGGTCGATAGCTTAGAAATGCCAGAAGAATTGGTTGTAAATACTTCTGTTGCGAGATTCAAGAAAATTATTAGTAGAAAAGTATAGTGGGAACAAACAAAATATTTTGCCTCTTAAAATTTTGTGGTAATATTTATTGAGAATGGGTATATAGATAGTATTGCATTGAGAGCTCTTTTGATTGCAGAACACCTTTAAACAACATTTTTTTTGAGAAGGGTGATATCATGAAAGAGAAAAAACAACATAAAATTGATTTGTGTATGGGAAAAGATGTCCAACGCAATGTTTTTTCCTACAAACAAATAATCGAAAATATGATTGATGTAATTATGTGGGTAGATAAAAACGGAGATGTGACTTTTGTTACCCCCTCTATGGAGAAAGAAATGGGCTACTCTTCTGAAGATGTTTGCGGGGAATCTTTGATGAATTTTGTATATAAAGACGAAGTGGAGATTGTCGAGAAGAAATTTGAAGAAGCGTACTTGGAGAGGAAACCAGGACGTTTTGAGCTTAGAACTGTCAAAAAGAACGGTGATATTCTTTGGGTTGAAATTATTTATAGACCATTATTTGATAAAAGTGGTGAATTTCAAGGGTTTATTATTAATGCGAGAGATATAAATGAAAGAAAAGCAGATGAAAAGCTAATTAGATATCTGAGTTTCCACGATAAACTAACAGGGTTATATAATAGAGCTTTTTTTGAAGAAGAGTTAAAGAGACTAGATACAGAAAGACAGCTACCTTTAAGTATTATAATGGGAGATGTTAACGCATTAAAGCTGATTAATGATGCTTTTGGACATGAACAGGGCGATTTGTTATTAATTAGAGCTGCACAAGTGCTTAAAAATGCCTGTAGGCAAGAAGACATGTTAGCAAGGTGGGGCGGAGACGAATTTGTAATTCTACTACCTAATACGTCAGAAAATGATGCAAAAGAGGTAATTAACAGAGCTAAGGCACTCTCTCAGGACACGCCTAAAGAACCATTTCAGTTATCGATTGCACTTGGCTCAGCTACTAGGGTAAATATGAATAGAGATGTTTGCTGTTTGTTTAGAGAAGCCGAAGATAGAATGTACCGAAAGAAGCTGTCTGAAGGCAAAAAAGTTAAAATAAGTGTTTTGGAATCTTTAAATAGAAGGTTAGAATTATTGTATAAAGGGGAAAAAGAGCATATAGAGAGATTAATGAATATGGCAAGCAGGTTCGGAAAGTACTTAAACCTATCAAATAGGCAAGAAGAACAATTAATAGCAAGTGCTAAGTATCATGACATTGGGAAAGTACAAGTCCCTTACAACATTTTGCTTAAACCTAGTATGCTTACCGAAGAAGAATGGGGAAATATTATAAGACATTGTGAAGTGGGATATAGAATTATTTTATCTACAATAGGTGATGAAGAAATAGCAGAAGTTATTTTAGAACATCACGAGAGATGGGATGGTACTGGATATCCAAGGGAAGTAAAAGGGACCGACATACTATTTCTAGCCAGAATTTTCTCTATCATGGATGCCTACGAGATTATGACATATGGTGCATTGTATAAGGAGCCAATTAGTAAAGTGGATGCAATTGAAGAGTTGAAAAGAAATTCAGGAACGCAATTTGACCCTGAACTTGTCAAAAAATTTGTGGATATGCTTTCTAAATAGTAGCAGGATAATTTAAGTACATATACAAAGAATAAACGAGAATAGTACTGGAGAACATTACTCTGACACTATTCTTTTTTGTGTTGAATTAGTTTGAAGGATGATGTATTATAGAAGGCATAGGATTAGTTAAGCGAATACGAGGTGGTAAAAATGAAAATCATTATATATGGGGCAGGGAAATTAGGTTCTAAATTAGCGGAATTGCTTTCGCAAAAAGAAAATTATGTTGCAATAGTAGATACTAGTGAAACAGCGTTGGAGAAAATCAATCAAAAATTGGATGTACTCACGCTGAAAGCGAATGGCGCTAAACTTGAAACAATGAACGACCTAGCAGTAAAGAGCGCTGATTTTGTTATTGCTGTAACAAGTAGCGACGAGACAAATATTTTAATTGCTACGATGGCGAAAAAACTTGGATGCAAGAAAGTGGTCGCACGAGTGAGAAATCCTGAATATTCAGCGCAGATTTCGTTTATTAAAGAAAACATGAATATAGATTTTATTGTTAACCCAGATTTACTGATGGCTAAAAAAATAATGAAATATTTGCCGCAAGATAACATTATGCACATAGAAGAATTTGCAAAAGGTTTTGTTAAAATGGCTGATTTTAAAGTTGAAAAAATTGAGGGAATGTCAGGGAAAAAACTAAAAGACTTGAATATCTCGGGATCTATTTTGATAGCTGCAATTTTAAGGGAAGGCAAAGTTATTATACCTCATGGAGACACAGAATTAATTTCTTCAGATATTGTGTATATGATTGGTAGTAAAGAGAGTATCAATGAATATTGTGATACTTATGAGAAAAAACGAAGTAAAAAAGCCATTAAAAGAGTAATGATTTTAGGTGGTGGTAAAGCTGGATTTTACCTTGCAGACAAACTGTCTTCTTATAGAAGTAATGTAAAAATAATTGAGAGAAGCAAGAATAGGTGTATGTACCTAGCAGAGCAACTGGAAAATGCAGTAGTAATTCACGGCGACGGGACAGATATAAATTTATTAGAGTCAGAAAATGTTAGTGAAATGGACGCACTGATAACTGTTACAGGGTTTGATGAAGATAATTTGTTGCTTGCTTTACTTGGAAAGCAGTATGGGGTAAAGAAGGCAATTGCTAAGGTTAGCAGACCAAGTTACATACCAATTATAGAGAGATTAGGAATAGATGTAGCGGTAAACCCTGTACTCATAACAGTTGCAGAAATTCTTAGATTTATTCAAGGCGGTAGAATTGAGGCGCTATCTATTCTTTTAGATGGGCAAGCAGAAGTCGTAGAAGCAATAATCGACAAGAAGACGAAAATTACTAATAGAAAAATAGCGGATCTTGCTTTTCCTAAGGGGATTATTATTGGAGCTATTGTGCATGAAGATAAAGTGACTATTCCTAGTGGGGAGTCTGTAATTTGTGAGGGAGATCGTGTGGTGGTATTTTGTACTGAATCAGAAATTGCAACTGTAGAAAAATTATTTTACAAATCAAAAGGAGGATTACTTGATGAACTATGGCGTAGTTATAAAGATATTAGGTAATCTTCTATTATTCAATATAGTTGCGTTAATCCCATCTGTGGGTATATCGATTTACTATGGCGAAAGCGACTATACAGCGTTCATTGCGACAATTATGATTATATTATCATTTAGCGTTCCAATGTCGCTAGTAAAGCCAAAATCAAAAAAAATTAGAGGTAAAGAAGCCTTATTAATTGTGGGGGGAGGATGGCTGTTGTTTTCAGCATTTGGAGCCCTTCCTTTCGTTATATCAGGAAGTATTCCTTCATATGTTGATGCTTTTTTCGAGAGTGTTTCAGGTTTAACTACAACTGGAGCCACAATATTAACTGAAATTGAAACTTTACCTAGAGGAATATTATTTTGGAGATCGCTAACACATTGGTTAGGTGGTATGGGAATATTAGTTTTAACATTAGCTATCCTTCCTTTAATTGGTGTGGGGGGAGTACAAATATTTAAAGCTGAAAGTCCAGGACCTGAAGCCGATAAATTAGCGCCTAGAATGCGAGATACTGCAAAAATATTGTATACTGCTTACTTGGGGATTACAATTGCTCAAGTAACCTTGTTGTTTTTCGGTGGAATGAGCTTGTATGAGGCCTTTATTCATACTTTTGGAACAGTAGGAACGGGAGGGTTTTCAACTAGGAACGAAAGCATAGGCGCATTTAATAGTCTTTATATAGAAATGGTAATTACTTTTTTTATGATTGCTTCTGGAGTTAATTTCTCATTGTATTATGGACTCTATAAAGGAAGATGGAAAAATATATATAAGAATGCTGAACTAAGGTTATACTTAACGATAATTCTGATAGCTTTTGGGTTGATTTCAATTAACCTATACGGAGAGATTTATAAAACTATTGGAGAAACGCTAAGATACTCAATTTTCCAAATAGGTTCAATTATTACCACGACAGGTTATACTACGGCAGATTTTGACCAATGGCCAACTTTTAGTAAAGGAATTCTATTCACTCTTATGTTTATAGGGGGATGCGCTGGCTCTACTGGAGGAGCCATAAAGAATATTAGGATATTAATCCTGCTCAAACTTGTGAAACGCGAATTCGATAAAATAATTAGACCGAGAGCGCTAATTCCTGTAAGAATACAAAAGAAATTAGTTTCTACTGATGTGGTTGCAAGCGTTACAAGCTTTTTTTTCTTATATATTTTGATATTTATTATTGGAACACTTCTAATATCTTTAGAAGGCATAGGTCTTGTAAGCGCAGCAAGTTCAGTTGCAGCAACATTAGGAAATATTGGACCAGGGTTTGACTTGGTAGGCGCAACCAGAAATTATAGCTTTTTTAGTGTCCCTAGCAAACTGTTGCTATCTTTATTGATGCTACTAGGGCGACTTGAATTATTTACGATTCTTGTTATTATGACTCCAAACTTTTGGAGGAAAGAGATATAAAATACGAGTCATTATGTGTATGGGTGTATGGGGTCAGGGTTGAAAAGTTGAATTGGTCTTAATATTTATTTGATTCTAGCTCAATTCAACTTTTCAACCCTGTGATAGACTTTGTTATAGCAATCTATGCATTATTCAGATATCATAAAGATAAAAGACTAGCTAGTAAAAGTCAATAGAAAAAACAAAAAAATATAAAGAAAATTCTTTGATAAAAAAACACAGCAAACAAGCCAACTCCAAACCCGAACATTAGCAATATACGAATGTATAGATTGATTCAAAATCAAGCGACTAAAGTTAGCATAGAACTATGTTTTTTATAATGTTCATCTGGACTCCTAAGAACAAAAGGTTTATTGTCTCTAAGTACAGCAAAAATTATGTTGCAAATCTTGTTCATAACAGCGTCGAGAGCAACCATTTTAGGCTTAGACAGCTTCTTTTTGTTTTTAGCACAGGATTGTTAGGAGTACCGGTTTTAGAGCCTCTAACAGAAGCTAAAGCGACTATGAAAAGAACTCTCCTAGCCAGTCTAGAACCACGTTTAGACATGGAAACCTTAGTGCATTTAAACTTGCCAGATTCTTTTACAGCTGGGTCAAGACCAAAGTAAGCATACAACTGTTTAGGCTTCATAAAGGCTGAAAAATCACTAATCTCGCACATTAGTGTAACAGCGGAAGTGAACTCGTCAAGCTACGCTGAACATCGGGGAATCAGATGGGATTCTACCCCACCTGATTGATAGTTCCCACTTAAAGAAGTGGGAGTCTTAACTCGTGTGCCTGGCATGGGTGCAATCTATAGGGTGAAAGTCCTGAACGCTGAAGGTGACGTAAGCGCTAGCCAAGAGCAAGGGTGTCGTGGGCGACTGCGAATCTGAAGGAAGCTTGATGAGCAAATTTCCGGTCTGAGGTACACGAATCACATTTGAGGCTACTATGGTTGGATGAGTTTGCGAGTCAAAACGAAGTCCAGTCACACGAAAAGCTATAGGAGTAAATGTGGCAGATATGTGGAAAGAAAGATTGCAGTCTTACCCGGGGAGATCTAATGGATACGTTGTAGGGATGATAATTCTATATAACAACCTATGCAGTGATGCATAGCTGAATCATCAGAAGTCAGCCGAAATCATACTACTAGGAGGATTTAATATCTCCTAGGAAGGACTGAACATTAAGGAGGTTAGTAGATTTGAATAATTCAACGAACATGGAAAGAAAACAGAAAACTTCATACGAAGGCTGTCTTGGTAAAATAGAGTTGGATACTCGAAATAAACAAGAAGTGTTTAGTGATTCGGTGGCATTATCCAAAAAGAAAGCCAAATCAAAAATCGATACTGAATTTTTACTTGAGAGAATCGTAGCGAGGAGAAATCTCTATGAAGCATACAAGCAAGTAAAAAGAAATAGAGGTAGCCATGGAGTAGACAAAATGAAAGTAGAAGAACTACTACCTTATTTGAAAAGCCATGCTACTAATCTAATAGAAAGTCTGTTAAATGGAACGTATAAACCTAAACCAGTACGAAGAATCGAAATACCAAAACCTGATGGTGGAATAAGACTATTAGGAATCCCTACAGTTATTGACAGGATGATACAACAAGCGATTACTAGAGAATTAAATGGAATATTTGAGCCAATATTTTCAGAGAATAGCTTTGGATTTAGACCGAAGAGAAGTTGTCATATGGCACTTAAGAAATCCAAAGAATTCATAGAAAGCGGCTACAAAATAGTGGTTGATATAGACTTAGAAAAATTCTTTGACCGTGTAAATCACGACATCCTTATGAACAGGATTGCTAAAAGAGTAAGAGATAAGCGAGTATTAAAACTTATACGACTATATCTTTACTCGGGTATCATGCAAAACGGGATAGTAGTTAAAAGTGAAGAAGGAACAGTCCAAGGCGGACCAATAAGTCCACTTCTTAGTAACATACTTTTGGACGGTTTAGATAAAGAACTTGAGAAACGAGGGCATAAATATGTAAGGTACGCGGATGGTTGTAATATCTACCTCAAAAGTAGAAGAGCAGGGGAACGTGTACTAAAGAGCATAACTAAATTTCTTGAGAGAAAACTAAAACTAAAAGTAAATGAAAAGAAGAGTGCAGTGGACGCTCCAACAAAGAGAAAATTCCTAGAGGATAGCTTTTACTACAGTAGAGGTGGTATTAGATTCAGAGTACATAAAGGTAGCTTGGAGAAATTCAAAAGAAAAATCAAAGGGATTACAAACAGAAATGTTAGTATGCACTTTGACTATCGAATTAAGAAACTAAGTGAAGTTATAATAGGATGGGTAAACTATTACAAACTAGCAGACATGAAAACAAGACTCAAGGAATTAGACGAGTGGATTCGCAGGAGACTAAGAGCTTGCATTTGGAAAACTTGGAAGAAGGTTAGAACCAGATTTAAAAACCTAAAGAAATTAGGTCTAGACAAATGCCGAGCATGGCAATACGCGAATACCAGAAAAGGCTACTGGAGGATGTCCAACAGCCCAGTCTTAAATAGAACCATAACGAATGACAAACTAATTCGGCGTGGTTTTAAGAGTCTATCTTCTCAGTATCAGAAAATAAGATTGTCTTAATGAACCGCCGAGTACGGAACCGTACGCTCTGGTGGTGTGAGAGGACGGTAATTAAATTAATTAATTACCTCCTACTCGATTGAAACACAAAGGACGGATAAAGCCAATACCTTTGATTGAATCGAGCAAGTGAATTTGTTTAATGAAAGTATGTTTTTCAAATTTCAGAGTATATTCTTTGATGCTAGTGAGTATAGAATCAATCTTACTACTAAAGATTTCAATGAACTCAATATGCATTTGAATGAGCTCAAAAACAGACTCTAAATAGTGCCCAAAAGACTTTGAGAGTTTTGCAGATTCTATTAGCTTAGAATACTTCTCATTAGCATATTTTAGCCCTTTACGTGAAGTTAGAGCAATAAGTGATATTACTTCGCCTTTTGGTGCAGCTAGTATATTGTCGGGCGTTTTAAAAGTCTTAAGAATTAAAAGAGATGTTTTTCCTGTGAGAGAAGCAAACACTTTGATATAACCAGGAAAAACCAACCTAAGAGCCTTGTGTAGCTTGTTTACATACTTGGTTTTAGCATCTGTAAGATTATAATATTCTCTTACAAAAGAACGCAGATTAAGCACAAGATCAGTTGGGATTAAAGAAACCTTTAAAGGCTTCGCCCTAGGAGATGACCATTTTTCTACTTATTCAGTTATAGAATAAAATAAAAACTGACTGGTGTCTATACCGGATTTTATTATTAAGCTTTTAAGATATGAATCCGAACTATGAATATTATTAACAATCAATCGTTCGGACAAGAAACTCAATAACAAAAGAAAAGATGTAACTTTATGTTACAAATATATTGTATTAGGAGATACCATGGAAGATAAAAAAACAAAATTAGAAGCAGGATGGAAGCTAGAAAACAGTTATTCACGTTTACCGAAATCATTTTTCTCCTCTTTGAAACCAACACCAGTACGTTCGCCGAAACTGATTATCCTTAACCACCCATTATCAAAAGATCTTGGTTTAAGCATAGAAGCGCTTAAAAGCGACGATGGTGTATCAGTACTTGCTGGCAACCAAATTCCCGAGGGTGCCTTCCCTCTAGCACAAGCTTATGCAGGACATCAGTTTGGATATTTCAATATGTTAGGAGACGGTCGAGCTATATTGCTTGGTGAACAGGAAACTCCGCTTGGAGAGCGACTAGATATTCAACTCAAAGGTTCAGGTAAAACACCATACTCTCGAGGAGGAGATGGAAGAGCAACGCTTGGACCAATGCTTCGTGAATACATCATCAGTGAAGCGATGCACGCTCTTGGTATTGCCAGTAGTCGGAGTCTTGCAGTAGTATCAACTGGGGAATCAATAACTAGAGAAACCCTACAACCTGGAGCAGTCCTAACTAGAATAGCTAGTAGCCATCTGCGAGTAGGCACTTTTCAGTACGTTTCTCAATGGGGTACGGTTGAGGAACTGCGTACTTTGGCTGATTATACATTGCAAAGGCACTTTCCAGGTGTAGAAGGTTACGAAAATAAATATGTTTTTCTGCTAAGAGAAGTGATTAAGCGACAAGCTAGTCTGATTGCCAAATGGCAACTTGTTGGTTTTGTTCATGGGGTGATGAACACTGACAACATGGCCATTAGTGGAGAAACAATTGATTATGGACCATGTGCTTTCATGGATAGCTATAATGAAGAGACTGTATTTAGTTCTATTGATAAGCATGGTCGATATGCTTATGGGAATCAACCCAAGATAGCGGCATGGAATCTTGCAAGGTTTGCCGAAACTGTGTTGCCACTGTTGCATGCAAATCAAACAGAAGCTGTTAAAATGGCACAAAGTGCAATTGAAGAGTTCACTGATATGTATAATAATTACTGGATTGATGGGATGAGAAAAAAATTGGGAATATTCAATAAAGAAGAGCAAGATAAGTCTATGATTGAAAAACTCCTAAGCATGATGCAAAAATACAAGGCAGATTATACAAATACTTTCTGTTCATTGACTATTTATGAGCTAAAAGATATCGCTACGTTTAAAACTACAGAATTTGCTAAATGGAAGAAATTATGGCAAGCAAGATTAGAGAGACAAAAGGAAACAAAATCGTCGACGCATGAGTTGATGAGAAAAAACAACCCTGCATTAATACCACGAAACCATAGAGTAGAAGAAGCATTAGAAGCAGCAGTGAAGCAAGAGGATTATAGTGTTATGGAGAGTCTTCTTGATGTGCTTTCGAATCCATACGATCACTCTAAGGAACAATCTGATTATTCAACGGTGGTTGCGCCGTCAAACTTACCTTATCGCACTTTTTGTGGGACATGAGGTAGAAACATGAATATCAGTATAAAAAAGACTTCGCCCCAAACCAATTGTGGTTTGGGGCGATTACTAGATTGATACTTCTTTAAGTTTGACGCCTTTGTTTCTTTCTTCTACAGTTCGTCGTATAGACCACTCATTTTGAGATGGCAGTATAGGATCTTTCTTATTGTTTTCAACAAGAAGAGCATCCATAGTCAGTGAAAAACTGTCAGGGCTGAAATTATCCATTTCAATCCATCTTATATATCTATAAGGCAATCTCTCAATTATTAAGTCAACTCCGTATTCGTGTTTTATTCTGTATTCAAGAACCTCTAACTGTAATGCTCCAACAGCACCAACGATTAGTTCCTCTACACCTATGTTCGGTCGTTTATATACTTGAATACTGCCTTCTTCTGCAAGCTGAGCAATTCCCTTATGAAATTGTTTTCTCTTCATAGTATTTTTTGTAAGCACCGTGGCAAAATTTTCCGGAGCAAACTGTGGTATGTCGGCGTACTCAATATTGTCTTGGTTTGGGCAAAGAGTAGCTCCTAGATGAAGGCTGTATATAAAAGACATCAATTTTATCTAGCATTTTTTTACGTGCAGTAGCTTGCTTTGACTTAGAGGCATTAGCACTAAATCTTGCAATAAAATTTTGGAGCCCTTTAATTTTCTCTTCTTGTTTCTTATTTTGGTCTTTCATTAAGCGAAGTGCAAGTTGGCTCGATTCGTACCAAAAATCATAATTGCCTACAAAGATTTTTGCTTTTGCAAAATCTATGTCCACCATGTGTGTACATACCTTATTCAAAAAGTGGCGGTCATGGGAAACTACAATAACCATCTTTTCGTAATTAACTAGAAATTCTCAAAACCATGAAATAGCGCGAATATCTAAATGATTTGTAGGCTCATCAAGCAGTAAAATATCAGGGTTCCCAAATAAAGCTTGTGCAAGAAGCACTTTGACTTTTTCAGTTCCTGTTAGTTCGTGCATATATTTTGAGTGAAGTTTTTTGCCAATATTAAGGGGCATAAGCAGTTTTTCTGCGTTGGTTTCTGCGTCCCAATCATCAAGTTCGGCAAACATCTCTTCAAGCTCAGTCGCTTTAATACCATCTTCTGAATTAAAATCTTCTTTCGCGTAAAGCGCATCTTTTTCAGTCATAATATCAAATAGTTCTTTATGACCCATGATAACAGTTTCCAATACGTGGTTATTATCAAACTCATAATGGTCTTGCTTTAAAACTGCCATTCTCTGACCAGGCGTAATAGAAATATCACCTGGAGATAAATCAATGTCTCCAGATAGAATGCGAAGAAATGTTGATTTTCCTGCACCATTTGCACCAATAACACCGTAGCAGTTGCCAGGCGTAAATTTGAGATTGACATCCTCAAATGGTTTTTTATCGCTAAATTGTAAAGCTAAATTTGATACTGTAATCATATGTTTTACTGGGTAAGAACCCAGTTCCACCTCCCGAATTAAAATAAGTCTATATAAAGACACTTAGCGCCTTTATATGATGTAAATGCAAGTTGTGCAAGTAGAAATATCGTAACAAGTTAAAATTATTGGTCGACGATAAATCTAGGATGATATTTGGAATGCAGGAGATGCATGTTCCCTATCAACATTTAAGAACAAAGAATTGTAAGGTGATTTGTTTTTCTAACAAAAAGAGTTCATTGTATACATTCCTTTTTTAATAATTATAAACTAGCTCTTAAGCACTAGTCGTGAGAATAAGAAATCACTAAAGGCTAGAATAACAAGACAAATTCCAGCGTTAGCAATAATATTGCTAATTAAGACAAAAGCAAGTGATTCAGTCTGATATGCAATGACCACTGATATAATTATCGAAGGAAGCAGTACAAGAACTGTTTGAATTAGTTTGATCAGAAAAGTAAGATGCTTAAAATCTTTAGAAGGATAAAACATGTTCAGAAGATAGCTTGATAATAGTGAAGCTGAGTATAACAGAAGAGAAACAGGTGGAATAAGCAACAGTTCTAACTTGAAAATCCCTAGTAAAAGTGAGTAAGGGAGCATTAGAGCAAGAATATTAGCAGAAAATCTGATGATATCGACTCTTGTGATAGCTATAAGCTTTCTAACTGATGAATCAGGAATTAGATAGTAATAGTGCATTTTTAGCTCTTTATCTAAGTGGTTTTGTTCTGTCACAAGAAATTTTATATAGAAGTAAAGCGCAGGCAGGTATGCAACAAAATAAACCTCTTCTCTAGATCCAAAAAAAATGTAAGCACCTATAGATACTAGGAGACATAGAGCAGTTTCTATTCCAACGTATTCACTTATATCTTTTTTTTCTAAGGAGTAGCCTTCTTTTCCAATCGAATGCAAAAGAATAGCTGCCAATGGATCTAATATGTATTTCCTTTTGTCTTGTGAAACTCAAGGTAGGGATAAAATCATAAACGCCTTCTTTTGCATCTGCAATAATTTTTTCGCTTTGTTCAGAAGTTGATATGATGTCTTCATAATAATCATTACCTAAGAAGTATGTAGCGATAATGAGGATGATGTAGGTAGAAATCATTGCAACCAAAGTGACTACAGTTTGAGTAGAAACACCATGTGCAACAGATAGAATAAGATGTCTTCCCCAACCAATAATGGGTATCCAATCTAGGTAGTTAGCATTTACGCCCAAAAGCAACGATTCAAAAGAAAGGCCATTGCGGTAAATAGAAAGGGAAGCAGATATCAGTACCAGAGCACTTATTGACACAATTGCTAACTTAGCAAAAGAATGAGATAGTGTGCTTTTATTAAGACGCGTACCAATTGCAAAAAAGAAAAAGCTTAAGGGTTCTAATATTAAAAATATCATTGTAATGCCTAAAAAGAAAAATATGAGTTCAGTGTGTGAAGGATCAAAGTGCCTTTTAGTAAATGGGATAGCAAATACTAGCATCAATGCAGATGACAAAAAAGCGGGCGGAATCTTTCTTACAAGATTAAAAAACAAGATTTTTTTAGGATCAACCGGAGCTGTAAATAGTAAATTGATCTCGCTTATTCTAAATACAACCGAATTCTGTTTAGTAGAGACATAGTATAAAACAGTAAACAGAGCGAAAGTAGCAGCGCTTAAGTATAGAGCTAAATTATCTATGGAAATAGGAAGTTCTGCAGAATGCTTAAAATTTGAAATAATGCCCCAAGACATAAAAATAAGTACAGCTATGTATGAAATTATTACTTTAGGTGTAGTTATGATACGCACTAAATTGTTTTTTATGAGCTTTAATTCGGTATTAAAGAGCAAACTAAATTCATTCATTGCTAGTCACCTCAAGGAATATATCTTCTAGCGAAGACTCAACTCCTTTTATCTTTCGTAGTTTATCCATAGCGCTATTGATAATGATTTTACCTTCTTTCATAACTAAAACCCTGTTGCAAGTATGTTCAATACTGTTAAGTAGTTTTATCTGAGTTATCGAAATGATAGCTTAGATAGAAAAACTTTAGTCAAGTATAACATAAAAACTAAGAATAGTAAGGAATATTAACATTTATTGAAAACTACATTATAGCATGGGATTATTTGAAAGGCTCTGAAGGAAAGGCAAGAATTGTGATTGAAGGAACAATAACAGTTTAATTTAGACAAAGCTATTAGATGCATTAATTATTTATGCACTTGGAAAAACGCTTTAATGAATTCGGATTATTGAAAGGGGACGTAAATTGAGTAAATATGACTTATTAAAGAAACACTTTGGGTATGACTTATTTAGAAAAGGGCAAGAGAGTACAATAGTAATATTATGAGACAGCGCGATGTATTTGCACTTATGTAAGATCAAGCTGATGCCTTAGTAGAGAACGGAGTAAAGTCAACTTATCTAAACAGCTCATTGTCAGCATCAGAAACAAATATTAGGATTAATGAGATAATGAGAGACGAACATAAACTAATTTATGTTGCTCCCGAGAGGCTACTACTGACAGTTTTTTTAATCTAATCAAGACAGTTAATATATCCCTAATTGCAGTTGACGAAGCTCACTGTATAAGCCAATGGGGGACATGATTTTAGGCCTAGCTATAGAAATATTCCTAGGTTTATTTCAAGATTAAAAAAACGCCCTGTAATAGCAGCGTTTACTGCTACAGCAACTGAACATGTTGTTAATGAGATTAAAGAAATTCTTAAATTGAACAATCCATTTGAACTTGTTACTGGTTTTGATAGAGAAAACTTATTTTATAAAATAGTTAAACCTAAAGACAAGTATAAATATTTGAAAGATTATATCGATAAAGACTTTGCTGATGGATCTGGAATCATTTATTGTTCAACGAGAAAAACTGTCGAATCTTTAAGTAAGAGATTAAAAGAAGATGGATTTTTAGCAGAAGGTTACCACGGTGGAATGGAAACTGAAATTAGGACTCAAGTAGAGGATTTGTTAGAATGACAGTAGATAATTATCCAGTTTTAAAGTTAAATGAAAGTTCGAGATCTGTAATAAAAGGTGAAGAAAAAATATTGCCTAGAAGAGAAAGAATTGAAGTCAAAGATAAAAAGAAAAGCAAAGAAATTAGGAAAACGGATTTTGATTTTAATCAGACACTGTATGATCTTTTATCCTTGAAACGTAAAGAGATTGCAACAGAAAAAAAATGCCACCGTACGTAATTTTTCATAACACTGTGTTAGAGGAGTTAGCATATTCAATGCCGACTACGAAAGAAAAACTACTCAAGATTAAGGGCATAGGGGAAAAGAAATTTGATAATTATGGAGAGGCATTTATAAATGTTATTGAAGATTTTAAGGGTAAGGAACTTATTTTTTACTAAATACAAATATACCAAGTAATATTATTAAAAGTCCTGCAATCTTAGTTAAAGAAAGCGGGACTTTTTCCATGCCGAATAAACCTAATAGATCAATTATGTAAGCTAATAAAAGCTGAGAAGCGACTATAGTCATAACTGCCTGTGCTACTCCTAAAGTTGAAATTGATTTTATAGCACTATAGACGATAATAACTCCAAATGCTCCGCCAATCAGTTACAATTTGTTAACTTCTGTTACTTTCATAAGGCTTCCTGTACCTATTAGCATCATGGCAGCAATTGCAGCAACTAACCCAACAACGTGTACGACAACAGAGGCTTCAATAGTCCCGACACTTTCACCTACTCTTGTATTAAATGCACTTTGTATGCTCATAAATATTCCACCGATAATTGCAAATAAGACACCTAACATACAGTTTCCTCCCAAAGTAAAATTGCAAACTGTTTTTCAATATACTTATTCTATCATTCTTTTTGCGAAGTTAATACCTATTTTTAGACTAGAATTCATGTTTTTCCAGATGAAAGATAATAGCATATAGGATGGCGTAAATATACTACTATTATACTGTTAATGACATTTGACTTTAGATAAAAAATAATCTGTGCAAGGTGCGAGCTGCGAAGCAGTACACAAGCGCGTTATGATTCCTATTGGAAATGAAGTAGATAAAAGAATTTCTAGGAAAAACAGTGACAAATAGATGAGCAAACGCAGTTTATGCATATAATAATGTACTTAATGGAATATCTTGTTCAAAGATAGATAGAAAATAGACAGAAAACCTTCCCTTGTCTAGGACTGTCCCCTGTCTATATTAAAGATGTATATTTTTTTGCAACTACAAAAGATCAAAGAGATCTGCATTCATTACCTTGTTCCAAGCAGATATGAAGTCATTTATAAATGTAGGCATAGCATCATCACTGGCATACACTTCAGATAAGGCTCTGAGTCTTGAATTTGAACCGAATGTAAGATCAACACGTGTTGCCATCCATTTACGTTTGCCAGATGTTCTATCAATTCCTTCGTATATATCTGAGTCGGTTTCTGTAGACTGCCACTGCGTACTCATAGCGAGCACATTTATAAAAAAGTCATTGGATAAAGTCTCGGTTTGCTTTGTAAAGACACCAAATGGTGAATGTCCATAATTCGTATTCAATACTCTCATACCACCTATAAGAACCGTCATTTCTGGAGCCGTTAGATTTAATAATTGGGCTTTGTCGACTAGAAGTTCTTCAGCACAAACAGAGGATTTTGTTTTCTGATAATTTCTAAATCCATCAGCTTTAGGTTCAATTACGGCAAATGAGTTAATATCTGTTTGTTCTTGAGTAGCATCTGTACGACCGGGATTAAAAGGTACGGTTAAATCATATCCAGCATTTTTGATAGCTTTTTCAATACCAACATTACCAGCTAAAATAATCATGTCAGCTAAAGAAACTTTTTTATTATTTGTTTGTGAATTGTTAAAATCATTCTGAATAACACCAATAATATCTAGAATTTTTTTGAGTTCTTCAGGCTGGTTAACTTTCCAATTTTTTTGTGGTTCTAATCTAATGCGCGCACCATTTGCACCACCACGAGAATCAGAATCTCTAAATGTTGAAGCTGACGCCCATGCTGTTGATACTAATTGGGATACTGACAATCCAGACTCAAGAATCTTGATTTTTAATGCATTTATGTCTTCTCTTTTCCCAATATCAAAATCTGGTTTTGATATTGGGTCTTGCCATATCAATTCTTCTTCAGGCACTTCAGGTCCAAGATAACGAGAACGAGGGCCTAAATCACGATGTGTTAATTTAAACCATGCACGAGCAAAAGCATCTGCAAATTTTTCTGGATTATCATGGAAGTGTTTTGCAATAGGTTTATACGTTGGATGCATACGTAATGCCAAATCTGCTGTTGTCATAATAGGGGGTTGAGTTTTTGAACTATCTTGTGACATAGGAATATTGTGAGTATCAGGATCAGCTGGCACCCATTGCCATGCGCCGGCTGGACTTTTTACAAGATTCCAGTCATTATTAAACAACGTGTCAAAATAACCCATATCCCATTTAGTAGGTGTAGAATTCCATGGTCCTTCTATACCACTAGATATCATATCGTCGCCAGAAGCAGATCCAAAACGATTCTTCCAACCTAGACCCATTTCTTCAATACTTGCGGCTTCTGGTTCTGGTCCGACATGCTCTGCGCTGGCAGCGCCATGACATTTTCCAAAGGTATGACCACCTGCAATAAGGGCAACTGTTTCTTCGTCATTCATTGCCATTCGTGCAAATGTATCCTTGACATCATCACCTGAAGCAACTGCATCTGGCACGCCTTTGGGCCCTTCTGGATTTACATAGATTAATCCCAAAATAATTCAAACAGTAGGTAATGATACTCAAAAATATAGCGAGATTAGCAGAAAAATTAGCGAGATTTCTAACACAGAATTAAATAGAAAACTAGCATTACTTGTAGATAGACAAGTAATTGAAAAACAAGATGGTGCTTACATATTGTCTAAGTTTGGCAAAGACTTAGATCATATATTTAATCATTTTTTAGAAATGAGCCAAAAGTATCTTCATAAGTAAATAATACAATGGAAGTAAATCAAATGGGCTCATTTTTGAAGAGGCGAAACAATCAACAATTATCTTATATACAAAGGAATGATAAAATGAGCAAAAGATTAGTCTTAGCAGAGAAACCATCAGTTGGAAAAGAAATAGCTAGAGTATTACAATGTAAAAATGGTGGTAATGGATATTACGAAGGTAAAGATACGATAGTTACGTGGGCTTTGGGGCATCCCTAGCAGACCCAGAAATATATGATGACAAATATAAGAGCTGGGTGCTAGAAGATTTACCAATAATACCCAACTCACTTAAACTTGTAACAACTAAAAACACTGTAAAACAATTTCACACAGTAAAAAACTAATGCAACGAGCAGATGTAAAAGAAATAGTAATTGCAACAGATGCAGGAAGAGAAGGGGAGTTAGCTGCAAGGTGGATTATAGAGAAAATTAGAATTAATAAACCAATAAAACGGCTATGGATTTCATCTGTCACAGATAAAGCCATTAAAGATGGGTTTAGGAGGTCATAGTGTGTGCAGGGTCAGTGTGCAGGGTCAGGGTTGAAAAGTTGAATTAAAGTGATATGCTGAGAGTAGGGGATGAAAGATGCCAAGAAAACCAAGAATTCATTACGAAGGAGCTCTGTATCATGTGATAGTGAGAGGAAATAATAGATTTGAAGTGTTTGAAACTAAGGAAAATAAAGCGGAATATTTAAAGCTGATTAAAAAATATAAGAGCAAATATGGTTTTAAACTATATGCATATTGTGTAATGGATAATCATGCACATCTCCTGATAGAAGTAGATAAAATTCCATTATCAAAAATTATGCAATTAATACAGCAGGTTTATACTCAGCATTACAATCTAGATTATAAAAGAACAGGGCATGTTTTTGAACAGAGGTATAAGGCAATTATATGCGATAAGAATAGTTATTTATTAAACCTTATTAGATATATTCATATGAATCCTGTTAAAGCCAATATAGGCGAAGGGTTAGAATATAAATGGAGCAGTCATAGTGCATATATTAAGCAAAACAGCGAAATGATTGATTGTGAATTTCCATTATCTTTGTTTACTGCTAGTAAAAACAAAAGACAAAAGTTATATTTGAGATTTGTAACAGAAGATGAAACTGATGAATTAGAGGATTATGAACTATCCGAAGAACAGACTGAGACACGTATTAATTTCGGATGCAAAGAAAGAACATTACAGATGGGTTTAGATGAGATAATTAACAAAACCATAAATTATTTTGAGTTTACAGAAGAAGCGTTAAAATCGAAAAAGAGAAATAAGGAGATAAGTAGAGCACGAAGGGTAATTATAATACTTGCTAGGAAATATACAAAAGAATCTAGCATATCGATTGGTAAAGCAATTGGCGTCACAAAATCGTTAGTTAGTAAAGTTGATATACATTTACTTAAGACTGATGAAGAATTAAATATAGTATACAATCTAATAGACAACAAACTCAATTCAACTTTTCAACCCTGACCCCCTCCTGACCCTGACCCCCCTCTTGACCCATATTGCAAAGAAAAACTATGATGAAGTGCAGGTAGTCCGGCGGGAGTGTGAAGTATCTAGAAGAAGAATAATGAAAACCCATATTTTGTTAGCTAAACTAGGGTAGTCTAAATTGTTATTATGAAAAGGGGAACGAGAATTGAGAAAAAGAAAAATGGGAATTGTTAGTTTATTGTTGGTGATAACTGTATTGTTTGTTTCATGTATAGGCACAGAACGAAAGAACGTTTCAACATTAATGCGCCTGAAACCGAAAGATGGATAACGCCTAAGTGGGATATACAACTTGGGAATAATGATATTGAAGTAGAAAATGAATCTATCATAATAGTGCTTATGGATGGGAAGGTAGCATCAGCTGGAGAAGATTTTGTTAAGCTTCTACGGAGATTTAAAAGAGTAATTTTTGTAG
Organism: Clostridiales bacterium; assembly: GCA_021129775.1. Taxonomy (GTDB): domain Bacteria; phylum Bacillota; class Clostridia; order Peptostreptococcales; family NVVX01. Next base: position 46,381 of record JAJOKP010000067.1, read on the forward strand.
GGGAAAATAGTGCCGGAGCATTATTAATTGGGAATGTAGGTACGTATTTATTACCAAATTCAAATATTAAGGTCACGTTTGGGTTTACAATGTTTGAAGATCCGACAAAAAAGAACAAAGAGTGGCTAGGACTAAGTCCTGATTTTTGGGTTGCGCCTGAAGACGCACTGGAAAGAGTTATTAAAATGATTCGGAAATATGATCTGGAAAAGATGAATAGTACAGACATGGATTCGTAGAGCGAGTAGCCATTTATTAGTGTTCACAAACAAAAAGAGACTGTTTATTATATAACAAACAGTCTCTAACCCAATCACTTACCAAGCAATATAGAAATCGACAAAAGCTCATGCTGCAAATCAAGCAGTTTATTCTTAAGAGCATCATAATTCTTCTTAAGTATTTTATCGTCTATAAACTTGTCCGTATTTTGCACTAGTCCTTCAAATTGATCGTAAACTTCTTGTAACTCTTTTAGTATGTTTTCTTTCCTTTGCACTGGCTCTAGCAGTTCTCCTGAATAAGCTTTTAGAACATCATTTTCAACTTCAAAAGCATATCCCATATTTGGTATTATAGCTTGAATATTCAATTCCTCATTTATTAATCTGGCAAATGGAATACTAGATTCTTCCTCGCCATGTACAATAAAAATTTTCTTTGGTTTCTTTTTAAAACTACTTATCCAATTGATTAAATCTTGCTGATCTGCGTGAGCAGAAAAACCATCAATACTATGAATCTCAGCTTTCACTGCAACTTCTTCGCCTAAAAGCTTTACTTTAGTAGCACCATCTTTTAATTTTCTGCCTAAAGTCCCGTTTGCTTGATATCCTACAAACACGACACTATTCTTAGCTTTCCAAAGATTATGCTTTAAATGATGCCTAATTCTTCCTGCTGTGCACATGCCGCTTGCTGAAATTACTACTTTGGGGAAGTCAGAAGTATTAAGCCGCTTAGATTCCTTGACGTCTCTGACAAAGAACAAATTGTCAAATTCAAGTGGATTATCACCGCTAAGTATTAATTTCTTTGTTTTGTCATCAAACGAATCGACATTCTTTGCAAAAATCTCAGTGGCGGATATTGCCATAGGACTGTCAATATATATAGGTACTCTCATAAATGATTCAATATCATCTGCATACTCGTAATATTGATTTAACTCATAAATTAGTTCTTGAGTTCTTCCAACTGCAAAAGATGGGATTAAAATAGTTCCTCCGCGCGCTACAGTTTTATCAATAATTCTTGTTAGCTTTTTGACTCTGTCGTCAATATCTTCATGTAATCTATTTCCATAGGTTGACTCAATGATTAAATAATCAGCTGACTTTACAATTTGAGGATCCCTAATAATTGGCTTATTAGGTGTACCTAAATCTCCAGAAAAAACGATTTTTACAGTGTCTTTTTCTTCTTCCACCCAAAGCTCAATTATAGCAGAGCCAAGAATGTGTCCAGCATCTTTAAATCTAATAGATATATGTCCGTTAATATTAAATTTCTGGTTATACAATACAGGCTTAAAATGACGTAAACTAGTTACTGCATCCTCAGCAGTGTAAAGAGGTTCAAGGGGTGGTTTGGCTGATCTTGCTCTTTTTTTGTTTTCCCACTGGATATCAGACTCATGAATATGACCACTATCAACTAGCATTATTTGAGACAAATCGTAAGTTGCTTTAGTAGAGTAGATTTTTCCTTTAAAGCCCTCTTTGACTAGTTTAGGGATTCTCCCAGCATGGTCTATGTGCGCATGGCTGAGCAGAAGGAAATCAATCTCTTTCGGGTCAAACTCAAAATCGTTGTAATTTAACTTCTCTAGTTCTTCACTTCCTTGGAATAGCCCACAGTCAATTAAAATTTTATATTTATTTGTTGTTATTAAATAATTGGAACCTGTGACTACTTTGGCAGCGCCTAAAAATTGGATTTTCAAATTTATCTCCCCCATGTGAGTGTTTTTTATAAAAGATATTGTTAAAACAGCTTGAACTATTTGAATAGCAGTATTAAGCTATAGGAAATCTATGAAAGCAAGTACTTTTTCTTCAAAACAATACTAAGACCAACACCAACAACAGACATAATTCCTGCAGAAAAAAAAGTAGGAGTATAACTTCCATTTAAGTCAAAGATCCACGAACCGATAGCAGGAGCAATTGCACCTATTCCTAAAGCGGTTATAACTAATCCGTAGTTAACGCCGAGGTTCTTAGTGCCAAAACATATAGCTGTAAGTGTAGGGAATACTGCAAGAGTTACAGCAACACCCCATCCAAACATAGCGGAAGATATATATAGTGTTATAGCGGTTGTTGCAAACAAATGAAAAGTTAAAAAAGCAATTGACTGAAGTGAATAGGTTAAAATCATAACCCAAACAACACCGAACTTATCACTTAAATACCCCGCAAGAGGTCGCCCTAATCCGTTAAATCCCGCAAAAATAGATATTGCAATTGATGCTTCAATCGGTGTTAGTCCTAGAATTTTTTCTCCAAAAGCAGGGAGTAAACCAATACACATCATTCCACCTGCGATAACGAGGAGAAATACAAACCACATAGTGTAAAAAACAGGACTTTTTAGAACTTCTATTGGAGTTGCTTCATTACGAACTTCAGATGTCTTATTTTTATTTTGTTTAGGAGTCCAGTCTCTAGGTGTCCATCCTACTGGAGGATCTCTAAACAACCAGGAAGCAAAAAGGCATACAACTGCAGCGAGGATTCCCATGAAAAATAGAGTTTTCTCAATACCAAATCTAGGCAAGAGGAAATCTGCCTTTAATGGCGCAACAAATAATGCGGCTAACCCTACACCACTTACTGCTACAGAAATCGCAAACCCTGATTTATCTGGAAACCATTTTCTTGCAGTAGGCGCTGTACAAGCGTATGTTAGCGCGCTAGCAGTACCACCTAGAACTCCGTATGTAAAGACTAACCACCAAGGAGAGGGGAAATAGCCAACTAAAGATGCAAGTCCATAAGCAACGAAAAATAATATAGAACCGATAATTGAGATTTTCTTTGGTCCATATTTGTCCTGAAGTTTGCCAGCAGGAAGCATAATGAAAGCTAAGAACAAAATATATACTGTAAAAGGTAGAGATGCTTCTGCTGTAGACCAATTGTACTTTTCAGACAATGGGACAATAAAAACCCCCCAAGCATAGGAAAACCCACCCATTAGAGCAACTAAAAACCCCGCAAAAGGGATACTCCATCGTGTTAAAACATAAGGCTTATTATTGCTCATATATCTTCCTCCATATCATCTAAATGCACATAAAAATTATAACATATAATGAACATAAATTATTATAATTCTTTAAAGGAATTTAGTAAAAAAAATAGAATATTAAATTATAAGAATTGAGTGAAAAAGGAGGTATCTGTGGTGAAAGAGTTTGAATATTATAAACCGAGTACATTAAATGAAGCGAGCGAGATTTTGAGTAAGTACAAAGAAGAAGCGTGTATTTTTAACGGGGGAACAGACTTAATTGTAAGAATGAGAGATGAGATGACGAAACCCAAAGTTGTAGTAAATATAAAAGAAATTGAAAAGCTTCATGAAATATCATATGAAAAGGAAAAATGGATAAGTATCGGAGCATGCGTAACTCTTAATGAATTGTCTAAATGCAAAATGATTAGCGAGAAGTATAAAATACTAACAGATGCAATACATAATATTGGATCAATTCAGCTTAGAAATCTCGCTACTATGATAGGGAATATATGCAATGCATCTCCACTTGCAGATTCTGCGACACCTTTATTAGTGCTAGATGCAAAAGCAGTGATATTCGGGGCGGATGGTGTTAGGAAAGTTCTAGTTAAAGAGTTTATTGCAGGGGTGAGAAGAACTGATTTAAAGATTGGGGAGATAGTCGTCGCAATCGAAGTACCTATATACGAGAAAAGTATAGTTGGTTCATTTCACAAAATATCAAGAAGAAAAATGGTCGATTTGTCTACAGTATGTGGTACAGTTGCTAAAGTTAACGGAGAGATTAGAATAGCACTTGGCGCAGTAAGCCCTACACCTGTTAGAGCATTAAGAACAGAGGAGTACTTAAAAGGAAAAATACTAGAAGCTGAGATTATTAAAGGTGCAGAAGAAAAAGTTGTTGAGGATATTTCACCAATAACTGATATTAGAGCGTCTAAGGAATATAGAATTGATATGGCAAAATTGATTGTTAAAAGAGGGTTAATGCATTTGAGAGATAGTGAGTTAAAGTGGGGTGAGCAAAGTGAAGCATAAGATAAGTTTTGTATTGAATTATGAGAAAACAGAGCATTATGTAAAACCTAACACTACGCTCTTAAACATGCTTAGAGAGGATTTTGACCTAACAGGAGCAAAAGAAGGCTGTGGAGCGGGGGAATGTGGAGCTTGCACAACACTTTTTAATAACAAAGCAGTCAATGCCTGTTTAGTCTTGGCAATTGAAGTAGACAAAGCTGAAATAATTACGATAGAAGGTCTTTCCAAAGGACGAGAGCTAGACGAATTACAGGAATCATTTATTGATAATGCTGCACTTCAGTGCGGATACTGTACTCCAGGTATGATAATGTCTGCAAAGGCACTTTTAAATAGGAATTCAAAGCCAACAGAAAATGAGATTAAAGAAGCTATAAGTGGGAATTTATGTAGATGTACAGGATACAAAAAAATCGTAGAAGCAATTAGTAGCGTAGCTACTAGGAATGATAAAAAAGAGAGCATGAATGCACAAAAAGGTGGTGACACGGAGTGAAATACGTTGGTGAAAGTTTTAAAAGAGTAGATGGAGTTAAAAAAGCTACAGGAACGCTAAAGTATGTTGATGATTTAAAGCCGACTAGATTTCTACATGCTTCTGTTAAAAGAAGCCCTCATGCACATGCTAGAATATTGAATATTAATGTGAACGAGGCAAAAAAATTGAAGGGCGTTAAGGCTGTAATTACAGGGAGAGAGTTTAGTGGTGCAAAATGCTGTAAGCGAGTGGGATTATACTTGGAGGATAAAACTTTTTTGGCGGTTGAGAAGGTTATATATGTTGGTGAAGCGGTAGCAGCAGTAGCAGCCGAGACTAAAGAAATAGCAGATGAGGCAGTTAAACTTATTGAGGTAGAATATGAAATATTGCCTAAAGTTATTAATGCCAGAAAAGCATTAGATAAAGATGCGCCATTGGTGCATCCAAATCTTGCCAATTACAAATATGCACCAATATTTTTTCCAGAGCCGAATACAAATATAAGTAATCATTTTAAATTAAGAAAAGGCGATGTTGAAAAAGGATTTGAAGAAGCGGATTTAATTGTGGAAAATGAGTTTTTCGTGCCACATATTCAACATGCGCCAATAGAAAATCACAGTGCAATTGCTCAAATAGATGCTGATGGAGCGCTAACTGTTTGGGCAAGTTGTCAATCACCTTATGCTGTTAGGCAAGCCCTGTCAGTAGCATTCGATATTCCGCTAAACAAATTAAGAGTTATTTCTCCCGCTATTGGTGGTGGGTTTGGTAGTAAGGCAGGCACGACATTAGAGGGAATAATTATACCGCTAGCGATGCGCACAAATGGTAGAGCAGTAAAGCTCACTTATTCTAGAGAAGATGAATTTGTAAGTAGTTTTGTTAGGCAAGCATTATTTGCTAAAATGAAAACAGGAGTTAGAAAAGATGGTAAAATTCTGGCTATGAAGAATGAGTTCATATGGGATGGTGGAGCTTTTACCGAGTACGGCGTAAATATTGTAAAAGCAGGAGGTTATGCATCTACAGGGCCTTATGAAGTTGGAAATGTGTGGACGGATTCTATATGTGCGTATACAAACCATCCTGTGGGTGGACCATATAGAGGTTTTGGAATGTCAGAAATTCAATTTGGAATTGAGCAAAATTTAGATATTATCGCTGATAAACTAGGAATAGATAAAATTGAAATAAGAAGAACTAATGCTTTAAAAGCAGGTAGTTACACATCTATGGGTGAAAAGTTGGATATGTGTGGACTGATTGACTGTTTAGATGTTGTAGTAAATGAAATGGATTTTAACAAAAAAGAAAAGAGTTCCAGTCCTAACAAAGCTAGAGGTAAAGGGTTGGCTTGCGTATTTAAAGCGCCTTCAATGCCTACAAATGTTGCATCATCTGCTATTATTAAATTAAACGAAGATGGCACGGCTCATTTGTTGGTTACAGCTCAAGACATGGGACAAGGGTCAGACACTGTGCTTACACAAATCGCTGCTGAAGTATTATCAATTCATCCAGATAAAATTACAATTAAAACTGGCGATACTGACCATACGCCGTATGAATGGCAAACAGTAGCAAGTAGAACAACTTACTGTGCAGGAAATTCTGTTAAATCTGCATGTGAAGATGTTAAGAAACAATTGCTAGAGTTAGCACAGATTAAAATCGGTATGTATAAAAGGGATTTAGAATTAAGAGATGGTTATGTTGTGTCTAAAATTTACCCAGATAAAAAATTGCCTATTTCAGAATTGGCTTTAGGGTTAACATTAGAAGATGGTTCAGGAATACACGGTCCAATTATTGGGCGTGGTGTGTTTATCCCACCAAATATTAGAAATGTAGACAAAGAAACAGGACTAGGCGAAAAACCAGTAGTTTTCTGGACATTTGGGTCGCAAGGAGTGGAAATTGAAGTAGACATTGAAACAGGCCAAATCAGAGTACTTGAAGTAGTATCTTGTTTTGATGTTGGTAAAGTAGTTAATCCACAATTAATTGAAGGACAGGTTGAAGGTGGAATTGTACAAGGGATTGGGTCAGCACTATTTGAAGAATTGATTATTGAGGGTGGGGAAGTAAAAAACAAGTCATTTGTCGACTATAAAATACCAACTGCTGACGATATGCCTAAAATGACAATAAGGTTTGTCGAAAATCCAGAAGAAACAGGACCTTTTGGAGCAAGAGCAATTGCAGAAGTTTGCATGGTTGCTGCTGCACCGGCCATAGCCAATGCGCTTTATGATGCGGTAGGGATTAGAATAAACACCATGCCGTTGACAGCTGAGAGAGTATTGAAGGCGATAAAAGAAAAGAATAAATGAACACCCTATTATATGTGTTCAAAATGATTCTAGTAATGTTAAGTTTATCAAACTAATTTATAACGGGCATGAAGTTTTGGAGGATTAAGGCTAATTTGTAAATCTTGCGAGAGAAAAATATAAGAGAGGTGGTTAGAAATGAGTAAGGAAGAAATGGCAATACGAGACATGAGTGAATTGTCAAAAGGAAAGAACGTGGTTTTAGGATTACAACATTTATTTACAATGTTTGGTGCTACAGTTCTAGTGCCGATAATTACTGGTTTAAACATCTCAGTCGCTTTATTTATGGCTGGAGTAGGAACATTATTATTTCATTTTGTCACAAAAGGCAAAGTGCCAGTGTTTTTAGGGTCTTCATTTGCATTTATTGCACCTATGATAGCTGTAACAGAGATGTCAAGCTTACAGCATGCGCAAGGGGGGATAGTTGTAGCAGGATTGGTATATTTTGTAATAGCAGGGTTAATTCATTTGTTTGGCCCTGAAAAGATAATTAGTTTTTTCCCACCTGTTGTGACAGGCTCAATAATTATGGTAATTGGATTAAAACTTGCGCCGATAGCTATTAAAATGGCGAGAAATAATTGGACACTCGCAGTAGTCAGTTTTGTAATTGTTGCAATAGTCAGCGTGTATATGAAAGGCTTTATTAAAGTTTTGCCTGTAATATTTGGTTTACTAGGTGGGTATGTAGTGGCATTGATACTTGGGGTTGTTGATTTTGCACCAGTTATAGAGGCATCATGGTTAGGGATACCTGAATTTACAGTTGCAAGATTTAGTCTGACAACAGTTTTGATGGTTGCTCCTGTGGCAATAGCAGTTGCAGTCGAGCATATAGGCGATGTGTTAGCAATCCGAGGGATTACAGGAGAGGATTATATAAAAGACCCAGGCTTACATCGTACTATGCTAGGTGATGGGCTAGCAACAGCAGTATCAGCTATGTTTGGTGGACCAGCTAATACTACGTATTCAGAAAACACAGGAGTTTTGGCGTTGACAAAAGTTTATGATCCGTTGGCTATGCGAATTGCAGCTTGCTTTGCTATACTTCTTGCGATTGTTCCAAAACTTGATGCGATATTAGCTACTATACCGACTGGGGTTATTGGTGGTATATCAATAATTCTATTTGGGATGATAGCTGCAGTAGGTGGTAAAATATTTGTTACAAACAAAGTGGATTTCATGAAGTCTAGAAATCTAATTATTACGGCGGCTGTACTTGTTCTTGGGATTGGCGGGGCAGCTATACCAATAAATGTTGGGGCGGTTAGCTTCGCTATAGATGGGATGGCATTAGCGGCAATCATAGGAATTATCTTAAACAAAATTCTACCTGAATAATATTATTTTTAGCTATTCTTTCTCTCGCAATTTTATATAAAGGCAAACGGGGGCGATTCTTATTTTGCTTTTCAAGTGAAAATAAGGTGGTGAAAAGCAAAGCAAAAACCGTCCTCGTTTGCTTTGGGCATTATGAGAAAAGACATAATCAAAATTGAGGATGCTGTGGGAACAGTATTAGCACATGATGTAACAAAAATTGTACCAGGTGTATTTAAAGGCGCTGCCTTTAAAAGAGGGCATATTATCAAGAGGAAAGATGTTGAAATATTAAGAAATATGGGTAAAAATCATGTAACTATTCTAACCCTTGGAAAAAATGAATTACATGAAGATGAAGCAGCAATTCGTATAGCTGAAAATGTTGCAGGGACAGGAATAAGAAAAAGTCTGCCTTCTGAAGGCAAAGTGGATATGGTTGCAGAATACAGAGGAATACTGAAAGTAAATACTGATTTGCTATTTAAGACAAATGTTAACGAAAAAATTGTTTTAGCTACACTTCATAATAACACTGTAGTAGAAGAAGATACACGTGTTGCAGGCACGAGGATTATTCCTTTAGCTATTAGAGAAGATGAAATTGAGAAAGTTGAAAACCTGCTAACGAATGAAAAGATAATCAGAGTAGAAAAGTTATATCCACGAAAAACTGCAATACTTGTGACAGGAACTGAAGTGTATTCAGGGAGGATTACTGATAAGTTTGGCAGTGTATTAAAGAAGAAGATTATTGATTATGGCGCGGAATTTGTAGATATAGCATATGCACCAGATGATTCTAAGATTATAGAAACTAAAATATTAAATTTGGTAAGTAAAGGAGCAGAGGTCGTGTTAGTATCGGGAGGAATGTCTGTTGATGCTGACGACGTGACACCTGCTGCGATAAGGAGCGTTACATCAGAAGTTATCTCTTATGGATCTCCTGTGCTTCCGGGGGCGATGTTTATGTTAGCATACATAGGAAATGTTGCAATACTAGGAGTTCCAGGGTGTGCTATGTATCATAAAGCAACAGCTCTTGACTTAATTTATCCTAGAGTTCTTTCAAAAGAAAAAATCACGAGAAAAGATATTATTTCATTAGCACATGGCGGATTGTGTTTGGGATGTAAAGAATGCACTTTTCCAATATGCCCGTTTGGGAAATGAAAGAATTATCCTTATTTGTGTAGTCGTTATATCAAAATCTAAACTAAGGTTTAAAGGTGGATTTTGATGAAACTTTGTCAGACTTCGCCCAAGTCGTTAGGGGAAGGTGATTATTTGAAATACATTGACTTATTAAACCTAAATGTAGATAAAAAAAATGTAATTTCTTTCGTAGGCGCTGGTGGGAAAACTACTACAATGTTTGAGATTGCAAAAGAGATGAAAAGCCTAGGCAAAAAAGTGTTAGTTACGACTACAACAAAACTGTTTTTTCCTAATAAAAATCAATACGATAGTATAATCATATCTAAAGATTATGACGAAATTATTAGTACGGTAATTTTTTTTTCTGGTAAAATCATAACAGTGATTTGTAATGAGATTATATATACTAATGAGTATGAAAATAAATCCTTCAAAAAAATAAAAGGGATTGAGAAAGACTGGATAAGTAGGTTTTACAATGAGGATATATTTGATGCGATACTAGTTGAAGCTGATGGAGCAAAAGGGAAGTTAGTAAAGGCGCCAGCTATTTTTGAACCTGTAATACCTAAAGAAACGAATATAGTTGTTGGGATAATAGGATTTGGATGTTATGGAAAGCCAATTAATCAAGAGTGGGTCCACAGACCCGAACTATTTGCTAAAATTGCTGGAAAATCTTTAGGTGATGCGATAGATAGTGAATCACTTGTAAATCTAATTACTTCAACAACTGGAATATTTAAAGATGCACCTAAAAATAGTAAGTGTATAGTGTTGTTGAATGTAAGGGACACGAATGCTGCTTTGGAAGAGCAAGCTGAAATCGTAGCTAAATTAGCACTAGCAAAAAGTAGAAGTAGCTTAGTGAAAATTACTGATGTTGTAATAAATACGTATACAAGCATTTAAATGGGGTGGCGCAGTGATTACAGCAATAATAATGGCATCAGGATTCTCAAGAAGAATGAATAAAGAAAACAGTGAGATCAATAATAATAGCGGTGAAATATCTAATCAGAATAAACTGCTAATGGAGATAAAAGGTGAATCGCTGATTGGAAACATACTTAATATAGTAAATGAAATAGATTTTAGCGAGAAAATACTTGTGTATAAAGATGAAACAATTGAAGGAAAAGCAAGAAAAATGGGATTTAAAACTGTTTTTAATAGCGGTGCCGAAAAAGGAATGAGCGCATCTTTAAAGCTCGGAGTTTTAAATGCAAAAACAACTGATGCGTACATGTTTTTTGTTGCGGATCAACCATTGCTTTCGGTTGAAACAATAAAAAGTCTTATAAAAAAAACAGAAAGACAGGGGACGGTTCCAGAAAGACAGGGGACGGTTCTCTGTCTGGGCGGGAAAAAGACAGGGGACGGTTCTGTGTCTCAGAACGAAGAAATGCCTAAAAAAACAATTTTTGTCCCAAGGTATAATAAGAAACATGGAATGCCAACAATCTTCCTAGCAAAATGGAAAGACGAATTGCTTAAAATAAAAGGTGATATAGGTGGGAGAGAGATAATTAAAAAAAATACGAATGAAGTCTTATTTGTAGACATTAAAAATGCATATGAAGGTTTTGATGTTGACACATGGAAAGATTACGAGGTGATAAGGAAAAATGAGCATATATAGTGAAATTATAAAATTAGAGGAGCAAAATATATCTTTCGCGATTGCAACGATAATATCTGCCAAAGGATCAACGCCTAGAACTTCTGCGAAAATGATAGTGAAAAATGACGGTAGTATTATAGGAACTATTGGCGGAGGAGTTGTGGAATCATACGTAATAGAACAAGCTGTTGAAGCAATTGATAAAAGAAATTCACGTATAGTTGAATACAAGCTAAACAAAGAAGCGAAAGATGGCATACATATGGATTGCGGTGGAGATATGGCTTTTTTCATTGAAGTAGTTTCCACGAAACTAGAAATAGTTATTATTGGAGGTGGGCATGTTGGGCACGCTTTGTACGAGCAAGCATGTCTACTTAATTACAAGACCATAATAGTTGATAATAGTAAAGAACATGTAAACAAAGATAGATTTTCAAAAGCTACATTTGTGTTTGTAGATGAAGATATACAAGAGGCGATAAATAATGTGAACATAAATGAAAATACATATATAGTAGTTGTCACTAGAGATTGCGATGAAAAAGCCTTAAAAGCTGTCCTAGACACACGAGCAACATATATTGGCATGATAGGCAGCTCTAAAAAAGTAGCGAAGATAATGGGTAGCATGAAGGAGGAGACAGAGGAGAGGATAGGTTTTGTAAATGCGCCTATTGGCTTAGATATAGGGGCAGAAACTCCAGAAGAAATTGCTTTAAGCATCATGGCTGAAATTATGAAAATCAAAAATAATAAAACAGGGTTATCGCTTAAGGAGATAAAAAAGAATGGATAGAAAATTGGTTTTAATAAGAGGAGGAGGAGATATAGCAACGGGGATTGCCCATAGGCTGTTCAAATGTGGGTACTCCATAGTTGTTACGGAGATTGGAAATCCGACAGTGATAAGAAGAACAGTATCATTTGCACAAGCGGTATTTGACAACTTGATAGTAGTGGAAGGTGTTACGGCGGTTAAAGTACGAGATGTCGAGCAAATAAAGAAAACGCTAAAACAGAAAAAAATTGTGGTAGTAGTGGATGAAAATGCTAGCTTGATTAATAGGATAAAGCCACATATAGTTATAGATTCAATACTAGCTAAAAAAAATCTTGGGACGGATATCAATATGGCTCCAATAGTCATAGGAGTAGGTCCAGGCTTTGAAGCTAGGAAAGATGTGCATGCTGTAGTTGAAACAAATAGAGGGCATTATTTAGGAAGGGTAATTATAAATGGTGATGCACAACGAAATACTGGGACTCCTGCAAATATTGATGGATACACCTACGAGAGAGTAGTTTGGGCAAAAAAAGAAGGAAAAGTTAGACATAATGTAGAGATTGGGGAGAGAGTAGATGCAGGACAAGTTATTGCATTTACTGATGATTACGAAGTGAAAACGAAAATTGGTGGAGTTTTAAGAGGGTTAATACAATCAGGAATCTATGTTAACGAAGGCACTAAGATTGCAGATGTAGATCCTAGGGCTGAAAGAGACTATTGTTTTACTATTTCTGACAAGGCTAGAGCAATTGCGGGCGGAGTAATAGAAGCGATTTTATGTTTGGAAGCAATGCAAAATGAGAATTTAGTGGCGAGGGACTAGGGATGAAAGCGAAGCAGGTATGCAAAAGGCTAAATAAAGCAATTGAAGAAAACAAATACATTTATGGTTTTGTCCACTCGGCTCATAAAAGAGCTTTCAATATTATGACCAGTGAATTTAAGCTGATTTCCGTTATGTCTTGTGAACATTCAATGGCACCTTGTTCCATTATGCTAGAAAGAGTGGAGAATTTTATTTCGTTAGGAATAGAGCAAGGAATGAGAGTTATAATTTTTGAAGAGCTGATTGATATTCCACAAGCTAGCCTTGCAATTGATTTAATGGAGACTGCTATATGGGATCCAAAGCCTAAATTTATTGTTGATAGAGCAAGTAAGAGCGAATTGTACGATAAAATTGCAACTATTGAGCGGTGTATTTATAAGTTTGGTAGACTAGAAGGCATAGCGCCTTTAGCATTAAGAGTGAACATATTAAAGCTGAATGAGGATTTCATATGCTCTCGACCCGAATATAATAAGTATTGTAAGTTCATTGAAATGAAATTTTTGAGATTAATTGATGATTTGAAAGAAGGCAGATTAAAGGCGGCAGCGGAGATTGCTAAGAGGATAATGGGATTTGGACCAGGGCTTACGCCATCTGTTGATGACGCACTAGTTGGAATTTTGCTGTCATCCGTGTATTTCGTAAATTACATAGGAGAAAAAGTGGACGAGATGAACATATTAAGCAGAGAAGTATTAAAAAATGCAAAAGATGAGACTACTGCAATGAGCCTTAAAATGCTGAGATTTGCGGCGAAAGGGGAAACAAGCGAAGATATAAGAGAGCTATTAATGGATATTTTTAGCAAGAGCGACAATGGGAAACTACTGGGTAGCATAGAAAGAGTTATAACGTGCGGCGCTTCATCGGGAACGGATATTCTTTGCGGTATCTATTTAGGATGTAGTATTATGCTGAGTAAGTACAAGGTGAGAGACGGTTTGTAGCGCATTGCTGGTTAAAAACAAAGGTTGAGTTTTGTATATTTAGCATAAAAAGGAGACAAGTCAATCAGCAAGCTAATGCCTTATGCAGTAACCCCTAGCATCGCATACCATTCGTGCGAAGCATTGAATGGTCTTGCAGCTTCTTATAGAGTGGCAAGGCTATTTTTTAATATACTGGCACGAAGACAATATAGCGTACGCTAAAGCTAGTATTCAAAAAAAGAACCTAGAGATGCACAGCTATGCTTCTTCGAATAAATAGATAATATAATAAAAATTTACAAATTGAAAGATGGTTTATTAAGCAATTAGTATGTTAGTTAGTTACAAAACTTGATATTTAGGTAGGAAATAGCATTGATAGATGCACTAGGTGTTAAAAATACAAGTTGTAATGCGAAATAGAAAAGTCAAGGAAATTGTTGTTTTTTAACCTGTAGTGTGGTAAAGTAATGACACTCTAATTTAGAATAGAGTTCTGTTTTTCAGAAAATTATTATTTAAACCCTTAAGGAGGAAAGCTATGATTAAGAAAGAGGACGAAAATATCAAAGTTAAGTCACTTTATAAAAGTTTGAAGATCCTAGAGTGCTTTAGTGCGACGAGTCCAGAACTGGGCATTTCAGAGATATCAAATACACTAGGTATTTATAAAAGTAATGTTCACAATATACTTACTACACTTCAGGAGGTAGGATACGTTTACAAAAATGAGTTGACTTCAAAGTATGGGCTTACAAACAAGATGCTAGAATATTCTTATGTTATTACAAGTCAATTAAGCTACGAAAATGTGATTTGCCATACCTTAAAACGCATTTCTGAAACGCAGAATGTAATTGCTTACTTTGGTGTGCCACATGGGCAATATGTCCTATATATGTTTAATGCTTATCCAAAAACTTATGAAAATGATTATCCCTTAAGATCAATTATGGGAGAGAAAGCCTCTATGTATTGTACTGCTTTAGGAAAAGCTATGTTGAGTACAATGCCAAAGAGTGAGGTGTTGTCTAGGATTAATATGGAGAGGATTAAATTCACTGAGAACACTTTAGTTAATGAAGATGAAATTTTAGAAGATCTGCGATCATGTTCGGGAAGAGGGTATTCTATTGATAACATTGAGCATGAATACAACGTAAAATGTGTCGGTGTACCTATTCTTAATAGGGCAAATAAACTAATTGGAGGATTGTCTGTCTCAGGGTCAGCTCATACTTTTGGCAATGAAAAAATAGATAAATACGGTAAACTGCTGACTGATATTGCTTTTGAAATAAAAGGTATGCTCTAACTAAAAATTTCTGGTTGTTGATAAAACAATCAGAGATTTTTAAGTTAGTTAATTGGCAGATTTTTTAAACATTTAATATTGACAATGAATTTAGATATTATATAATTATGTTACGAGATTATGAGCGTTGTTCTGTATTATAGAACAAGAAATGTATCTGATGGCTACCAATTCTAATGCTCCCTTTTCTACAAGTGGTAGATGAGAATTGTAAAACTCGTAGATAAGCACAATTAAGATTCGGCTAGTGTGAAAACGTTATCTGAATTAAGGTTCTTTTTTATACTTACTTCTGTTCATAATCCGATGGAATTAATTTTTGAGGAGGAAGGTAACATGAAAAAAATGACAGTAATTGCTTTGTTGCTATTTTTAGTAGTATCGATGACTGCATGCGCGCCAGACACACCTGTGGATGGAGACTCAACCTCAGAGAGTGCAGCTGATGAAAAGATTAAACTTGTGTTTTCAGTTAATGCGGTTCCTGGAGACGCTCATCATTATGCGATGATGAAGTTTGAGGAGGTAGTAGAAGCTAAATCGAATGGTTTAATAGAAGTCGAAACTCATCATTCTGGTTCGCTTTTCAAGCAAGACCAAGAACTCGCAGCTGTAAAATCTGGGCAGGTTGATTTTGTATACCTGTCGGCACCATGGTTAACTGAAGGTTCGCCTTGGATTTCTATGTTTACTGCTGGATACATGTTTAGAAGTTACGAACACATGACTAATGTTCTTAACGGATAAGTGGGTAAAGATGTATTCGAAAGAGTAGCACAGGAACAAGGAATTCGCCCACTCAGTGCTTTTTATCTTGGAACTAGACAAATCAACCTAGTTGAAGATAAGGAAATCAAAGTGCCTGCAGATTTAAACGGGGTAAACTTAAGGATGCCTAACTCAGAGGCTTGGCTGTTTCTTGGGGAAGCATTAGGTGCAAATCCCACTCCTATAGCATTTTCTGAATTATACATGGCACTGCAAACAGGGACAGTTGATGGGCAGGATAATCCTTTACCAACAGTAAAAAGTGCAAAGTTTTATGAAGTAACTAAATCTATCACGATTACAAATCACTTAGTTGATAGTGTGTGGCCGGTTATTAATGAAGCGAGGTGGCAATCTTTAAGTGACAACCAGAAGAAAATTATTTTAGAAGCACTTGAAGAAGCAAGAATACTTTGTGATGATATGAACATTGAGCGAGAGAGAGTATTGGTGCAGTTCTTCAGAGACGAAGGTTTAATGGTCTACAATGCTGATATTGACGTATTCAGTAAAGAAGTTTTAGGAGCATATCTTGAAAACGAGAAATTGACGGAGAGTTGGGACATGGATTTATTTGACAGAGTTCAAGCTTTAGAGTAATCTAATAAAGATTTTATTAAATAAAGCTAAGAAAAAATATTGCTGAGTCTGCTATGTTTGCGCATTAGGCTCCAGTAAGACCAAATCCAAAGAATTTCATTTAAGTTATGTTGAATCACGCATAGAAGCGTGGTTCAACATAGTGGATAAAGATGAGTCATAGAGGGAGACATTAGCGCTTACTGTGTAAAGGTGAAATCCATTAAAAAAACGTCCTTCGCAGGTATTTCAACCTTCAGTACTGTGAAAAGCTACTTACAAGTAATGGTTAAATTGGAAATTCAGCTTCAATAAAAAGAATTGCCTCTCTAAAATATAGCGTGTGGAGCATAAGTACTTAACAAAAATCCTGAAACCGCAGGTAGATTATACAGAGGGGCAATTATTATTCAGGAGGTTTCTTATGAAGGCTATTGGGAATGTTATGAACAAAATTCGTAGCTTAATTGAAATTTATGTACCTGTAGTAACTTTTACAGTTATGTTTATTACATTTATTATACAAATTACAATGCGATATGTTTTTAAAAATCCTTTGACTTGGACATTTGAGATAACAGTTATTTGTTTCTCGTGGACAGTTATATTCGGGGCATGTTATGCGATGAGGGATAGATCTCATGTGAAATTTACTTTGATATATGATTCCCTTAGCAAACGAAAGGCGGCTATTGCTAGAGCTTTAGGAAATTTAATCATTGTTACTGCTTTCTCATTGTTAATTATCCCATCTTATAGATTTATTGCTTTTATGAGTTTTCAATCGACAGCAGTTTTTAGTGTGAAATTATCTTGGATTTTTATGCCATTTCTATATTTCTTGGTTTCAATAATATTATATACTTTCGAAGAACTAATAGAAGATTATAGTGTTATTCGTGGAAAAAGAGGGCGGGTAAAACATAAAAATTTAGAGGAAAAGGTGAATTGATATGAGCCTAGCAATGTTTGTTTTGTTGATTGTGTTTGTTTTAATATTTTTGCTAAGAATGCCAATATCATTGGGAATGATTGCCTCGGGGGCTTTTTATTTTGTAGTAGGGGGTACTGATCTAGGTTCGGTTGCCAATCATGTTATGAGCACATATTATTCGAATTATGTTCTTATATCAGTGCCACTTTTTATTTTCACTGCAAATGCAATGAATTCAGGAAATGTCACTGAGATGGTTTTTAAATTTGCAACTGGGCTTGCAGGTGGAGCACGAGGTACTCTAGGGCATGTAAATGTGATTGCATCTTTAGTTTTCTCTGGTATGACTGGATCTGCAATTGCAGATGCTTCTGGTCTTGGAAAAACGGAAATTGAGGCTATGAAAGAGGCTGGTTATGATGATGGATTTTCATGCGCAATTACAGCGGCTTCTGCAACCGTAGGACCAATTTTTCCGCCAAGTATACCTCTTGTAATCTATGCAATGTTATCAGGTGCTTCTGTAGGAGCTTTGTTTCTAGGCGGTATGTTTCCAGCTGTACTAGTATGTGTAGGGCTGATGATTTATATTAGCGTAGTTGCAAAAGTTAGAGATTACCCAGTAGGAAAAAAGATTCCGTTCCGCCAGTTTCTGCTGTTTAGCATAAATGCATTGCCAGCTATACTTACTCCTGCCATTTTGCTAACTGGAATATATACGGGTATTATGACACCGACAGAGTCAGGAGCTGTTGCAGCGGTTTATGTAATTTTGGTGTCATGGTTAGTTTATAAAGCGATGTCATTTAAGGCGCTCCTTCGAATTATTAAAGGCACAGTTCGCGACACTGGTGCTATTAGTTTGATGATCGGGGCAGCTTCTATTATTTCATATATTGTAGCTAGAGAGCAAATTGCTAATAGTCTAGCATCTCTTGTTTTAGACATTACAGATAACAAATATGTATTCTTACTTATTGTTAATTTGGTAATTTTATTCTTAGGTATGATTATGGATACATCTACTATTCTATTAGTATTTGTACCAATATTAATTCCAATGGCGAGAATGCTAGAGATTGATTTAATACACTTTGGTTTAATCACAACACTTAATATGATGATTGGTCTGTCAACACCTCCCTTTAGAATGTTGCTATTTATCACATCTAGCATATCAAACACGCCTCTTAAAGACGTAATGAAAGAAATTAAGTGGCCTATAGTAGCGATGCTTATTGTTCAGGCTATAATTACTTTTGTGCCCCAAACAGTTTTGTTTTTACCAAGATTGTTTGGCATGATTTAAAATCAATTTATTAGAATAAGGGGATGCGTATGAAAAAGTATGGTGGAGCTTGGCCAACGATGGTAACTGCATTCGACAATGCAGGAAAGTTGGACTTAGAAGGAAATGCAAGGATCACGAAATATCTTATTGAGATGGGAAGCGATGGATTATTTGTAGTTTGTCAATCTAGTGAGATGTTTTTTTTGAGCTTAAAAGAGAAAGCTGATTTAGCGAAGACAGTTGTAGAAGCTGCTAATGGTAGGGTGCCAGTTATTGCTTCTGGGCATACTTCTGATAAGCTTGAAAATCAAATTGAGGAAATTAGAGAGATTTCTAAAACTGGAATCGATGCAGTAATTTTAGTTAGTAATCGTCTAGCAAAAAAAAATGATGGTTCGGAAGTGTTTATTAGTAATCTTCAAACTATCTTCGATGAAATCCCCAATGTTGACTTTGGGATATATGAATGCCCTTACCCATATAGAAGACTATTAACTGACGAAGAGTTGAAATATTGTGTTGATTCTGGACGAATTGTTTTTCTAAAAGATGTTAGTTGTAACATTGAGATAGAAAAGAAGAGAGTTAGAATAGCAAAAGGCAGTAGTTTACACTTATTTAATGCTAATACTGAAACGTTATTAGACTCTTTAATAGCAGGTTATGATGGGTATAATGGTGTAATGGGTAATTTTCATATAGATATTTACAAATGGATATTCGAAAATTACAAGAATCAGCCACTTGAAGCTAAAAGACTTCAAAAAGAATTAACAGAAGTTGGGACAATTGAGAACTTTCATTATCCTATGAACGCGAAATATCATATGAGAAACAAGGGTGTTGAGATAGAGATTGACTCTAGAGTGCTAGATAAAGAAAAATTTACTGCGGAATTTAAAGAGAAAGTACACAAGTTAATAGAGTGGGAAGACGAAACTAGAAAAGGGCTATACTGAAAAGGAGGTACGCTATGTATTTAGATATTTTAAAGACTACTGTTAAAGCAGAAATGAGCGCAATACAAACACTTCTTAACAATATGGATGACGAGTATGAATTGGTTTGTAAAAAACTCCATGAATCCATGGGAAAAGTCGTCTTCATGGGAGTTGGAAAGTCTGGTCACGTAGCGCAAAAATTAGCAGCAACTTTTGCTAGCACAGGGACACCTAGTTTCTTTATCCATGGGACAGAAGCTTTACATGGTGATTTGGGTATGATAGAAAAAAAAGATATGGTAGTTTTGCTTTCAAATAGTGGGGATACGCCTGAGATAGTAGCTGCTTTAACAAATCTGGAAAAGATAGGGTGTAAGACGGTTGGGTTTACAGCTAATAGAGATTCATTTTTAGCTAAAAACAGCGACTATAAATTAATTTATCCAATTACACCTGAAGCAGACTACTTAGGATTGGCACCAACGGCTTCTACTACTACGATGCTAGTCCTAGGAGATGCTATTGCATGTGCTTTATCGAAGGCCAAGGATTTTAAAAGAAAAGATTTCCACAAATTTCATCCTGGTGGTAGGTTGGGCAAATTGCTGGAAGGAGAATAGAATTTATGAGTAAAATAACTGTAATAGGTTCATTTGTTATGGATTTGATCGGGATTGTAAACGAGTTTCCATTAGCAGGACAGACTGTTATAGGGAAAAGCATGAAGACTTTTCATGGTGGGAAAGGAGCTAACCAAGCTGTAAGTGCTGCTCGTTTAGGTGGAAAAGTCAGCATGGTTGGCATGGTGGGCAATGATGACTATGGAAATACATTCAAATTTCTTTTAAAAAAAGAAAACATTGATATGTCTTGCGTTTTGACTAGTCAAATAGAGCCTACAGGCGTTGGTCTTATACAAGTAAATCGTTTGGGTGAGAATAAGATTGTCGTAATTCCAGGAGCAAATTACGAGTATTCTATAAATGATTTGGAGGCGGTAAAAGAGCAGATTAAGAAATCAGGTATTGTAATAACTCAGCTGGAATTAAAACATGAGGTAACTTTTAGATTGATAAATTTATGCGATGAGTTAAACGTACCTATAATTGTAAACCCAGCACCAGCAATTAAAATCCAAGAAGAATATTATAGTAAAATAACTTACTTAACGCCAAATGAGACGGAATTAGGGATTCTAAGTGGAATAAGTATAAAAAATATGGAAGATGTTAAGAGGGCAATTAAAGAACTCTTAAATAGAGGAGTAAAGAATGTTGTAGTTACTCTTGGTAGTAAAGGAGCAATAATTGGAACACAAGGTGGGTTTCAATATGTAGAAGGATTTAAAGTTAATGTAGTGGATACAGTAGGGGCAGGAGATGCCTTCAATGGCGCATTGGCTTATGGTATTGCTAATAAAAATAAAAAATTGTTAGAAGTTGTAAAGCATGCAAATGCTGTAGGTGCGCTATCCGTAACCAAACGCGGAGCTATTCCTTCATTGCCTACAAAGGAACAAGTTAGTTGTTTTGTGAACTACCACAAAAAATTAACTACTACCTGAGTTAAGTGATGATTCAAATGAATAATAAATTGCAAAGTCAACTTACTATTATAAAAATGTATTTAAATTATACCAAAAGAAAGTAGTTGAGTATTGCAAATTAGTACTTGACTTAAAGAGGAGGAAAATAAATGCGCAAATCAATAAAAACTAATGCCCCAATTGAGGACATTAGTACGCTAGGACCTCTTAAGGGAATCACCCTTGGTCTCTAGCATGTATTTACACTGTTTGCTTCCACGGTATTGGTTCCTATACTAACAGGGCTTGATATCGGTGTTGCCCTTGTAATGTCTGGTATCGGTACACTGCTCTTTCATTTTATTACTAAGGGTAAGGTGCCAGCCTACCTAGGCTCGTCATTTTCTTTCATTGCACCAATTATTCTAGCGGGTCAGCTGTACGGACTTGACTATGCACGTGGTGGTATTGTTGTTGCTGGAATTATCTATTTTGTTTTTGCGGGGATTACACACATCTACGGAGCGGAAAAATTACTCAGATATTTCCCAACAGTCGTTACTGGACCCATCATTATAGTAATTAGTATGACTCTTGCGCCTGTTGCAATTAATATGGCATCTCAAGATTGGTTGCTATCTATGATAACATTAGCAGTTATTGTTGGAACAGCCATATATGCAAAAGGATTTCTAAAAATTGTTCCCATTATTGTTGGGCTTGGAGTGGGCTATTTATTAGCTGTGACTTTAGGGCGAATAGACTATTCACCTATTACTCAAGCTGCTTGGATTGGGGTTCCAAACTTTGCTATGCCTAAGTTTAGTCTTAGTGCAATCCTGATTGTAGCTCCTATTACGCTTACTACAGTTGTAGAGCATATCGGAGACGTGCTAGCTATGAGTGGAGTAGTAGAGAAAAACCTTGCTAAGGACCCTGGAATAACTAGAACACTTATAGGAGATGGTTTAGCTACTTCCTTATCAGCCTTTTTTGGTGGTCCAGCAAATACAACTTATTCTCAAAACACAGGAGTTTTAGCTCTTACAAAAGTATGGGATCCGAAGGTTATGAGAATAGCTGCAGTTATGACAATACTTATCGGATTGGTTCCTAAGTTGAGTGCTTTTACAATTACTATTCCTAAACCAGTCATAGGTGGCGCTGTAATAATTTTATTCGGGATGATCGCTTCTATTGGAGCTAGAACGTTGGTAGACAGTAAAGTGGATTTTTCGAAATCTAGAAACATGATTATCATCGCTGTTATTTTAGTTTTTGGTTTAGGAGGAGCGGTAATCCCTATAAGAATTGGGAATATTGAAGTAAAGCTTGTGGGGATGGCAGACTGCGTAAAAAGTTAAGTAATGTTAATATTTATGCATAATAACGCCAATATCTCAAGACATACATACTAAAAATTCTAAGACATGAATAATAATTTGCAAAAATTTAGTTTTTACGCAGTCTGATGGCTCTTGCTGCCACTATAGGTATTGTTTTGAATATTATTTTACCAGCAAATTTAGATAGAGAAGAAGACGAAGAAATTACCGCTTAGTCATGCCAATAATTTTAAACAAGTCTTTTGAGCTAAGACTATATTTGAGGCTTTTAAGCAAAAGTATTTTTACAAATTTTACACTGGATTTGAGTTTTCTACTTTTGGATAGATTCAACCTTGATTCAGCTCGGGTAAAAACGCCAGCTGAATCAAGGCTTATTTTCACAAAAAGATTAGCACCTCAAGGGAAAAACTAAATTAATTTATGAATTTATGAAATAACAATTGATTGTAAGCGAGTAAGTGATGTATAATTGTAGTTAGAGTGATAGTCTTTTCTCGAGATTCTACCTGTGGAAATGGCGCAATTACACTAAAGAAAAAGTAGTTTCGCTACTTTTTTAGATGTGAGAAAGATTAACAAG
Organism: Clostridiales bacterium; assembly: GCA_021129775.1. Taxonomy (GTDB): domain Bacteria; phylum Bacillota; class Clostridia; order Peptostreptococcales; family NVVX01. The sequence goes on from JAJOKP010000067.1 coordinate 69,435, forward strand.
TTAAGAAGGTTTTAGTAGAGAGTGGTTTGCAATATGTAAATAAGTATGAGGTGAAAAATGATGTTTGTAGCAGCTGAAATTAAGAAAAACACATATTACGATTCTGTTTATTTAATGAGAGTTACTAAGGAAATTGAGAAGATAGAAGGAGTTATTAGCGTACTTGTAGGTATGGGGACAGAACTAAACAAAGAACTTGTATTAAGTTTAGATATGATGACGCAAGAAATCGAAACCATAGGTGCGAATGATTTTTTTGTAGTAGCTAAGATGGAAAAAAAAGATATTATGGTAGAAGTGCTAAGCAAGATTGAGTCATTGATGAATGAGCAAAAAAGCAGTAGTATTAAAGAATATAAACCTGCTACACTTGAGTCAGCAGTTAAATACGAACCTTTAACTAATTTCTCTTTAATCTCTTTGCCAGGCGAATATGCAATTATAGAGGCAAAAAAAGCATTAGAAAGAAATTTACATGTTATGCTATTTAGTGATAATATTTCGATAGAAAAAGAAAAAGAGTTAAAATTACTTGCAAAACAAAGAGGACTACTGATGATGGGTCCTGATTGTGGGACTGCAATAATTAATGGGATACCATTAGCATTTGCAAATGAAGTCAATAGAGGCAGCATAGGAATAATAAGTGCCTCTGGAACAGGTGCACAAGAAGTCTCCGTATTAATTGACAAACTTGGTAGTGGTATTTCTCAATTAATTGGAACAGGAGGAAGAGATTTAAAAGACGAAATCGATGGCATAATGATGCTTCAGGGGATTGAAGCATTAGAAAAAGACGAAAGCACCGATGTGATTGTACTAATATCGAAACCACCATCTAAAAATGTGGCTGAAAAAATATTTAGCTCAATTAACAGCAGTAAGAAATGCTATGTAATTAACTTTATTGGGAGCGAATTTTCTAATATAAACAATGACAAAATTCACTTTACTGTTTCATTGGAAGAAACCGCAAAATTAGCAGTGTGGTTAGCGAATGCTGAAAAAACGACTAGAAAGAATGAAGCTGAGAAAAGAAGTAAGAATAAAATAGACAAGCTGAGCATTCGAGAAAAAGAAAGTACTCTTATTGCGAAGAAACGGAGCAAAAATATAAGTAAGAAAAGAAAGTACTTACGAGGATTATTTACAGGAGGAACCTTAGCTCTTGAGGCTATGAATATACTTCAGAAGGAAGGAATAAGTACATATTCAAATATTCCGATTGATTATGACTACGAACTAACCAATCCTAAAGAGAGCATTAAAAATACATGCGTAGATTTAGGTGACGATGTTTTCACAAAAGGAAGACCTCACCCTATGATCGAACCAAGCATCAGAAATGAGAGATTAATTAAGGAATTCAATGACGAAGAAGTAGCGATAATTCTAATGGATTGTGTATTGGGTTATGGTTCGCACGAAGATCCAGCAGGAGAAATTGCAAAAACACTAGCTGAAGCAAAAAAGGGGATGGGTAGAGAAAAAAATGATAATCCCATTGTTGTAGTTTCAATATGTGCGACAGACAAAGATCCACAAAGCTTAAATCAATCAGTTTTAGATTTAGAGAATGAAGGGATAATCGTTTCTTTTTCAACTGCACAAGCAACCAGGATTGTTGCCAAAGTCCTTGAAACGATTGGAGGATAGTTTATGAGTGAAATTAACGAGCTTTTTAACAAACAACTGAGGATTGCAAACATTGGATTAGAATCATTTTACAAAGACCTTAAAGCTAAAGAAATAGACGTAATTCATGTAAATTGGCGTCCGCCAGCAGGTGGAAACAAAAAAATGATTAAATTGTTAGATAAACTTAAGAAGTGACTAAAGATAGAGGTGGGAAAATGATAAAAGAGAAAATTAGAAAAGCAAACAAAGAAGTAATTGAAAGGATTATTAATGGACAACCAGCGCTAGTAGGTATTGGGAAAGCTAAAGATACTATTCCTAACATGACTGCTAAAACCATACTACATGCAGGGGCACCAATAGAATGGGATAGAATGAGTGGACCACTAAAAGGAGCAATTATTGGTGGATTAATATATGAAGGATTAGCAAGTGATGAAGAGACAGCAACCCAGCTTGCAATATCAGGAGAGATTCACTTTGAACCATGCCATCACCACAATACTGTGGGACCAATGGCAGGGGTAGTAACTGCTTCAATGCCTGTTTGGATTGTTGAGAATAAATCCTATAGAAACTATGCCTACTGCACTTTAAATGAAGGGTTAGGAAAAGTTCTTAGATATGGAGCGTACAGCAAAGAAGTAATAGATAGGCTTAGATGGATAGAAACCGTACTAGCGCCAATTCTAAAAGAAGCACTTCAAAAAAGTGGCGAAATTGATTTGAAATCAATGACTGCGCAAATTATCCAAATGGGGGACGAAGGACATAACAGAAATAAAGCAGGAACCTCATTATTTATACGAGAAATTGCACCGTACGTTGTTTTAACAAGCTTTACAGATGTAGCGAAATCAGAAGTATTAAAATTCATGCATGGAAATGATCACTTCTTTTTAAATCTTTCAATGCCAGCATGCAAATCTATAATGGATGCTGTAGCAAATACAAAATATAGTACAATTGTTACCACGATGGCGAGAAATGGAACGGATTTTGGAATAAAAGTAGCAGGAACAGGTGACAAATGGTTTGTAGCACCTGCAGAAATTATTGATGGGTTATTTTTTTCAGGCTACAGTGCAAAAGATGCGAACCCAGACATTGGTGATAGTGTAATTACTGAAACGTCGGGTATAGGCGGATTTGCAATGGCAGCAGCACCAGCTATTGTTCAATTTATTGGCGGAGTGCCGCAAGATGCATTAAATTTTACAATGGAAATGTACGAAATAACAGAAGCAGAAAACAATTCATATCAAATTCCGTCCCTAAACTTTAGGGGAACACCAACAGGAATTGATATTATGAAAGTTGTGGAAACAACTATTTTGCCAATAATTAATACAGGCATTGCTCATAAGGATGCAGGAGTTGGGCAAGTAGGAGCAGGACTAGTTAGACCACCAATGAAATGCTTTGAAGATGCGCTAGAGGAGTTTGTAAATATCCTTGAAATTGAAGGAATACTAAATAGAAAAAACAATCCTAAGGAGGAAACAGAATGAATTTTTGGAAAAATGTAAAAATGTATGATTTATCACAAAACACGAGTCACTTGACTCCGCCATGGCCTACATATGAGCCGTTGCAGGTTAAGTTTTTTAAACGGTTGTCACCAAATGGAGCTAATGGACAGTTTATTACTACATCGAACCACGTTGGAACACATTTAGATGGACCATTACATTTTGATACAAGTGGTAGAGATATTGCTTCATTAGAATTAGAAAAATTAGTAGGACCAGGAGTAGTGGTAGATTTATCAGATATTGCAGAGGACTATGGAATATATACTCCAGAAGACATTGAAAAAAGAGTAGAAGTTAAAGAGGGAGATATTCTAATTATTAATACTGGTTACCATAAATACGGTTGGGACCAGCCAGATGCAGACGAAAGAAGATATATGCTTCGTCATCCAGGACCATCTATGGATTTTGTAGACTGGGTGATTAAGAAAAAAATAAAGTGGATTGGTGTAGACTGTGGTTCGGCAGATCACCCAATGAACACTATGATACGTGAGTGGGAGCCGAAAGAGGCTAAATTAGCAGATGAATATCTTAAAAAAAAGTATGGAAAAGGGCTAGATGAAATATATAATTGGCCAAATACTTATCAAGCAATGCATGTAAAAGTATTTCCAAAGCCTCACGAAATAATTCACGCAGAAAACTTAGGTGGAGAGATGAATAAAGTACTAAACAGAAGAATGATAATAGGGTGTTTCCCGTGGAAATTCCAAGATGGAGAATCTGCTTTTGCAAGGATTGTAGCGTTTGACGAAGAATCTTAAAAAATATGTGTCAGAGGAGAGTTTTCTGGCACGTTTTAATATACCTTTTGTCACCCTAAGACTAGCTTGCGAGTCGAATGGGTCTCGGTTTTGGTGTAAGCATACAAAAAATATATTTTAACTGATTTAAAATCAAAAAAAACGAAGGTGATAAAAATGAAAGAACATATTGTAGCATGTGTGCAATTTGCAATAGAGCCTAATAATATTAACCTAAATATTGAGAAAGCATGTACTTGGTTAAAACTAGCTTCAAAAGAATATGAAGCTGAACTAATTGTGTTTCCAGAAACTATAACTACTGGATTCACGCCGAATATACCAGTTGGAGAATTTTACGAAATGTTAGAACCAGTTCCAGGGAAACATATTATGGCAATTCAAAAATTAGCTAAAGAACTAGGAGTACATGTAGTTTTTCCGCTATATGAACGAGGAAAAGAATATGGACAAGTGTTAAACAGCTCTGTACTTATTGATGATAAAGGTGATGTTATAGGGAATTATAGGAAAACTCACCCATTTCCAACAGAAAGATTAGAGGGAGGGGGCTGGACGACACCAGGTTCGGAAGTTGTAGTAGTAGATACCAAACTCGGCAAAATAGGTATGATTATTTGCTATGACGGAGATTTTCCAGAGCTTAGTAGAGTTCTAGCATTAAGAGGTGCAGAAATTATCACAAGACCTTCAGCATTACTTAGAAGTTTTGAAATATGGGAGATGACGAACAAAGCAAGAGCGTATGATAATCATGTATATGTTTTAGCTACTAATTCAGTAGGAGCAGATGCAGGAGGTAATTACTATTTTGGACATAGCATGATAATAAGTCCAATAGCACAAACTTTAGCATTAGCTAGAGGGACAGAAGAAATTATTGCAGCAAAATTAGCACCCGAGCCAATAAAATATGTGTCCTATGGAACTAAATCTCCAATGATATTTGATCATCTTGAAGATAGAAATGTAAAAGTATATGAAGGTATTTTGAGCGAAGGCAGAAGCAAATTCGAGCCTTCAAAACGCATTAATTACAAAAAATAAGGAGAATGTATAATGAGTACAGCGTTACAAGGAATTAAAATACTAGACTTAACAAGAGTATTAGCAGGGCCATATGCTACTATGATACTTGCAGATTTAGGAGCAGACGTTGTAAAAATAGAGATGCCAGAAATAGGCGATGATTCCAGGTATTTCGGACCACATATCAACGGAGAGAGTGCCTATTTTATGAGTATTAACAGAAACAAAAGGAGTATGACTCTAAATTTAAAAAAAGAAGAAGGCAAGAAACTGTTCTTAGAAATGATTAAAGAATTTGATGTTGTTGTTGAAAACTTTCGTCCAGGTACTATGGAAAGATTAGGATTAGGATATGATATGCTTAAAACTGTAAATTCTGAACTAGTATATGCAGCTGCATCAGGCTATGGTCATACTGGTCCATATAGTAAAAGAGCTGCATATGATGCGGTAGTACAAGCAATGGGAGGCTTAATGAGTATTACAGGAGAAAAAGGCGGAAAGCCAACAAGAGTAGGCTCATCCATTGGTGATATTGCGGCAGGTTTATTTACCGCCATTGGAATATTGACTGCCCTAACAAATAGGAGTGTTACTGGCAAAGGGCAAATGGTTGATGTAGCAATGCTAGATTGTCAAGTTGCAATACTTGAAAATGCAATCGCGAGGTATACTGCAGGTGGAGAAATCCCTAAACCTATAGGTAATAGACATTCATCTATAGTACCTTTTGAGCCTTTTGAAGCGAGGGATGGAGAAATAATGATTGCTGTGGGAAATGATGCAATTTGGCATAAATTCTGCAATACAATTGAAAAAGCCGAACTAATAGACGATGTCAAGTTTTGTACAAATGTGCTAAGGCACGAAAACCACAGTCTTTTAAAGCCAATTATTTCCGAGGAAATTAAAAAAAAGACGATAAAAGAGTGGCAAAACATTTTAGACACTGCTGGAGTTCCTAATGGTCCAATAAACACAATTGATAAAGTGGTAAAAGACCCACAAATAATTGCAAGAGAAATGATAGTAGAAGTAGAACACCCAATAGCAGGAAAAGTAAAAATACCTGGTATTCCTATTAAACTGAGCGAAACGCCTGGAGAAATCACTAGATCTGCGCCACTTTTGGGGGAACACACTAAAGAAGTTTTAAAAGAAGTGTTAGGCTATGATGACAATAAAATTAAGAGTTTGTTTGATTGCGGTATAGTTTAGCGGTTGCGCGTGAAAGGAGTTGTCAGCTAAACTATGGGAAAAATAATTACAATGCCAATTTTGCTTATTGTAGCAGGTATTCATCTTTATAAATTTTCACCAAAAGTAATTAATGGGATTATTGGTTTCAAAACAAAAGCTGCATCGAGATCACAAGCAACATGGGACCATGCTAATCGTAGAGCTGGAATATTACTCTTAAGAATTGGAGCTGTACTGTTTGTACTAGCACTTTTAAGTGATTTACTGTTGCCTTGGAGTGAGGACACGTTAGCAAATATTTTTGCATACTCTAGTCTTGTGGCAATATTTATTGTGGTTATTGCTGTGCAAATTGAATTATTAAGAAAGTTTGATGGAAAGGGAGAGGTTGTAGATAAGACTGAGTGACTGTCATCTGCTTGGTTTATTCACCAACCTAACTGTACTATATGCTAAATTTATGTCGTTATTAGTTTCGATTACCTGTAAAACGTCTTCCCAAATAGATTCGGTGGTATTACGCCTTATAAGAGCATATTTATTTATGTACTAAATACTGTATTCGGGGTAAAGTAATGAATGTGGCTTTTGCAGTAAGTGCTGCATTCATATTTGGAGATCATTTAGGATTTACAGCTAGAGTATATAGAGATATGGTTTTCCCTATGTTTGTAGGTAAAGCAGTTGGTGGTGTTATAGCTGTAATGTTAGCTTATTACATTACGAAAAATGTAGTATCTAAGAAGCAAGAAGTATAATAGAGTTAGGATTACTTTGAGAATGAAAAGTGTTAAATATAACAAATGCGGTGAAGAAGTATGCTTCATCGCATTTGTTATTGTTAATCGAGGAAACTGAGATATAAATCCAAACTTTCATTCATACGAATCATTATAAAACCACCAAATTTATCGTATTGTCCATTGAGCAACACTCGTCTAATAGAGAATAGTATTCTTGGCGGTCTGCTATTTTTATCAGTATGGGTGGATAATCTAGCTTCATTAACTCTAAGTTAACTAGTAATCGGGCAGTTCTGCCATTGCCATCTATAAAAGGGTGTATTCTCACAAATTCACCATGAAGAAATGCTATTTTGTTATATACTGAACCATCCAAACTATTATATCTAAAAAGCATGTTTTCCATTTCAGTTTTCAAAATAAAATGCTCTGGTGGTGTGTGTGAAGCCCCAGATATAAGTACCTTCTTATCTCTATATTTTCCAGCGTAATAATCGTCGACCCCTTTTAATATAAGCATTTGAATGTTTTTGATATCTGATTCAAAAAGCGTTTTAGAAGCTTTAACCAAATATTCAACATAGTCTATTGCGAATTTATGATTAATAACTTCTAAGTGTTCAATGAATTTTTTGCCGCCAACAGTTATACCTTCTAAGATAACTTTAGTTTCGTTTAAGGTTACGTGTTACCTCCTTGAATGTTAATTATATACTAAGTTAGAGGTTGTATCAAGGGAACATGGTTAATTTTCACATAAGTTAGATTTTTAATTAGTTGGGATAGAATCCCCGTTCCTGATGTTCAGCGTAGTTGGACGAGTTCGCTCTAATTCTTTCAGAATAATTTCATTGCAGAATAATAGTTTATGCTATACAATAACGGTAATAACTATGGGCTCTCCGTGGGTTAATCATAACATATGATCTGAACATGCACAAAACACTTACGGAGAATCATATCGACTACTAGGAGAATTTAAAGTTCGAAGAAACGTTGAAAGAGAATTATTATATTGGTTCTAATATTATAAGTCATGGGGGTATTTCCTAGATTATGAAACTATCAAATAAAACAATTCTTATCTTAATTTTCTTATTATGCGGTATACTAATTGTTTCAGTGCAGAAAAACGAATTAAATATTGAGATGTTAATGGAAAATACTGAAAGCAGAGAAGTTGTAATTATTAATGCACGCGTTACTTCGATTCCTTTTAAGAGATATTTTGTAAAAGGTACAATTTCAATGAAAAACCGAGTATTTCAAATTTACAAACTTGTGCACATAATGACACCAAGAGAAAACGAACACATATACATGATTTTTTTTAGAGAATTAGATCATAAGAGCATCTATAATAGATTTAGTTGAAAAATATTACGTAAAAATCTTTCTGTATTTGGATCATATGTATGTACCATGTAAAAAAGAGAGAGAAAAAAGACAGGGAACTATCCCCTGCCTAGTATCAATGGATAAATAGTAATAATCACTTAGTTGAGCATTGAATTTTGAATGTAAAAACTCTCCACTAACAGCTGCAAAGCTTATTAACCTGCTTACTGTAGGTGGAGAATTCTTTCTATTACTTATGGTTTTCTTGTTGAAGTAAAGTGTAGATCGAAATACAAAATTGAGCGCCAATAACTATCCAAATTGATAGGGGAATCATATCAATCGGTGAAGAAGCAAAAGAAGAATGGTGAGCTTCAGAATACTGATAAATATACTCATAAGAAATCAATACTATTAATAATTGAACAAGTGTAAAATAGAGGTGCGTTGTACGTTTTTTTTCATAATAAGTTGTCATGTTGCCATAATATTTGAGAGATTCCGTCTCTAGCGCTAAAGCTGTCATTCTTATGTTGTAATCGGTTGTCATGATACTGCAATTCTGTAGAGTAACAATATTTTTTAATTCTACTGTATTCATTTATTGAGATTTCTTGTAGGTTTCCATTTCTAACAGTAAAAATTCTTTCTATTTTGTTTCCATCCAAATATAGTCTGTCGCTACTTTGGGCAAAAGACATACTTATACTAGATATAAGTAAAGATAGAACTAGTAACAATACTGTTTTCTTCATTATATTACCTCCTCTTTTTGCCATTCATATATACAACCATTGAAAAAGAGAAAGTGTGACACTTTTTTCGAAAGTATTTTAAATTTATTTTTTATACTGCCAAGAGTCGTTGGAATTTCAACTTTACTCTTGAAAACAATAAATGGATAATTTATTAGATTTTTTTATTGTCCATTTGCTTCTCTAGTTCTTAATACTCTCTGCCATTTTCATTAGTATATTTTTTTATACTTCCAAGGAAACCATAAACCCATATTGTTTTTCTTGCCACATTATTGATGAGACAGGGGACGGCAGGCCAATGTCATAAAGATAAGCTTCCATAATTTGAGATTGAGTAGAAGTCAAAACAAAGCATGGGTTATGACATATTGTTAATACAATTGCTACAAAAAATACCTTGACAAACGAATACTGCTCAAACAATTAAAATGAATATCATATTAAAGGTATATCATATTAAAGGTATATCTTCTTAATTGTAGGGTAGTAGAGACTTTGAAAAT
>JAJOKP010000067.1:79045-80328 GCA_021129775.1 Clostridiales bacterium
ATATCATATTAAAGGTATATCTTCTTAATTGTAGGGTAGTAGAGACTTTGAAAATTTTATTAGAATTACTTGATAGAGCAAAAAAATAAATTAGTGAACCTTGCTTTATGTTTAATAATCGAACAAAATGCACATATTTTACAAAGATATCAGCCGAAATGAGTTTTAAAGATGCAATTATTTTATAATAAAAGGATAACGAAAAACTATGCAGGTAGAAATAGATGACTGGTTCGAATTTTTAGGTGGTGAAGAAACTACGAGACAAGGGGACAGGGACTTGTCTTTTTTTGCTTGTTTGACATCGAGGATTGTAATAAGCTTTTTTCGTGAGGGGGGATGATTATACCGAGCACCAACATAGTTACTCCTTTAGGAAAAATAATTTTAGGCAAGGTAATTCAAAGTGGAAGGCTAGTAGTTGCGGGCCCCAATAAGAGCAAAGAATTAGGTCAAGTATTAAATTTACTGCGTCAAGAAAAAGTTAATTTTATTATTATTGTTGATGGAGCATTAAATCGCATTGCTCCAATGGTAGAAGTAGACGTGTTAATACTAGCAACTGGTGCAGCTCGAACACCTGATATACTAAAATTGGCTTTTGAAACTCAACATATTGTAAAAATCCTACAATACCCTGTTTTAGATACTAAAGGTGCGGTTATTTTTTGTGAAAACATCCTAGATATTAAAAAAGTAGACGTTATTTTAAAAAATTTCAAAGGAAAAGACACATTGTATATTAATGGTGTAATCGGTGAAGATAGCTTTAAATATTTAGTTAGTCGTAAAGATGAGCTAAGGGGGAAACGCCTTATTTTTTCTGACCCAATCAAACTTTTGGTTTGTTGTGACATTAACAATTTACGTGATTTTTTAAGTGAGTTACAAAAAGCGCAGGTAGAAATAGGAGTAAGAAAGTCGATAAAGGTAATTGCTGTTACGGTTAACCCATATTATCCGCAATATCGATTTGCAAGTAACAATTATGTAGAAGCCTTTGTGGACTGCGATAAGCTTCAGGAGTCCATTAAAAAAAATATTCCAGTGCCAGTTTATGATGTAGTAAAAGAAGGAAGTCAAAAACTTTTTCAAGATATTTTAGAATATCAATGACAAAAAATAAAAGATAGAAAGCGATAATTCTGCGTGTTTTATTATATTTAAAGAATAAGGCTGTTTTTTTTTGCACTAAAATCAAAAAAATGTTACAAACCAAACAGCTCAATGTAAAAAACTATTACATATAGACCTTATCTATTGCATATAGACCCTATCTATTG
>JAJOKP010000067.1:80428-88794 GCA_021129775.1 Clostridiales bacterium
TATCTATTGCATATAGACCCTATCTATTGTACAATACTAGTAATGAGCGAGCTACGAAACAAATAGTCATGAGAGGTGCAAATATTATTTTTAGTATCTAGTGATTGTATGTATATTAAAAAACTAATTTGATATGGAGGGTGTAATATTTTGTTGAAAATTCGCCAAGACAACAGGCATTGTATTATGGAAGTAATTGAAAAAAAACAATTGCCTGTTGGTGCTAATCAAATTAAAAGAGAATTAGCGGATACGAGCATAAAATAAGTGAAGCTACGGTTGGCCGCGTTTTGGCATCGTTAGACCAAGACGGTTTGACAAAAAAAAGAAGGATTTAAAGGTAGAGTATTAACTGAAGCAGGTTATGCCGCTCTAAGACAAATGCGCATTCAGCGCGAAAGAATCGAGTATGGCACAGAATTCTTAAAAGTTCTTGATAGTAAATCGAAAAAAGAATTTATTGATATACTGAATGCAAGAAAGATTATTGAGGGTTATCAGGCAAGATTAGCTGCAATTAATATAACACCTGATATTGCAGAAGAAATGAAAAACGCGATTGATTTACAAGCTAAGCATAGCAAAAAAGAAATATCTGCAGAATATGATGCATTATTTCATAAGTTAATATCTAGCGTTGCGGGTAATAAAGTATTGGATGTTATGCTAGATTTACTTAGGCAAGATGGTCAATTAGGTCCTGCTTTAGTGTACATCCGTAAGCAAATGAAAACCTCCATTGTAGTAGATCATGAAAAAATTATGGCGGCTATAGTTAGTAATGATCCTGATGCTGCTGAACAGGCCATGGTTGTACATATAGAAAATCTAATAAAAGATGTTAAAAAATATTGGGAAAAAATATCTATCTGAATCTCCTACTGGTACATAATAAATAAACTGGGAATAAAAGGAATGAAGCGATCAAATGATAAGAATTTCAGAGCTTAAACTTGATATTGACGACAGTATTGAAAAACTACCCTTAAAGATTAGTAAAGTTTTAAAAATCAATCAAGGCGAAATTATAGATTACAAAATATTTAGAGAATCAATAGACGCAAGAAGAAAAGGCAAAATTAATTTTGTGTATACAGTAGATGTCAACTTGAAAAATGAAAAATCTATTTTAAAGAAAAATAAAGAGATAAGTCCTACCCCTAACATGAAATATGTCTATCCTAAACCCGGTGATAAAATACTTGATAAAAGACCAGTAATTATTGGGATGGGCCCTGCAGGACTGTTTGCTGGACTAATATTAGCGCAAATGGGATATAACCCTATTATTTTAGAAAGAGGAGAATCAGTAGAAAAAAGAGCAAAAACAGTAGAAAAATTTTTTAATACAGGAAAGCTTGATACCGAATCAAATATTCAATTTGGTGAAGGTGGAGCAGGTACATTTTCCGACGGAAAACTTACAACTAGAACAAAAGATTTAAGAAGTAGAAAAGTTTTAGAAGAATTAGTATTGGCTGGAGCTCCTGAGGAAATAATGTATTCATGCAAGCCACATGTTGGTACAGATATTCTAAAAAATGTTATTAAAAATATTAGGGAAAAAATAATCAAACTAGGTGGAGAAATAAGGTTTAATACTTGTGTTTCAGATTTGATTATTGAAAACAATAGAATTAAAACAATCATAGTTAACAAAGGTGAAATAATTGAAGCTGACGTAGTTGTACTAGCAATTGGTCATAGCGCGAGAGATACTTTTGAAAAAATATTTGAAAGAGGCGTTGACATAACCAGCAAGTCATTTGCAATTGGTGCAAGAATTGAGCATCCTCAAGAATTAATAAACAAAGTGCAGTATAAAGACTACGCAGGACATAAAAGATTAGGATCTGCTGAATACAGACTAACATACAAATCTAAAAGTGGACGACCGGTATATACATTTTGCATGTGCCCTGGTGGAAGCGTGGTTGCAGCATCATCGGAAACTGGTGCTTTAGTAACAAATGGAATGAGTGAGCAGGCAAGAGACAAAGAAAATGCTAATAGCGCTTTATTAGTAGCAGTAGGTAGTGAGGATTTTGAAGGGGAACATCCACTTGCAGGCATGTATTTTCAAAGGAAATGGGAGCAGAAAGCGTTTGAATTAGGCGGATGTGATTACAGAGCACCTGCACAATTGCTAGGAGATTTTGTTGCAGGAAAACCGTCTACTAATTTAGGGGCAGTAAATCCTTCGTACAGACCGGGCGTAAAACTAACTAGTATAGACGATTGCTTACCGCATTATGTTACTGATGCAATGAAAGAAGCTATTATTCATTGGGATAAAAAAATAAAAGGATTTGCAACGAAAGATGCTGTTATAACGGGAGTAGAAACAAGGAGTTCCTCCCCAGTAAGAATAATGAGAGATAGCGAGACCCTTGAGAGTACTAACGTAAAAGGACTCTACCCAGCAGGCGAAGGAGCAGGGTACGCCGGGGGCATTATATCGGCAGCCATTGACGGAATTAGGGTTGCAGAAAAGATACTTTAACTAGTACATGGAAATAATTATATTTTTAATAATGCTGTTATTTGTTCTATATTCAATGAGAGGAATGATTCTAAGCTTACTGATTCTGGAAACGCAAAAAAGTGAAAAAAAACAAAGGGTTTTTAGAATAGAGTGGAGAAATATACTTGTATGTATGGTGTATTATACAACTATGAGTTAAAAGTATGAAAGGAGATATCATGAATTATAGAATCGAAAGAAAGACTGAATTTGGTTTTAGCGGCATGACTAGAACTTTTAGTATGGAAAATGAAGAATACTTCACTGGAATACCCAAATTTTGGGAAGAACTTGTGATGGATGGACGTTTTGAAATAATGATGAGGAAGTCGAATGACGGCAAGTGTGTTGGAGTATGTATGCCGGTGGTTCCAGTAGGTGAGGATGATTTCGATTACATTATCGGCATTTTTTCTGATGAAGAAATTGCAGGATATGATCATCATATAGTGCCGAGCACCGAGTGGGCAATTTTTGAAGTGAGAGGACCAATAGGTGAAGAATATCGAAAAGCTTGGAAATACATTTCTGAATGGTCACCCAAAGCAGAATACAAAAGAGCAGATTTGTCGGAATTAGAAGTTTATTATGGCGGAGATGTGAAAAGCCGAAATTATCTAACTGAAATTTGGATCCCTATTCAGAAAAAGTAGCTCGTAGTGATTGAGTTTGAAAAACAGTCTAAAACAATGTAAAATTAGTGCACTAGAGAATTGCTGAAAGGGAGACAAATATGGAGTTGCAACATTTAAATGAAGTGCAGAAACATGCAGTGATGCATACAGAAGGACCGTTGTTAATATTGGCAGGAGCTGGCTCTGGAAAAACTAGAGTGTTAACTCATAGAATAGCTTACTTAGTTGAAGAAAAAGACGTAAATCCGTATCAAATCTTAGCTATAACTTTTACAAATAAAGCTGCAAAAGAAATGCGCGAAAGAGTTGAAACCTTAATCGGAGGGGATTTAAGAGGTATGTGGATTAGCACTTTCCATTCAGCCTGCGTTAGGATACTAAGAAATGACATTGATAAAATAGGATATAAAAAGAACTTTGTAATATATGACACATCAGATCAATTAGTGGTTATGAAAGAAGTAATAAAAGAACTAGCTTATGATGATAAGATGTTCCCACCTAAATCTATGTTATCAAAAATTGGACGCCTCAAAGACGAGCTTATAGGAGTTAAAGACTTTGCCAAGAGAAGCAAAGGGAATTATAGAGAGGAAAGAATTGCACTTGTTTATGAAAAGTATCAAAACAAATTAAAGACAAATAATGCTTTGGATTTTGACGATTTAATTATGAGGGCAGTACAATTACTCGCAACTAATCCTGTAGAATTAAACTTCTACCATCAAAAATTCAAGTATGTTTTAGTAGATGAATTCCAAGACACTAACTATGCACAGTATAAATTAGCGAGCTTGCTTGCGCAGAAGCATAAAAATTTATGTGTTGTTGGAGATGATGACCAATCAATTTATGGATGGCGCGGAGCTGATGTAGGCAACATTTTGGGTTTTGAGCAGGAATTCCCGAACACGAAAGTCATTAAATTAGAACAAAACTACAGATCAACAAAAAAAATATTAGATGCTGCAAATGGCGTTGTTGAAAATAATAAATCTAGAAAAAAGAAAAAACTTTTTACTGTCAACAATACTGGAGAAGATATTCAATATTATTGTGCAGGAAATGCATATGACGAAGCGGAGTATGTAGCAAAAATGATTGTAGAATTAATGGGTAATGAAAACAAAAAGCTATCTGACTTTGCGGTGTTGTATAGAACTAATGCACAGTCGCGTGTATTTGAAGAGATTTTTAATAGAGCCAATATAAAGTACAGATTGTACGGTGGTACTCCGTTTTATGGAAGAAAAGAAATAAAAGACATTATGGCCTATTTAAGAATTATTGAAAACACATCTGATCAAGTGAGTATGGGAAGGATAATTAACGTTCCCAAAAGAGGGATTGGATTAAAGAGCATTGAAAAAATTGCAGAATACGCCAAGGTGAACGAAACAACTTTTTTCGATGCTTTAATAGATGTACAACATATAGGAAGCTTATCTAGAACCTTGAAAACTAAGGTATATGATTTCGCTACGATGATAGTTAAACTAATTGAGAAAAAGGCAGATATGAGTATTACAGAAATTGTTGAGTACATATATGAAAAAACGGGATATATTGATATTTTAGAGAAAGAAAAAACTATTGAAGCTCAATCCAGAATTGAAAATTTAGAAGAATTCTTGTCCTTAACAGTAGAGTTTGATAATAATTCTGAAATCAAAACTTTAGAGGAGTTTTTAGTAACCACATCTTTACAGACCTCATTAGATACTGAAGAAGATGGAGAAAACACTGTGACCCTGATGACTTTGCATAGTGCTAAAGGCTTAGAATTTCCTGTAGTATTTATGCCAGGGATGGAAGAGAGCATTTTTCCTTCGCATATGGCTATTAAAGAAGGAAATGATGAAGAAGAGCGAAGACTATGTTACGTAGGAATAACAAGAGCTATGAGTAAACTTTTTTTAAGCCATGCCATGCAGAGGACGATATACGGAAGAGTTTGTTATAACAGCATTTCAAGATTTATTGACGAAATACCCTTCGATTTAATTGCAAGAGATAAGAAGTATAATAAGAAAAAGGCTGTAAAGAAAGCAACTACTTCTCCGCTATTTAGAGGAGAAATGTTAGAAACTAAAAAAGAAAAAATCACATACGATAGTTCGCAAGTGATTAGAACTGGATCAAAAGTTGAACATCCTACCTTTGGAATAGGGACTGTTATAACGTTTAAAGATGATATGGCATCTATTGCATTTGAAGGGAAAGGAATAAAAAAGATATCTACTTCGTTCGTGAAGTTGACAGTTTGTTGATGTCGCTGTAGAGCTAAGAGTTAGGGTGAGTAAAATGACAGGGAAAAACAAAATGAAAAGCATTGTAAAACAACTTAATGAATACAATTATCACTACTATGCACTTGACAAGCCTATAGTGAGTGATAGACAGTATGATGTGCTTTATGACGAATTACTAAGCCTTGAAGAAGAAACGAACACTGTACTAGAAGATTCACCGTCTAAAAGAGTGGGTGGAGAAACGTTAAAGAGATTTAAAACACATAAGCATATTACTCCATTATTAAGTTTAGATAAGTGTAAAACTTTTGAGGAATTACGATCATGGGATAATCGAGTAAAAAAATTGCTTGTAGAGGCAAGTGATGGATTAGACTATGTTGTAGAGTATAAATTTGACGGGTTAACACTCAACTTAACTTATGACGAAGGTAAGCTGGTACAAGCAGCAACGAGAGGGAATGGAGTCGTAGGCGAAGAAATATTAGAACAAGTAAAAACTATTAAAACTGTACCCTTAACTATAGATTTCGTGCACAAAATTGAAGTGCAAGGTGAAGGGTTAATGAGATTATCTATACTGAAAAAATATAATGAAACTGCAGAAGAACCATTAAAAAATGCAAGAAATGCAGCCGCAGGAGCGATAAGAAATCTTAATCCTAAGGTGACAGCAAAGAGGAAATTAAGCGCTTTTTGCTATAGTGTTGGTTTTATAGAAGAAAAGAGTTTTGATACGCATATTAATATGTTAGACTTTTTAAAAGACAACAAATTTCCTGTGAATAAGCATATAAATCATTGCAAAAATATAGAGGAAGTCATTTCTAAAATTAAAGAAATGGAAGGAGAAGTTGAGGGGTTAGATTATTTAATTGATGGGATAGTGATAAAAGTAAATAACATTTCACTACGAGGAACTTTGGGCAATACCCAAAAGTTTCCCCGATGGGCAATTGCATACAAATTTGAAGCGAAAGAAGTAACTACAAAATTAGAGAATATAATTTGGCAAGTGGGGAGAACAGGGAAATTGACCCCTTTAGCGATTTTAGAGCCAACTGATATTGGGGGAGTGACTGTTAGCCGTGCTACTTTAAATAACTGGGAAGATATTATCAGGAAAAAAGTTAAAATAGGATGCGATGTTTGGCTTAGAAGATCAAATGACGTAATTCCTGAAATAACTGGGAGTGTGGACGAGGATTGTGTTGAGACAAAGCAAAACTTAAAACCTATGAAATGTCCTACATGTGAAAGTAAGGTTTTTGAAAAAGGAGCTCATATCTTCTGCTCTAATCCGATTTCATGTCCTCCACAATTAATAGCAAGAATTTCTCATTTTGCAAGTAGAGATGCTATGAATATTGAAGGATTGAGCGAAAAAACTATTCGGCAATTACACGAAAAACTAAAATTGAATTCTGTAGCTGATTTATATGAAATAAAGTATGAAGAGCTTCTTAAACTTGAGCGTTTTGGTGAAAAGAAGGCAAAAAATATTGTTGATGCGATAGAGACAAGTAAGAATTGTTCTTTAGGTACATTTATTTACGGTTTAGGGATACCTAATGTAGGTAAGAAAACTGCGAGCGATTTAGCAAAAGCATACAGTACCCTTGAAGATATCAAACACGCACAATACGAAGAACTCTTAGAGATTAACGATGTAGGAGATATTGTCGCAAGGAGCATTATTGATTTTTTTAGTGATGAGACAATAATAAAAAGTATTGGAAAAATGATATCTGAAGGTGTTAAACCACATAGCGAACGTGCTGAAAAAATTGAGAGCATTTTTTCAGGGAAAACCGTTGTGGTTACAGGAGTATTTACGAATTATAACAGACGTGAGATTCAAAATGTGCTAGAAAAATTAGGAGCGACAGTTGTAAATAGTGTTAGCAAAAATACCGATTTTCTTTTAGCAGGAGAAAAAGCAGGTTCAAAGCTCAAAAAAGCGCAGGAAATAATGCAAAATAAGGAAGGAACTAAGTTGCAAATTATTTCTGAAGACATGTTAGAGAAGTTTATTTCGCGGTTGTCGTAGAAATTAGAAAAGGAGGTATTTTAATGCGAAAATTCTTTTTTATTGTCTATTTTTTAATTGGGGCTTTTCTGTCTCTAGCCGTTTTGCTGGCGGTGGTAGACAGAGTTGCGTTTAATACGAGGTATTACCTAGATTTTTTTATACAAAATGACATCCCAGAAATTACAGGTATGGACATAGAAAATCTTGAAATTGCAGTTAAGGATTTAATAGAGTATATGCGAGACGATAGCAGGGCATTATTAGACACCGTGGCGATTGTACACGGAAGAGAGAGGGCGGTGTTTGGGGAAAGGGCAGTTCTGCATATGGTAGATGTGAAGAATTTGTTTGTTCTTAGTAGGCAGGTAAGGAATTTATCTGTGCTTGCTGTGTTGACACTATTATTTATTGCATATAGGATTGACAACAAAGAAAAATTCAGAAAAAATGTCAGTAAAACGCTTTACTTTATCACTGCTGTTAATTTTTTACTAATATGTATTGTTGGCGCTATGATATACTTTGACTTTAATAGATACTTTACTTACTTTCACTACATTTTCTTTACCAATGATCTTTGGTTACTAGATCCAAGACACGAAGTGTTAATACAAATGTTACCGCTAAACTTCTTTATTAGTATAACTATTAGAATTGTTGTGTATTACATGAGTATTCTTGTTTTATTAAGTCTTGGTAACAGAATTTTTACTGTAAAAGCGAAAAATCATAATAGTAAAGTAGAATGAAAACTTTAGATGACATGAAATATATTTTGCTGATCTGCAAGGTTAACCTCTTTAAGTATTATGCAGTTTTTTCTTCAGAATTGCTAGTTGCAGAATAACTATGACAAAGAAGGGTCAGATATATGAAAATGATAAATAATTAGTAACGATTGTCACTTGCACAATCGTTACTAA
>JAJOKP010000009.1:0-44869 GCA_021129775.1 Clostridiales bacterium
CTTTTTTTTGCTAAGTCTATTCTGTTAAGCGCTTTTTGCAGTGAAGTCTCTGCTCTTACAATATCCACTTCAAGTCTTCTTTTTTCTAGCCTTTCTTCCGCGCGTTTTTTTGCTTTCACAGCGCGATCAAGATCAATTTCTTCTTGCCATTCAGCTGCTTCCGTTATTACTACCGTTTTATCCAAATCCACGTGAATAAAGCCTCCAGCTATTGTCGCAAATCTTTTGTTATTACCATTTATCACTGTAAATTGTCCAATTTGCAGGGGTGATACTAATGCTATATGGTCATGCAAAACAGCAATGTCACCTTGATTTGTTCTTATAACTGCTTTTTCGACTTCTTCATCTAAAAAAGTATTATTAGGAGTTATAACTTGAAGATGAAATTTTGTAGCCATAAAATCACCTACTCCCCTTTTGCTTTTTCTATTACATCATCAATAGTTCCAGCAAATAAGAATGCCGATTCTGGGATTTCATCATGCTTACCATCAAGAATTTCTTTAAATCCTCGAATAGTCTCTTTAAGTGGTACATATTTTCCTGGCATACCAGTAAATTGCTCAGCAACAAAGAATGGTTGTGACAAGAAACGTTGAATTTTTCTTGCGCGTGTCACAATTAACTTGTCTTCATCAGACAACTCATCCATTCCAAGTATCGCGATAATATCTTGTAATTCTTTGTATCTTTGCAAAACTTCCTGCACTCTTCTTGCAACTTCGTAATGCTCATCGCCTACAACAGCAGGGCTGAGTATCCTTGAAGTAGAATCTAGTGGATCTACTGCAGGGTATATTCCTAATTCTGCTATTTGTCGAGAAAGTACTGTAGTCGCATCAAGATGAGCAAATGTAGTTGCTGGTGCTGGGTCAGTCAAGTCATCAGCAGGTACATATACAGCTTGAACTGATGTAATTGAACCTTTATTTGTAGATGTAATACGTTCTTGTAGAGCTCCCATTTCAGTAGCTAGCGTTGGTTGATATCCAACCGCACTTGGCATACGTCCAAGTAGAGCTGAAACCTCACTACCCGCTTGCGTGAATCTGAATATATTGTCAATAAATAACAGAACATCTTGTCCTTCTTGGTCTCTAAAATATTCTGCCATAGTCAGTCCAGTAAGACCAACTCTCATTCTTGCTCCCGGCGGTTCATTCATTTGCCCATATACCAAAGTTGCTTTGTCTAGCACTCCAGACTCTTCCATTTCGTAGTATAGGTCATTTCCTTCTCTAGTTCTTTCTCCTACACCTGCAAAGACTGAAAGCCCACCGTGTTCTTTTGCTACATTGTTGATTAGCTCCATAATAATAACCGTTTTTCCTACTCCTGCTCCACCGAAAAGCCCAATTTTACCGCCTTTTGAGTACGGCGCAATTAAATCTACAACCTTTATTCCAGTTTCTAAAATTTCAGTCGAAGTCTCTTGTTCGTCAAAAGCTGGTGGTTCTTTATGAATAGGCGATTGCCCTTTAGACAAAATTTCGCCTTTCTCATCAACTGGCTCACCTAATATATTCATTATTCTACCTAAAGTTTCTCTTCCTACTGGTACTGTTATAGGCGCTCTGGTATCTATTGCCTCTGCCCCTCTTACTAAGCCATCTGTCGAACTCATAGCAACGCATCTTACGGTATCTGCCCCAATATGCTGTGCAACTTCTACAGTGATCGCTCTATCTGCTTCTTTAATCTGAATCGCATTTAATAAATTCGGCATTTTTTCACTTGCGAATTTAATATCTATAACTGGGCCAATAATTTGTATAACTTTGCCTATATTTGCTCCGATCATTAACTTACCTCCTTCATCTTACTATTTAAGCGCCTCTGCACCTCCAACTATTTCCGCAATTTCTTGCGTAATAGATGCTTGTCTCGCTCTATTATACTTCAGTTTTAATTTGTCTATCATTTCTTCAGCGTTGTCTGTTGCACTTTCCATCGCAACTCTTCTTGCACCTTGCTCGCTAGTTGACGATTCAATTAATGCAGCATATATCATACTATCTATATACTTAGGCACTAAATAATCAAATACTTCTTCAGAAGAAGGTTCATATTCCATTCGCTCTTCTCTTTCCTTAGGTAGAAAGTTTTCTGTATCAATGCTCAAAGGTAACAGTTTCAACGTTCTAGGCTTATGATTAATTGTACTAATAAATTTAGTATACACTAGTGTAACTTCATCAACCAAATTTTGCATAAATAATTCTCTGCTAAGTTCTCCAATGCTCTTTGCATTCTCATAAACTGGTCGCTCAGAAATTCCTATATACTCACCATCAAAATCTGCATCTAGTTTTCTAAAGAAATCTCTAGCTTTAGACCCAACGGTAATGACTGATGTGTTTTTCTTAGTGCTCATTTCATTTGCTGCTTTCCTTAGTACATTTGCATTATATCCACCACAAAGACCTCTATCGGCTGCAATCACGATATACAGTACCTTCTTAGCTTCTCTTTCTTTCAAAAACACATTTCTTATATCATCAGAAGCTTCAAGCGCTTCATTAATCGCTTCTTGCATTGCCGTAAAATACGGCTTAGTATCTTGTAAGTGTTTTTTTGATTTTCTAAGTTTAGCTGATGAAACTAATTCCATCGCTTTTGTAATTTGTTTTGTACTTGTTACACTCTTAATTCTTCTTTTTATATCGCGTCCTGTCAACACTTCACCTCCCGGCAAATACTTCTTAGAAGCTGTTCTTTATTGAGATTAACAACTTCTCGTCTTTCTATTTCTCGTCTTTGAATATTTTTTTACACTCGCCAATTGCTAAACGCAGTTTTTCTTCTATTTCGCCTTCTAATTTGCCCGTTTCTACAATTGTTTTTCCTATCTCAGAGTAATTATCTCTAATGTAGTCTAACATTTTCACTTCAAATTCTTGCACATCAGGCATTTCAATGTCAGCAAAGAATTTATTCGTTACTGCGTAAATAACTATAACTTGCTCTTCAACAGAAAGCGGGTGATACTGTGCTTGTTTAAGGATCTCTACAATTCTCTCTCCTTGTGCTAAACGCTCTTGAGTTTCTTTGTCTAACTCTGACCCAAATTGTGCGAAAGCAGCTAATTCTCTATATTGGGCTAACTCTAGTCTTAGTTTGCTAGCAACTTTTTTCATCGCTTTAATCTGAGCATTCCCACCAACACGAGATACTGATATACCAGGGTTTACCGCTGGTCTTACCCCAGAGTAGAATAGTTCTGACTCTAAGAATATTTGTCCATCTGTAATTGATATAACATTCGTAGGAATGTACGCAGATACATCTCCTGCTTGTGTTTCAATAATAGGCAATGCTGTTATAGAACCGCCCCCTAGCTTATCACTAAGTTTCGCTGCTCTCTCTAGTAACCTACTATGTAGGTAAAATACATCTCCAGGATAGGCCTCTCTACCTGGCGGTCTTCTCAGAAGCAACGACATAGCTCTATACGCTACAGCATGTTTTGATAAATCATCATAAATAATTAAAACATGTTTGCCTTGCTCCATAAATTCTTCACCCATAGCACAACCAGCATATGGTGCAATGTATTGTAGTGGTGCCATTTCACTAGCTGTTGCAGCTACAATAATTGTGTAATCCATTGCTCCATTTTCTTCTAATGTGTTTTGTATTTGTGCTACTGTTGATTTTTTTTGTCCTATAGCAACATAAATACAAATAACATCAGTATCTTTTTGGTTGATGATAGTATCAATTGCTAACGCAGTCTTACCTGTTTGTCTATCTCCAATGATAAGTTCTCTCTGTCCTCTGCCAATTGGTATCATTGAGTCAACAGATTTAAGTCCCGTTTGAAGTGGTTCATGCACTGATTTTCTTTGAATTATACCCGGCGCAACTCTTTCAATGTCTCTAAACTTAGTAGTATTTATTGGTCCTTTACCATCGATTGGTTGTCCTAGGGAATTTACTACTCTCCCTAGCAAAGCATCTCCAACTGGCACTTCAACAATACGTTCAGTACGTTTTACTACATCTCCCTCTTTTATGTTTTCATCCGAACCAAGCAAAACACAACCTACATTGTCTTCCTCCAGATTTAGAGTCATTCCATAAACTTCGCCAGGAAATTCTAATAATTCGCCCGCCATACATTTTTCAAGTCCATGAATTCTAGCAATTCCGTCACCTACTTGAATAACTGTACCCACATCTTTAACTTCCAGTTTGTTCTCATATTTTTTTATTTGCTCTTTAATTATAGAGCTAATCTCTTCAGGTCTGAGATTCATGCCATATCACCTCATTCTATACAATAATTTTAGTTAATTGTTCTTTTAGCTCTCCTAGGCGTCTTTTTACTGTGCCATCAATTTCTTTGTCGCCCATTTTAATCAAAATTCCGCCTAATACCTCTGTATCTACTTTATTGATTAGGCTAACATTTTTCTTAGTCGCTTTTGAAAGTTTTTCTTTCAATAAAACTAAATCCTCATCTCTCATCGGCTCAGCAGTTACCGCTGTTGCTTCTGCAACGTTATTTGCTTTATCGACTAAAATTTTGAATTGGTTAGCAATGCGGCGAATATAATTCTGCCTTCTTTTATCAACAAGTACAAATAGGAAATTAAGAACTTTGCTCTCTATACTACTTACGAAGCATTCTTGCATAATTTGTTTTATCTCTTTGTCTTTTATAAGCGGAGACCTAAATAATTCTTCTAATTTAGGGTTTTCATCTAAGCTGTCAACAATAAATCTTAAATCTTTTTGAACAGACTCTATAGTATTGTTTTCTGACGCAACTTCAAATAACGCCATTGCATATCTGTTCGCTACTAATTCTGCCATGACGCTTCCCCTACCTCGCTAATAATTTGACGTATCATTTTTTGATGTGCATCCTTATCAAGTTCTTTCTCTATAACTTTTGCAGCTATTCCAATAGCTAACACAGACATTTGGTCTTTAATCATATTCGTAGTTTTAATCTTTTCTCTTTCAATATCTGCTTGCGCTTTAATGACTATTTTTTTAGCATCATCTTCAGCTGCTTTGATTATCTCTTTTGATCTTTCTTCTGCACGTTTAGTCGCATCTTTAATCATTGCGTTTCTTTCGCTTTTAATGTCTTCTATCTTCGACTCATATTTAGCAATTAGTTCTTCTGCATCTTTCTTTTTAGATGCAGCCGTGTCGAAAGAGTCTGCTATTTCTTGAGTACGTTTTTCCATATGATCTGTTACACGCTCAAACAGATATTTCTTCATAAGCAAGTAAAATATCGCAAAATTAACCAAAACAAAGAAAAACGTCCAACCAAATTCTACTAAACCTTGTCGCATTTTTGTGCCTCCTTCCAGTATTATTAGTCAAATACTGTTTAAATCTACTGATGCAGACTTACAAAAGTCCTATTAAAGGGTTAGCAAATAAAAGTACTAACGCAATAATAAGCCCGTAAATACCCGTTGTCTCAGCTACAGCTGCGCCTAACAACATTGTTCTAACAATATCTCCTTGAGCTTCAGGTTGTCTTCCTACCCCTTCTGCTCCTTTTCCTGCTGCATATCCTTGTCCAATTCCAGGGCCAATTCCTGCTATCATTGCAAGTCCTGCTCCTATTGCAGATGCTGCTAAAATTAACGCTCTACCTGTGATTGCTGGTTCCATTAATAATTCCTCCTCAATAATATTGTATGCACTTCTACTTCTACCTACAAAACTAATCGTATACTATACTTTCGTTCTTTTATGTTACAATAGTCTAATCAGTGGATTAGCAAACATTAAGACAAGTGCAATAATCATCGCATAAATGCCTGTCGTCTGTGCTACTGCTTGACCTAAAAACATTGTTCTTACTATTACTGATTGTAATTTCGGTCTCTTTCCGACCATTTCAGTACCTTTCCCTGCCGCGTAGCCTTGTCCTATTCCAGGTCCAATACCGGCTACCATCGAAAGTCCTGCTCCTATTGCAGATGCAGCAACCACTATAGATGCTCCAGGCAATTCTACCAACGGATTGGCATATAGCAAAATTAAAGCAATAACAAGTGATAGTATTCCTGATGTTTCGGCCACTGCCGCACCGAGCAACATAACCATCGTAGCTTGTTTGCCACTTTTCCTGTTGTAACTTACCGCTTCTGCTCCTTTTCCAGCTGCATAGCCTTGCCCTATTCCAGGACCAATACCAGCTATCATTGCAAATCCAGCACCTATTGCCGAAGCTGCCAAGATTAAAGCTCTTCTTTCAAAAGAAGCTAACCATTCTAAAAAAATCATAATGAAATTAGTGATCTCCAATTTTCCACCCCCTCAAGTGCTTTAAATTGAACTAAGGGCTTGTTCCTAAATAACTTGTACAATCTTACTTGTCTTTTTGTCCATACCCTGCGTTGTGGAAACAGTTACATAACGCTGCTATGCGCCTATTTCCACGCCTTGGTTATGAACGAAAATCCTTCGCAACATTGCACAGCTTATTTCATCACAAACCCTAATCCATAGCGATGGAAACGAATACCATCGATAGCATAACAAAAATAAACGTTTGCAAAACTCCAGCGAAGAGATCAAAATACATGTGAAATACAAAAGGAACGCCTGCTTGAAATATCGGAAAAAATCCTAATCCAATAGCAGTACTTATTCCCCCTAGCCCTGCGTATAGCAAAGACATTATTATTAGTCCACCAACCATGTTCCCAAACAAACGAAAGCCTAAAGAAATTGGTGTAGATAACTCACCCATAACATTTAGTGGAAACATAAGGATAAACGGTTGGAAAAAGCCTTTTAGATACCCCACTATCCCTTTTCTTTTTGCACCAAAAAAATGAATCATGAAAAAAGTCATCATTGCAAACGCAATAGTGGTATTCAAGTCAGCAGTAGGTGGTCTAAGACCTATTAGTCCCCAAAGGTTTGCTACCAATAAAAATATGAATAAGGATCCCATATATGGAGCAAAACTCTTTTTGTCCTCACCCATAGTCTGGATCGTTAGCTTGTTCATAGCATCTACAATAACTTCTACATAATTTTGTATGCCTTTTGGCAATTTTTCTAGCTTTTTTGTCGAAATAATTGCAAGTCCAACTAGAATAGCCATAATGATCCACATGTTAACTACTGTTTCAGTTATAGGAATTCCACCTAAAATGGGAATTTCAAAAATAATTCTTGGCCCAAACCCTTCCATTATTACTCCTCCCTTCTTTTAAATATATTCATAAAAAACTGTTTGCTGTTTAATAGCTCAGTTTTTAGTATGACAAATTTAATTGACAATAAACCAAATATTGTTCCTAGTACATTTATATGCTCAGCTCTTATTGATACGAATAACACTATCCCTGTGACAAGATAACGCATAAAGTATTTTGAACTAGCATAAACTTGAGCTTTATGGGGCGGTAGATTAACCGCTTTATTTAAAGCCAAATATAATAGTCTAAAGTTCAAAATCGCCATTATTGCGCCAAACAACAAACCCACAATAATCGGCATAGGAGCTTTTAGAAAAAAAATACTAAAAATTGCAGCCACACTATTTATCAAAAGCACACCTTTTATTACATTAATCTGCGTTCTCTTCATTGATTCCATCGCTTATTTCCCTTTCTTAGGGGGCATATCTTTTGTCGCTACTTTAAAAAGATTCATAAACGCTACAACTACACCCATTATAATAAAAACAAATAAAAAAATGGGTGTAGTGTTCAATTTTTTGTCTATCCATTGCCCAGCGAATAATCCCACAATTATTGGAACTGTCATATACACTCCAATATATGTAATGAGTGAAAGATTCGCTAGCGAATTACTCTTCTTTTTCATTTGTAGCCCTCGCAATTAGTTGAATCGTGCAATATTTAACTCTGACTTACACACATCGCGAACTTATTATATCATAATAAAACAAAAATGTGTTTATAAAAAAAAACCTTTTTATAACACTAGTGTAAGATTCATGGTCTTATCAAATATAAAGCCAAATATATTCTAGTCTCCAGTGACAAGGGGATGGGGTTGTCACCCCCATCCCCTTGTCACCCCTCTCCGCCCAAGTCGTTATATCAAAGCCGTCATTATAGTTTAAGGGTGGGCTTTGATGAAACTTTGTCAGGCTCCGCCCAAGTCGTTATAACAAAATCCTATGGTAGATAAGTATTTCTTCTAGTATTTTCTCACTGGCTGTACCGTCACCGTAAGGGTTAATGGCTCTTGACATTTGCTTATAGCTATTTTCATCGTTAATCAATAATTGCATTTCATTAACTATATCTAGCTTTTTTATTCCAATAACTTTCACCGTACCTGCTTCTACCGCCTCTGGTCTTTCGGTCTCGTCTCTAACTACAAGGATTGGTTTTTTTAGAGCTGGTGCTTCTTCTTGTATCCCCCCAGAATCAGTTAAAATCAAATATGCTTTATTTAACAAATTGGCAAATGGTTTATAGTCAAGTGGGTCGATAAGATGAATCTGTTTATTGTTACCCAAAAACTTGTTTGCTAATTCTTTAATTTTAGGGTTTAAATGTACTGGGTAAACAATCTCTACATCTCTATTCTGCGCAACTATTTCATTGACTGCGCTAAAGATATCTTCCATTGGCTGTCCCCAATTTTCGCGGCGATGAACTGTCATAACAATAATCTTTTTATTAATAAAGTCTATTTCATTAAGACACAAATTTTTAAAAACATATTCTTCCTCAATCGTTTGTAGTAGCGCATCTATAACAGTATTTCCAGTGATAAATATTTTTTCCTTAGAAATCCCTTCTTTCACAAGGTTATTAAAATTTTCTACCGTAGGGGCAAAATGCATATTGGCAAGTGAAGATGTCAGTTTTCTATTCATCTCCTCAGGATAAGGCGAAGACATGTTACCACTTCTTAGTCCAGCCTCAACATGTCCAATAGGAATTTTCTGATAGAATCCTGCTAATGCCGCCACGAATGTTGTGGTCGTATCTCCATGAACAAGAACCATATCTGGTTTCGACTCTTTTAAAACAGATTCGATTCCTTGAAGCACTCTTGTCGTTATGTCTGTAATCGTCTGCCCATGTTTCATAATATCTAAATCATAATCAGGCTCAATTTTAAACTGCTTCAAAACAGAATCAAGCATCTCTCTATGTTGCGCTGTAATGCAAACAATTGATTCAATTTCATCTCTCTCCTGCATTTTGTTGATAAGAGGTGCCATTTTAATGGCTTCTGGTCGCGTTCCGAAAATCGTCATCATTTTTAGTCGTTTCATTATTTTCACATCCTCTGGCGTTAAATGTAAATATCTTTTCAATCCTATTCCTATCATAACATACTAATTGTTTCTGCCCAAGTCTATATTTTTGCAGCAGAGGGGGTCAGGGATCAGAGGGGGGGGGTCAAGCTTAACTTTTGCAACTTACTGCTGAAAGAGATTTCAACTAAGCAGTAAGTTGCAAAAGTTAAGCCTGACCCCCTGATTTTTTTGTCAACAACTATTGAAAAATATTATTTAAAATGCTATAATTCTACTAATGGTCATATATGATTGAATATTGTGTTTTTAATTTGAAAACGTTTTCGCGATAAGAAGGGAGGTCTGTTCACGCGATTTTATATGTTTTATTGAAATACTTTCATTGCAAAAACAAATAAAAAATTAAAAGAAAAGGTGGTGTTATACCTAGTTATAGGTGGAATCCAGAAACTATACTTATTAATAAACCAATTCTACATAATATGATTTACTATATTAATATAAACTTCTGGCACCCCACTTCGATAAGAAGCATAAAATCATATTTTTTTCTTATAATCTTTCCCATAATATGATTTTTATAACTAGGCGCGTAAAATGATTGATGCAAAAAATGTCTCCATTGATAAAACGCTTGATACATTAATTGAGAAAGCGGCAGACGAGAAGATCGAAACAATTTGGGATAGAAAAAAAATCATGAAAACTCCCTGTACGTTTGGAGAGAAAGGTGTATGTTGCCAAATCTGTTCAATGGGTCCCTGTAGGGTAAGTTTCACTCCAGACAAAGGAGTACAAAGAGGTATATGTGGAGCTACAGCTGCTACAATTGTAGCAAGAAACCAGGCACGTAAAGTTGCCGCAGGAACAGCTTCACACTCGGATCACGCAAGAGATATTGCTTATGTTATGCATATGGCATCCGAAAATGGTGATTATACTATTAAAGACAGACAAAAACTATTTAAACTAGCTACTGAGTGGAATGTTGAAACCAAAGACAAGGATGTGTACACTGTAGCTCATGAAGTGGCAGAAATTGCTTTAAATGAATTTGGTAAACCATTTGGATATCTTAGATTTTTGGACAGAGCGCCAGAGCCAAGAAAAGAACTGTGGGAAAAGTTAGAATTATTACCTAGAGCAATTGATAGAGAAGTTACAACTATCATGCATTCTACACATATTGGATGTATGAGCGATGCGCTGAGTCTAATCCATATGTCTATGAGAGCATCCCTAGCTGATGGTTGGGGCGGTTCAATGATTGCGACAGTACTTAGTGACATCTTATTCGGTACGCCTACTCCGATAAAAACCGAAACAAATTTAGGTGTTTTAGACGAAAAGAAAGTTAATATCGTACTACATGGTCATGAGCCTAGTCTTTCGGAAATGATAGTTCTAGCAGTATGCGACGAAGGATTAATTGAACTAGCTAAACAGGTTGGTGCAGATGGAATTAATTTAGTCGGCATGTGTTGTACAGCTAATGAAGTAACTATGCGACATGGCATTAAGATAGCTGGTAATTTTCATCAGCAGGAGATGATAATAGTAACAGGTGTAGTAGAAGCCATGATTGTTGATGTTCAGTGTATACTACCTTCTTTATCACAAATTTCAAAATGTTATCATACAAAATTTATTACCACTTCTCCAAAAGCTAAAATAACTGGCTCTACTTATATAGATTTCGACAAGAAAAATGCATTAGCTATTGCCAAAAAACTTGTAAGAGAAGCGGTTGAAAACTTTAAAAACCGAAAACCAGAAAAAGTATTCGTTCCTAAAGAACGCTCAGACGCTATCGTTGGTTTTACCGTAGAAGGAATTAAAACTCATTTAGCTAAAGTTGCTGGAATCGATGCTGTAGATGGAAGCCTTAAACCTTTGGTTGACAGTATTGCAAACGGGTCAATAAGAGGAATAGCTGCAATTGTTGGATGCAACAATACTAAAAACAAACATGACTCTGGTCATAACGAGGTAATTAGGAATTTAACCGCAAATAATGTGCTAGTTGTTGCAACAGGATGTGCAGCTCAAGCTGCTGCTAAAGGCAGATTAATGACTGCTGAAGCAAAGGATATTGCAGGCGATGGTTTAAAGGCTGTCTGTGACTTCGTCGGAATTCCTCCTGTCTTACATTTAGGATCTTGTGTAGATATTAGTCGTATCTTAGTATTTGTCAGTGAAGTTGCAAAGTACTTAGGCGTTGATAATAGTGCTCTTCCTGTAGTTGGTGTTGCGCCTGAATGGATGTCAGAGAAAGCACTCGCTATTGGAACATATGTCGTAACAAGTGGGGTTGATGTTTTCCTAGGTTTGATGCCGCCAATCGGTGGTTCACCAGAAGTTGTTGACATATTGACAAATGCCGCAGAAGATTTAGTAGGAGCTAAATTCTATGTATACGAAGATTTCTCTGAGATGACAGAAGCAATTCTTGACAGAATGGATGAAAAACGACGAAAACTTGGGATATAGAGTGCTAGTAACAATGTATTTGAACAAAATATGTTCAGTAGTTTTAAAAATCAATTTTGATAATGCGTTACTTTTAGTGAAAGAAGGTGTAGAGATGAAAATAGCAATAACTGGGAAAGGCGGAGTAGGGAAAACATTGACTTCAGCTATGCTAATCAGTATCTTCCAAAAAGAAGGGCATAGTGTTTTAGCAGTAGACGCTGACCCTGACTCTAGTTTAGCTAGTAGCTTAGGTTTTCACAATCCTAACGACATATTGCCTATTGTTAATATGAAAGGATTAATTGGAGAACGCACTGGTACAAAACCTGGCGATGCTAGAGCATTTTTTAAGCTAAACCCATACGTGTCGGATATACCGGATGAGTTTTCTGTGCAGCACAACGGCATAAAGTTGATAGCTATGGGCGGGTTCAAAGAAGAAGCTGGCGGCTGTTTCTGTTCTGAAAACGCTTTTTTAAAGACATTATTAAGACATTTACTTACAAAGCGAGATGAAGTCGTTGTTCTCGACATGGAACCGGGAATTGAACACCTTAGCAGAGGAACAGCTGACGCTGTTAATGTCTTGCTTATTGTAGTCGATGCAGGTAAAAGTAGTTTAGAAACGGCACGCAAAATCCAAAAATTCGCTACAGATATTGGGTTAAAATGCATAAAGGTTATTGGTAACCGTGTACGTAATGAAGAAGACAAAAACTTAATAACAGAAGCTGTATCACCCATTGAAGTTCTAGGTTTTATACCAGATAGCGAGGAAGTTCGCGCTGCAGATATAAAAGGAGAATCTGTTATGGGTGTTGATAAAAAAGTGGAAGAAGAATTCTTAAAAATTAAAGAAAGCATTTTACGACAAATTGACAGATGCAACTAATAGCTAAATAGAGTGACATGAAGGCGAGGTTGTTGCTAACTTTTCGAGGGAAGTTGACAACAACCTCGTTCCTTTGTCACCCCTTGATGTTTTTGTTTACAACTCACTGCTATTAATCGTGCTTTGAACCCTCTTCGCTTGCAAAATGAATGTTTCTATTCTCGATTCTATTAATTGTGGAAATGGACTCCCGTCTGTTTCGATTGACAAAAAAGGCAGATGAGGATGTTTTTTTAGTACTTCTTTCACTAACTTATCATTAGGTGATAATTCTTCTTTTTTCTCATCTATTTTCTCACTGAGAATAGCTTCTGCAATTCTATTTGGCATACATCCAAAAGGACCAATAGAGATAACCCCTGCAACATCATCTACAATATCCGTAATCGCTGTTCCTACGGTAAGTATAGCCTCACCCGTTAATCTTGGCGAAATCAAATCAGAAGCAGATTCTATAATCTTTGGTATGTTTAACATATGCGTTTCATAAAATTCTGTTTTAGCAAAAATTTCTTTTATCTCTTTTTCTAAATATCTCTTAATTTTTCCTTGAACTTGCGCTTTTACTTTAGTGCTAATGCTAGTTCCCGGCAAAAGGTTTTTAATTAACAAATAATCTATATAATGTATCCACTCTGATACTGGAGCAGTTTTTGTAATTATATTTTCATTAGCTAATTTTTCAATAATATTTTGCCTCGACAGGTCATCTCTACGTACGTAAATTTCTCCTATTAACGCTACTTTCGTGCTGTCTTTTAATTTTCCTAATGTCTTTATTGAATTCAATTTTTCAGCCGATTTTAGTAACACAGCCTTTACTTCTTTCCACTTTGAACTTTGAACGCTATATTCAATTTCACTGCAAACTTCATTATACACTTTAATTGCTTCTTCTCTATTATCTGCCAGTACTAAAATAGCACTGTAAACTTCTTCAAGTATATCAGCAATTATAGTCGATTTCCAAGCCCTAAGTAAAAACTCTATGCCTAATCCCGCATACCCATTGTCCGCTGTCAAAGAAAGTACAGCCACATTTTTAATTTTATTTTGCTTAATATAGTTTTTAATAAAAATATTATACTGCCCAAATCTACATGGACCAGAAGCTTGCGGCATGAAATATACTAACATTTCATCGCTGTTTTTTCTTTTCTTTAAATAATTCAAAAGAGTTCCTGCAGTTAAAATCAATGGTAGACATTCTTTGCATGAAGATACTCCCTGCCCTAGTTTCAATTCTACCTCAGTTGGCACATCTGCAGCAATCGCATTTACCCCTACATATTTCAAAGCTGAAACTATTAACCTAGATGACATATCACCCATAGATGGCATTAATATACGAATTCTATTGTCAGTAATCTTATACTTTTTCCCACTCTCGTCTATTATAAATAATTCTTTGTTCTCATATACTGACCTTGACATTTCAAACAAATTTTTAGCTTTATTTTCATTTCCAGCACTTTCAATGTAATATTTCACTACATCAATAAAAGCCTCTATTCTAGTATCGATACCCGCATCTGATGTATGACTGTCAATTTCAAGAGTAAGAGAAGGCTTTTTACCCATTACATCTCTGAAATACCCTAAAATAAATGAATCGGGACCACAACTGAAATTGGTAATAAATACGCCAAATAATCTAGGATGATTTTTTACAAATGTTGCTGTTTTAAGAATTGCTTGCCCTGTCACCCAATACATGTTTTCAACTATTTCTTCCCTTTCTGCGGGCAAAAAGTCATGTGGTATTATTTCATATCCTCTTGAGGCAAACTTATTAGGGATTCCCATGTTTACCTGCTTTACAAAAGCATTATACGATCTTCCAAATAATACTACACCTATTCTATCAGGATCATTGCTTAGCTCTTGCAAAAATCTCTCCCCAACCACCTTACATTCATTGTGAAAATCTTCTTGTGCTTCTACAGCATTTTTGTAAGCTTCTTCCGAAACATTTTTGTTAGCGCCAAGTTGTTTCCCAATCTCAACAAAAGTAGTTTTGGCTGAACTATAATCTCCTCTAAACTCTAAAATAGGACTAAGAATTGTTTTGTTAATTGCTTTAGCAAATGCTGTTTTCAAATAATATGGCTCTGCTTGTACTAGTGGACAAATCGTAATTTTTTCACCATCAACCCCTGTTGGCATAGATTTTATTTGTGGCAAGAAAAGAAGATCATAGTCTTTCTTTAGTAAATTTGAAAGTGCCCCATGAGAAACCTCAACCGGGTAGCAAAAAGCCGCACCTTTTTTCTCAATCCCTTGTTTATCTATTTCATCTGGTATTATTACATCATGACCTAGCGCAGTAAAAAAATTATAATAAAGTGGATATAACGTGTTCGTCATTAATGAAATGTTTATTGCTATCTTTTTTTTCACAAAAGTTTTTTTGCTTTTTACTACATTCTGTTGCGGAACACTCCCTATTTTCTCCGCTCGGTCTTTACTATATTTCCCATATATTAATCGTTCTCTAAGTGCAACTAAGTTCAAGTTTTTAGCGCTAACTATAGATGTACTATTTCTTAAGTTATAGTACTTATTACATGCTCCACCAAATGGGTAGGTCTTGCCTTCGATAATAATCCTGTTAATACTACATTTGCTATCGCAATTTTCTTTTGTTCCCATACAAATAAATTTTTCTCCAAATACCGCTTCTCTGTTTGCTAGTTCACCTAATTTAAACTCCTTTTTTTCAATTAATCCAGATTCCAGTCTTTCCTTTACAACCAAAGCAACACCAAAGGCCCCCATAAGCCCAGGCTCTGGAGGGACAATTATTTCTTTTTCTGTTAGCGCAGCCATTGCCATTGGCACAGCTTTATTGTAGCAAACGCCCCCTTGCATAAAAATCTTATTCCCTACTATTCTATTACCTTTCACTCTATTAACATAATTCATGCAAATAGAGTATACTAAACCTGCTGCAATCCCCTCAATGCTAATCTCTTCTTGAATTGCACTTTTTATATCGCTGCCAATAAATGCAGCACATTGATCATTAAAGTTTGGAGCTTGACCACTTGAAAGCGCATAACCTGCAATTTCTTTAGTATCCATGTTTAGTGACTCTTTCGCTGCTTCCTCTAAAAACGAGCCAGTGCCGGCAGAACACGCTTCATTCATAGCATAGTCTGAGGGAACTCCGTTCGTTATATATGTGTATTTTGCATCCTGCCCACCAATTTCAAAAATTGTATCCACATCAGAATCATAGTAAACTGCAGCCTTTGCATGAGCGGTAATCTCATTTATTATACTGTTTGTAAGAGCGTGTAGTCCCGCAATTTGTCTGCCTGACCCTGTTATTCCTAATTCGTGGATTGAAATATCAACGTCTACTTGCTCGTTAAGTTCCTCATAACATTTTCTCGAAGCTCCGATTGGGTCGCCATTGGTTCTCAAATAGCTACTGGCAAGCACTGCATTGTCTTTAGTTCTAATTAGCACAGCTTTTGTCGTTGTCGAGCCAACATCTAGACCAATTATGCATTCATCGCCATTACTTGCTGTTTCTCTATTTGATTTGTTAAACTTAACTTTACCCTCGTATTCTTTTAGTGGTGGCAAGAATCCAAACCTGCTTTTTTCCTCACTAAACAGATTGTCAACATCAGTAATCTCTTTTGTGTTATTTTCTAATGCCCACAATCCTGCTCCCAAAGCTTCAAAAACCGCTGCATTTTCTGGAACCAAAATGTCTGGGATTTTTTTCTTTAAAAAATCAATCATCACGGTATTTTTTGACACTCCACCTATTAAAAGTAGTTTTTTCGGCTTAGTACTCTTCGTTAGTTCTAATATTTTTACAGCCATCATTTCGCAAAGCCCCGCGACTACTTTTTCTTTTGGCGTTCCTTTATTTAAAGCATGTGTACAATCGCTTTTACAAAAGACCGAACACCTTCCTGATACACTATAGTAATCATCAACATCTGCTATTTCAACAGCATCTTTAAGATTTAAGTCCATTCTTTTAATTTGTTGCAAAAAAAACTCTCCGGTACCTGAAGCGCATTTATTTCCTGAATATATGTTAATAATTTTGCCTGTATCGTCTAGTTTATAGGCAAGAAAAGTTTCACCACCAGCACTGATAATTACATCTACGTGTTCATTTTTATTTTTGTAAAAGTCGTATGCATATTCCAATGCCTCAAGTTCAGATATCGCTGAAGCATTCATAATATTTCTAAGTTTTTTTCCTGTAACGGAAATTCTATCCACAGACTCTATTAATTCCCTAGTAATCAATTCTTCTATAACAGCTCTTGGATTACCTTCATGCGCAACAGATTTTGACACAAGAACTTTAGTATTATTATCCTTTTCAATCAAACAGAATCCGATGCTAGAAGCACCTATACATAGCCCGATTGATTTAACCGTTTTTCTCAATCCATCCACCCCTAGTAAAATATTTTTCTCTCCTCTGTACGCAGTTTAACAATTTCCTAAGACCTAGCAATTCTAAAAAATCCTCCTTCTCCAAAGTTGCGAACTTAGTTAAGTCACTCTGCCAATAAAATCAAGCTAAAAAAACAAGGTCCTTTTGGCTCATGGCGAATGCATGCATTTGTAAAGTGCAACTTCTTGCACAGTACCCACAAGTAGTTGCAGCTTCTAATTTGCCAAGTCTTGTCCCTTGCCCATATAATCGAAACCTAATACTAAGAATTATTTGGGAACCTGTTTTACTCTTTTTCTATTAATCGCAAACAAAACTACAAACGTCCCAAACGACATCGCTAACAGTATAATTACCAACGTAACGAACGAAATCATTTGAGTCACACCAGAAATTAGTATCGCAACTCCGCCTAGCAAAACACCAATACAATATAAAACTGTTACCGTCTGCTTTTGGCTAAATCCTAAATCTAATAGCTTATGATGCAAATGCCCTTTATCTGCTACATGTATAGGCTTTCCGTTAATTGATCTTCTAACTATTGCAAATGCTGTATCAAATACAGGCACCCCTAACACTAGCACAGGAATAATGATGGCTACAGTAGCCGCACTTTTAATAACACCTTCAATAGATATGGTAGCCAAAATAAATCCAATAAACAAGGAACCTGTGTCACCCATAAATATTTTAGCTGGATTAAAATTATATGGAAGAAATCCAAGAGTTGCTCCTGCTAACGACATCAAAAGAAGTGCTACCGCAGTTTGCCCGTTTAAGAAGGCAATAATTGACAGCGAAATTGATGCAACCGCCGCTAGCCCAGCTGCTAATCCGTCAAGCCCATCCATTAAATTAACTGCGTTTGTAATTCCTACAATCCAAAACAATGTTACTGGAATGCTGATCATTCCCAAGTACACCATTCCACTTGAACTAAACGGAAAAGAGAAAAACTCAATTCTAACACCGCTGTATATTACTATAGCTGCTGCTATAACTTGCACTATCAACTTGTATTTAGCAGAAATTCGTTTGAAATCATCAACCACTCCAAATACTAAAATAAATGTTCCTGCAGTAAATATTCCAATAAACTCAGTTGTTAATGGTGTCCAAATTAGAGCATTAATCATAAATGCAAAAAATATTGCTAAACCACCAAGCCTTGGCATTGGGGTGCTATGCACACGCCTTTCATCCGTAGGCACATCTATAGCACCAATTTTATACGCTATTTGTCTAGCCAAAGGGGTTAGTGTGTATGCAATTGCAAATGCTATAAAAAAACTAAATAGTATTTTCTCCATTTTGTTTGCTCCTACCTATTTTTTCGTCATTAGTCATTCTTTAAGTCTTTTTGCTTTTCACTTCTTTTTCTCAAACTTTCCAACTTCTTGTGAGACCCATTCGACTTCACTGCGTTTCGCTCAGGGTAACAGGTCGAGACCTATCGCTTTCCATCTTTTCTCTTTACCTTTTTCTTTTCTCTTTATCTTTTTCTTCTATCTTTAATCTTTAATCTTTAATCTTTAATCTTTAATCTTTTCCTAACCAACCAACTTTTCATTTATCCAACTTTCTCCAATTCAATCCCCGCTTCTTCTAGTAACTGTCTGGATAATTTGTCAGGATAGTCTCCTTTAAAAACAATTTTCTCTATCCCTGCGTTTATTATCATCTTTGCACATAAGATACAAGGTTGGACTGTAACATATATAGTAGCTTTTTTTATCTCTATACCATGGCATGCAGCTTGAATAATTGCATTTTGTTCTGCATGTGTTCCTCTGCAAAGTTCATGCCTTTGTCCTGAGGGAATACCTAGTTCTTCGCGCAAGCAACCAACTTCATCACAATGTTTCAATCCACTTGGCGCTCCATTATATCCAGTTGTCAAAAGCCTTTTATCCTTCACTATCACTGCTCCTACTTGCCTTCTCAAACAAGTAGATCTTGATTTTACTACTTCTGCCACTTGCATATAATACTCGTTCCATGAAGGTCTCAAGTAAAGTCCTCCTTCATCTAAATCACGCGCAAAATACTAGCGCTCTTAAATCATTGTACCACAAACAAATTACAATTTCATTATGAAATCAAAACTTAATGTTGTTGGTAATCATTGGGAGTTACTACTCATAGGATACCCCCAACGACTCATTTTATTTCGTCCCAAACAAACGGTCCCCAGCATCTCCTAATCCAGGAACAATATATGCGTGTTCATCTAATTTCTCATCTATTGAAGCTACGTAAACTTCTACATCGTCATGTTTTTTGTGGAATGCTTCTATTCCTTCTGGAGCAGCAATAAGACAAACTAGTTGAATATTTTTTGCTCCTCTCTCTTTCAGAAAATCTATAGCTGCAATAGCAGACCCCCCTGTTGCAAGCATGGGGTCTAATACTATTAAACTTCTGTCGCTTACATCATTTGGTAATTTACAATAATACTCTACAGGTTGTAAAGTTGCAGGATCTCTATATAACCCAATATGCCCAACCCTTGCAGTTGGAATTAATTGCAAAATTCCTTCAACCATCCCAAGACCAGCACGCAATATTGGTATTAGTCCAACTTTTTTACCGCATATAACCTTTGATTTGGTTTTGCATATCGGTGTTTCTATTTCAATTTCTTGTAATGGCATGTTTCTTGTTACCTCATATGCCATCAGCATAGACATTTCCTTAACTATTTCTCTAAAATCTTTTGACCCTGTATTTTTATCTCTAATCAAAGTTAATTTGTGCTGAATTAGTGGGTGATCAATTGATATTACTTTTCCCATTTTTTACCTCCCGTTTTTATACGTATTTTCAATACTAGAAATCAAATCCACTCTTCTTTGATGTCTCCCTCCTTCGAATTCAGTTCGTAACCAAATATCAATAATTTCAAGAGCTAGTCCTTTTCCAATAACTCTACCACCTAAAGCTAAAACATTAGAATCGTTATGCAATCTAGTGGCCTTCGCCGTGAAACAATCTGATACCAAAGCACAACGAACTCCCTTTATTTTGTTAGCAGCTATTGAGATACCAACACCAGTTCCACATATCAGAATTCCTCTGTCATGTGCGTTTTCTGCTACAGATTTGCCTACCTCCAAAGCGAATACTGGGTAGTCAACAGATTTAAGTGAATCAGTACCAAAATCATCAATATTATGACCCTGTGCAACTAAGGTCTCTATTAAGTATTTTTTCAGCTCAAATCCACCATGATCACTTCCAATTGCAATTTTCACCTTATCACCCCTATTTTTTTTTTTCGAGTCATCCCTACTAAACACTCTTCAATTTCGTTTGCAGTCTTCCTATACATTTCAATTGTTTGACCAAAAGGGTCTAAAACGTCAGTTGTTACATTTTTTTTCTCGTTTTCTTGTACATATTCCTTTAAGGTGTATATCTTTCTTTCGGCTTCAGGTACAATGCTTACTACGTGCTCTTTATGTAGCAAGGTCATAGTTAGTACCAAATCAGATTCTACTATCAATTTCTCTGTCAACAAAGTAGCAGTATGATCTAGCAAATTTATCCCTTTTTCTTTCATCACTTCAATTGCTTTAGAATTTGCACCACTACCATTAACCGCTGAAATACCCGCCGAAATAATTCTTAGTTCGTCAGCAGGATTGCACATTCTTTTCAATATGGCTTCTGCCATACTGCTTCTACAAGTATTCCCTGTACATACAAATAATATTGTTTTCATTTTATCATTCCTCTGTCCTATCAGCAAAAGCATTTGTGGAAACTTTTTTCATTATATGCTTTTAATATATTCTGTAAACAAAATATCTAAGGGTCTGTGATGAAATAAGCCGTGCAATGTTGCGAAGGATTTTCGTTCATAACCAAGGCGTGGAAATAGGCGCATAGCAGCGTTATGTAACTGTTTCCACAACGCAGGGTATGGACGAAAAGACAAGTAAGATTGTACAGCTTATTTAGGAACAAGCCCTAAGTATACATAATGCCAAGTTCGATACACTCCTAAACCTCAGCTACATTATACCCCGACGCCTTAATCAATCTGTTCATTATCGCTTTGCCGATCCCTATTTCATCTACTGCTTCAACTAATATTATGTCTACTTCCTCTACGTCAAACTCTCTTAAAATACGAAAAACATTTGTTGCGATAAATTTAAGCTCTCCTCTGTCGCCTAATGACTTTACATTGGCACCTGCATATTTTTTAGCGCAATCTAACAAACCAGATACCACCTCTGTGTTTCTTGTCATCACACGAGACACAGAACCGTCTCCTGTCTCGTCTAAAACCTCTGTACAAATAATCCCAACTTTCTTGCCTTGCTTAATAAATTCCGCTAAATCTAATTCAATTCTTCTTGTTATTTTATCCTTTTCCCCTCGGTATACAATAACATCTGCATTAGGAGAGTAATGCACATATTTCATACCTGGCGCTTTAGGCAGTATGCTACTGAAATTTTCTTCGCTAGAATCATAAAAATCTACTCTTTCACCTAAAACCTCTTCAATCATCTCTTTGGTAACTCCTCCAGGTCTTAAAATCACAGATGGGTTTATAGTCATATCTAAGACTGTTGATTCTAGCCCTACTTCACAATCTCCTCCGTTAATAATAATATCAACTCTTCCAAACAAATCATCAACAACATGATTTCCTCTAGTTGGACTTGGTTTCCCAGAAATGTTCGCGCTTGGAGCAGCAATAGGAACTCCTGATTCTTTTATCACACAAAGAGCAATGGGGTGATTTGGCATTCTAACTGCCACTGTGTCTAGACCTGCAGTGACAATAGCAGGTACTTGTTTACTCTTCCTAAATATTATTGTCAAAGGTCCCGGCCAAAATTTCGTCATTAATTTTCTTGCTTTTTTTGAAACTTTCTCTACAAGAGGATAAACATTCTCAATCTCTGCTATATGAACTATTAATGGGTTATCAGCTGGCCTTCTCTTAGCTTCAAATATTTTTCTTGCGGCTTCAGAATTTAGAGCGTTTGCACCAATACCGTATACCGTTTCAGTAGGAAAAGCTACGGTTCCACCGTTAGCCAATACTTCACTGCACACTTTCATCTTACGCATGTCAATATCATTAGGCTCTATATCGTATATAGTAGTATTTTTCAAGCTATTCACCTCTATCAGCTTTTCATTTTAAAAGTCTCACGTACCCACAAGAGGCACCCCCTGCTTTCTTTTATCTTTTCCATTCTTAATTATTTTTTCTCTTTTCTTTTTTCTCTTTTCCTTCATTACGGGCACCCACAAGGAGAGCCCCTACAAGTTTTTGCCTCTTTTTTCTTTCTCAATTGCCCTTTAGTTGACTTGCTTCAATTTATTAGCTTGATCCGAAGTTATAAGAGCATCTATCATATCGTTAATGTCACCTTCTAAAAATGCATCAAGTTTATATACTGTCAAATTAATTCTGTGATCAGTAATTCGCCCTTGCGCATAGTTATATGTTCGAATTCTTTCACTTCTATCCCCTGTACCCACTTGACTTCTTCTGTCTTCCGCAATTTCGTCTTTTTGCTGCTGTACAACCGTATCCATTATTCTAGCTTTCAATATTTTAAGTGCTTTTTCTTTATTTTTAAGTTGAGACTTCTCATCTTGGCAAGTGGCTATTACTCCAGTTGGTAAATGCGTTATTCTTACGGCTGAGTCAGTAGTATTAACACTTTGCCCTCCACATCCGGATGCACGAAAAACATCAATCCTTAAATCATTTTGATGTATTTCAAGTTCTACATCATCTGCCTCTGGTAGCACGGCTACCGTAGCTGTAGATGTGTGTATTCTCCCACCTGAATCAGTCACTGGCACTCGCTGAACTCTATGCGTGCCACTTTCGTATTTTAATTTCGAATACGCACCTTTTCCTATAATCATGAATATAACTTCTTTATATCCACCAACTCCTGTTTCTCCTAGGCTCATCAATTCAGTTTTCCATTTGTTTTCTTCTGCATATCTTGTATACATTCTAAATAGAACCGCTGCAAACAA
Organism: Clostridiales bacterium; assembly: GCA_021129775.1. Classification (GTDB taxonomy): domain Bacteria; phylum Bacillota; class Clostridia; order Peptostreptococcales; family NVVX01. Next base: position 23,056 of record JAJOKP010000009.1, read on the forward strand.
ACCGGCTTCATCTCCACCTGCACCAGCACGTATTTCCACAATTACATTTTTATCATCATTCGGATCTTTAGGTAATAAAAGCACTTTCAAATCTTCTTCATATGCCATTATACTTTCTTGTAATTCTTCCATTTCCATTTTTGCCATCTCTTTTAATTCATCATCTGCAGTCCTATCATACATTATGTCTTTTACTTCTACTAAGGATTCACTCGCCTTTTTGTGCGCTCTATATTTTAAAACAATTGGCTCTAGAGAAGAATGTTCCTTCACTAATTTTTTCCATTCGTTTTGATTCCTTATTACCTCGGGGTCTCCAATTTTATTGCTCAAGTCTAAATATTTTTCTTCCAAAAACTCTAATTTGCTTAACATGTTAATCTCTCCAAACATAATTATCTATTTTCATTTAAAGCATCTACTATATTATCACATTTCACGTCATTTTGCCATTCACCAACCACTAATCGGTTAAGTCCAGCCAAATCTTTTTTAACTGTTATATTTTTAAATCCTCTTTCATTCATTAAACGACTAACTTGCTCCCCTTGATTATAGCCTATTTCTAATAGCAATCTACCTTCGTATTCAAGAAATTCCGGCGCTTGGTTGATGATGGTTCTATAAAAATCCAACCCATCTTCTCCGCCTCTCAATGCTATTAAAGGCTCGTATCCTTTCACCTGCATGATTAAATTCTCTACATCATCGTTAGATATATATGGCGGATTCGAAACTATCATATGAAATTTTTTTCCCGCTTTTTTATTTTTAATAGGCGTAAAAATATCGCCCTGTAAAAACTCAATTTTGTCCTGTACTTTATGCGTTATCGCATTTTTTTTTGCTATTTTTAGAGCTTCTTCTGAAATATCCACAGCTTTAATTTCTAGCTCATCAAAATATTTTGCTAAACTAACAGAAATCGCACCACTACCCGTTCCTATTTCTAGCACTTTGACAGGGACTTCAAAAAAAATTTCTTTACAAATATTTATTGACTCCTCAACTAATAGTTCTGTATCAGCTCGCGGTATTAAAACTCCTTCTTCTACAAAAAAATCTAATCCCATAAATTCTTGTCGCTTTATAATATATTGCACTGGCATACAATTCACTCTTTTTTTTACATCAAGCCAAAATTTACGACAATTTTCCCGGGAAATACTCAAATTCGGGTAAATATGCAGTTTAATTCTATCAACACCCAAAATATTGCATAAAATCACCTCAGCGTCTAACTGAGGCATTTCAAGGTTAAGTGTCTGAAATTTCTTTGCTGCCCTCTGTATTATTCGCTCTACTGTTGGCATTTTTATCATCCTTAAGTACATTTTTAAGAGCTTCAAGCGCTACTTCTAATTGACTGTCGTCAGGTTCTTTTGTCGTGAGCTTTTGCAACATCATCCCAGGATAATTAACTAATCCTACTAGCTTCGATTGACTTTTTGAAGCTATCCTAATAATCTCGTATGATATTCCTGCTACCACAGGCAACAACGCTAATCTTGCAAGAACTCTTGCAAATGGGTTTGGCCATCCAACCAAGGAAAACAAAAGCATACTCACAACCATTACAATAAACAAGAAACTTGTGCCGCAACGAGGGTGTAATGTTGAGAATTTTCTCGCGTTTTCTACAGTTAACTCTTTTTTATGCTCATAACAATATATAGCTTTATGCTCTGCCCCATGGTATTGAAAAACTCTTCGTATGTCTTCCATTCTAGCAATCAGCACAATATATCCTACAAAGAGAAAAATTCTTACTATTCCTTCTATTATGTTGATGAGAATATTCGACTCAGTAAATCTTCTTACATAACTTGCAAGGAGGGTCGGTGCTAACATAAAAATCCCTATGGATATTAACAATGCAAAAAATACTGATATATATATCATTGCGTCGTAAGCTTTGTCTTTGAACAGTTTTTTTAACACTCTATCAAATATATCCTCTTTATTCTCTGCATGATTATTACTTGTATATTTCTCCTTTGTAATCATCTTGCTTGGCAATTCATTATCATTTGTTGCATTACAACTCACTTCTGTTTCTTCGTTTGAGTTTCTTTCGTTTTTCTCTTTATCTCCCTCTTCTCCAGCGTTATTATTTTTGGCTCTCTCAGCAATTTCAACCTCTTCTATGTCACCCTCAGGTTCTTCTGCATTTCCAAGCGCTTCTTCTGCATTTTTCCCAGTGCTTTCTCTTGCAATCTCAATTTCTTTCTCTCCGTTTTTTTCGCCTTCCTCAGCAATTTCGGCAGCGTATAATAATGAGCGAACTCCTACTATCATCGCATCAATTAGAATAAAACCGCCTCTTAAAACGGGTATACTCATCAATTTCTTCTTTTTGCGAGATTTGTATATTTTGGTTTTATTTATTGTAATATCACCCTTTGGTGTTCTTACTGCAATAGCAGTATAGTCTTCGCCTTTCATCATAACCCCTTCAATCAGCGCCTGCCCCCCTATATTACAATCCTTTTGTTGTTCTGATGTATTCTTCAATTTTAATTTCTCCTATTCTTCGCGAATTATTTCATTAAATTTTTCTTGTTGCATAAAAGTTCATATGCTATAGACTACTATATATTCTAATTGTAATTGTAGCATTTAATAAGTGAATATTCAACTAGAAAATCAGGGGGGTCAGGCTTAATTTTTGCAACTTACTGCTGAAAGAGATTTCGACTAAGCAATAAGTTGCAAAAGTTAAGCCTGACCCCCCTCATTTGACAGAAAGAAGATATTTCCTCAAAAAAAATGTTTAAAACGTTTTCTATGTGGTAAATATATAATACAATAGAATTCGGCAACTCACTGTCAATCATGTTCAACCTTATTAGTCTTGATGACTTGAAAAACGAGAGGCTACTATTTAAAACAAGTTAAGTAACTTGTAAAAAAGGAATATCTTACGAGATATATCCAGAGGGTTTGAATTGAAAAATGCATCAAAATAGTTGGTGCTATGAAGTAAGTAATGGCTTTACGAATAAAGATTTCGGTTCAGATTTTGAATAGCTTTCAAACAAAGATTTTGATTGTGAATAACTTTTCGAAGAAAGATTTTGAATTAGAACTAGAACTAGCTTTTCGAACAACGATTTTGATTTGAAACACCAGATCCAATAGCCCAACTAAACTGAAAAGCAAGGTTGCAAATGTTTCACGAAAGGATGTAGATATATACAATATGCTAGAAACCAATCCACCAAAGTCAATAGCCGATTGTCATAGTTGCTTCCGATTCTATTATAAATAGAACGGATGGTTTCATAAATATTATGAAATCATTCGTTCTAATGTTTTTTGAGAAGTTATACTTCATCAGAATACCTACTCAATATTGAAATGCATATTGTCCCAAATTGTAAACTAAATTTTGTGTTCAAAACAAATAATTATTCGCATAAAAAAACACGAGCACTTTATCAGCACTCATGTTTCATCTAGTGAAATGTGTTATTTCTTCTTTGCTAAAGCCCTTTAAGAACTCCAATAATAAACAATAATAGCGAAACAAACACCAGAATAACTACTCCTTTGGAATACTTCGTTTTTCTTTTATAAATACGAAAAACAGGAGTAAGAACTCCTACTAGCATTCCAATTAATCCAATTCCCATCAAAAAACTTGACATAATACCCTCCTATTTAGGCACTTTATGGCATCTTCTGCATCGTGCTTCATACGACTCAGTAGCTCCTACTAATATTATTGGTTCAGTGTATTTTGCTGGTTTGCCATTTACAATTCTTTGCGTTCTCGTAGCAGGCATTTTACATACCATGCAAACAGCCGTTAGTTTTGTAACATGTTCAGCTATCGCCATCAAATTTGGTACAGTGCTAAAAGGTTCTCCTCTAAAATCCATATCTAAACCCGAACAAATAACTCTCTTACCACTATCAGCTACTTTTATACAAATGTCGATTAGTGATTTATCCATAAATTGCACTTCATCTATTGCTAAAATATCGAATTCTTCATTTTCAACGATACTCTCAATTTCCACTACTTTTTTTACAGGATTACATTCTGTTCTTTTCCCATTATGCGAAATAATATTTGAGACAGAATATCTTTTATCAATCTCTGGTTTAACAGCTATTACTTTTAACCCAGCTATTTTCGCCCTATTAATTCTTCTAATTAGCTCTTCGCTCTTCCCTGCATACATGGGCCCAACAATAATCTCAATGCTTCCATTTTTAGTATATTCCATCAAATCAGTCATAATAATCTCCCCATTTTGTTTATATTTAGAAAAATGCAAACGAAAACGCTATTACTTGTCTCGCTAATAGTTTAACTCATATCATTATATATTAGGAGACATTAAAAATAAAGCAAAACTTATCCATAGGTTTTTTTCCCGACACTCCAGAGACATAAACCACTACCTCTTGAAAATTGAACACAAAAAACGAGGCTAGTTCTCAACCTCGTTTCTGCTTTAAAAAATCATTATTCTGCTTCAAAATTACATTCCAAATTTTTTATTGAACTTTTCTACACGTCCACCTTTTTCAGCTGACTTTTGTTTACCAGTGAAAAACGGGTGGCATTTCGAGCAAACATCAAGTCGTAATTCTTTTTTAGTTGATGCAGTTTCGAAAGTATTGCCACATACGCAAGTAGCTTCAACTTCATAGTATTTTGGCTGAATATCTTTTCTCATCATTGTCACCTCTTTCTTCAAAACACGCTATTTAAACATTAAGTATATTGGTAGTTCTCCACCGACTAAGCGGCGGAAATTCCTTTATCATTTGTTTTATAGTGCCTATTATCTTAATAAATCAACTAAGATATTATACCATGTTACCTCTCTGTTATCAATGTTTTTTTAAGCATTTCAACAAAATCACTGTTTTTCTTAGTTTCCATAAGAGATTTAACCACTCTTTCAGTTACTTCTTGAACATGGCTACTCCCTAGTGCTTTCCTTATGGCCCAGATTGCTCCCAATTCCTCTTGGTTAAGCAGTAATTCTTCTCTCCTCGTCCCTGATTTGTGTATATCCATGGCAGGAAAAATCCTTTTTTCGGAGAGTTTGCGATCTAAGTGTATTTCCATATTCCCTGTTCCTTTGAACTCTTCAAAAATAACATCATCCATCTTGCTTCCAGTGTCAATAAGCGCTGTCGCAATTATAGTCAGGCTCCCGCCTTCTTCAACGTTCCTAGCAGCTCCAAAAAACCTTTTGGGCTTATGTAGCGCTCCTGGGTCTAACCCACCTGACAATGTTCTCCCAGTTGATGGTATCACTAAATTATACGCTCTCGCAAGTCTGGTAATACTATCTAACAATATTACCACATCTTTACCATGCTCAACCAATCGTTGCGCTCTATTTATTACCATTTCCGCTATCCTTATATGATGGCTTGGTAGTTCATCGAATGTCGAGTATACCACTTCACCTTTAATTGAGCGTTGCATATCTGTGACTTCTTCTGGCCTCTCATCTATCAAGAGCACAATCACTTCTAGATCTGGATAGTTTTTTTCAATGCTGTTTGCAACTTTTTTAAGTAAAATAGTTTTTCCTGCTTTAGGTGGAGATACAATCATACCTCTTTGCCCTTTTCCAATCGGGGCAATCAAATCTATTAACCTTGTAGCTAGCTCACTCGTGCTTACTTCTAAATTTATTCTCTCTGTAGGGTAAATCGGGGTAAGTTCAGCAAACTTCGGTCGCCTTAACGCCATATTAGGATCTAAATCATTTATTTTTTTAACGTATAGAAGGGCTTTGAATTTTTCTCCAGTCTTTGGAGTTCTTGTAATCCCTTCAATTTTATCACCAGTACGCATTTTAAACCTTCTAATCTGTGAAGGTGAAATATAAACATCTAGATCACTAGATAAATAATTGTTTCGTCTTAAAAATCCATATCCATCCATATGAATATCTAATATTCCTGTTGCTATATCGACTTCTTTTCCTTTAGGGATTTCGCTCGAAAGGTGCGCTGGTAGGCTAGTTTTGTCCTTCTCATTTATTAATTCGATTAGTTCCTTCTTCTTGTACTTGGCTAAGTTTTTAATGCCCATTCCTTTTGCTATTTCTTTTATCTCTTGTAGCTTTTTCCCTCCAATTTCCGGGACGCTCAAAATAACACCTCCAAATTTTACAATAATAATGCAGTTCATTAATGGAGACATCTTACCACTATTAATCATTCATGTCAACATGCGCAAACTCATTTTTCTTAAATAATTACGATATAAAGCCAGACAGGGGACGGTTCTCTGTCTGACTTCCCCTGTCTATCTAAATTTTTTAGGGAAATTATATACTCAATATTTTCCTAGCTTCTTCTGGTGTCGCAACTTTTCTTCCTATTTCTTTAGCTATCCTAACAATTCTCTCTACAAGTTGGGCATTTGATTTTGCAAGCTCACCTCTTTTGTAAAAAATGTTATCCTCAAATCCTACCCTGACATGCCCCCCCATTATTATTGCCATAACAGCTAAAGGTAGTTCGTGTCTGCCTATCCCTGCAACTGTCCATGTAGAATCAGCTGGTATTGCGTTAACCATAAACAAGAGATCATCTACAGAGGCAGGGCATGCCCCAGGAACTCCTAAAACGAAATCAAAATGTAGTGGTGGTTCTATCAGCCCTTTTTTTACTAGTCTTTTGGCGTTTTCTATCATACCTCTCTCAAATACTTCTATCTCAGGCTTAACACCTAACTCTTGCATTCGTTTTGCAAATTTCTCTATAACGCCTTCTTTATTTACAAAAATATCATTCCCAAAATTACACGTACCGCAACTAAGAGTTGCCATTTCTGGTTTTAATTCAACAGGTTGTAGTCTTTCCTCTGACGTATGCCATACTGCCCCACCTGTTGATGGTTGTATAATAACGTTACATTTTTCCTCTATTTTTTCTTTTATTTCTTTGTACACCTCATACGATTGAGTAGGCTTTCCTTCTTCATCTCTTGCGTGAATATGTACTATAGATGCTCCAGCACAATAACATTCATGCGCCGCATTTGCTATTTCATCAGGTGTAACTGGTAAATTAGGTTGTATCTCTTTAGTTATCTCAGCTCCAGTTAAAGCCGCTGTTATTATTAACTTTTCCATGTAATTTGCTCCTTTCAAAAATATTTAGTGATCCAAGCCAGACAGAGAACCGTCCCCTGTCTGGCTATGTCTGGCTGGCTACTTTCTCTGTTTGTCTTTTGGTACTACACATGTTCCTAAAGCTTTACACACGATTATAGGCTTTTCTAAAAAATCACACGCAGATTCGTTAATATCTGGTCTTGGTGCAATCACTTTTCTTGCCTCAAACTTCATTTTCCTAGAGCTATCCCCTACTTTAATAATCTCTCCCTCAGCTTCAATATAGTCACCCGCATATACAGGCGCAGCAAATTCTACACTTTCATAAGCAACAAACAATCCTTCATCACCGTCATGGCGGATTAATAGCTCTGTAGCTATATCACCAAATAATTGCATCATTTTAGCTCCATCAACTAAGTTGCCTCCATAGTGTGCATCGTGCATACCCATTCTCATTCTAATAATTGCTTTCATTTTTCTACCTCCAATAAACTTCCGAAAACTAAAATTCCAACGCCTATTCTTTTCCTATCACTACTCACTTTATTATACCCCGAATTTCCCAAAAATTAAACCTCAAATTGTTGTTAGTCACAGGCAAATAAGAATGGTACAACAGACGGTTCTCCGTACCATCCATCGCTATGGATATAAAAGGAAAAACCGGGAAACTACCCGCGGGGACTGTCCCCGTAGCTCCCCGAATATTTATTCACTAAAAACAACTTTCACGTGTTTTTATCATCTACACATCGTTAATAAATTAACGCTTGCATTATTTCTCAATATGTGTATAATTATAAAATGTAGAATATTTAAAATGTTCTATGCAATAAAAATATAGGAGGTAGAATTATGGCTAATCTTCAAGAAAAGAAACAAAGAGAGCAATGGGGCTCTCGACTTGGTTTCGTTTTAGCTGCATCAGGGTCTGCTATAGGCCTGGGAAATTTATGGAAATTCCCATATATGGCTGGTGAAAACGGTGGTGGTGCTTTCGTACTTATTTATCTAGTTCTTTTAGTAATTGTTGGTTTTACTCTCATGCTCGCAGAATTAACTCTTGGTCGTTATACTCAATTAAACGCAATTGGTGCGTACAAGAAAGTTCGTGAAAAATGGGCATGGGTTGGTGCGCTCGGCGTTTTAGCAGGTTTCATGATTTTAGCTTTTTACAGCGTAGTTGGTGGTTGGGTTATTAATTACGTATTCAAGGCTGTCACAGGTGCTTTTAATACTACTGACATGGGAGTGTTAGGTGGAATGTTCGGGAGCATGATTACAAATCCTATCGAACCGCTTATTTTCCATGCTATCTTTATGGCATTAACTCTCGGAATAGTAATAGGTGGGGTTAAGAATGGTATAGAAAAATATGCAAAGATTCTAATGCCAGCTCTATTTATAATGCTTCTAATAATAATGGTGCGTTCTCTTACTCTTCCTGGTGCAATGGAGGGAGTTAGATTCTTCTTGGCTCCTGATTTTTCTAAAATCACTGGCGCTGTTGTATTAGCAGCACTCGGGCAAGTATTCTTCTCACTTAGTTTAGGAATGGGATGTATGATTACTTACGGAAGTTATATCAGCAAAGATGAGGATTTACTACAAAGCTCACTTGCAGTTCCTCTGCTAGATACTGGCGCTGCCTTAATTGCTGGTCTTGCGATTTTACCTGCAGTATTTGCTTTTGGTTTCGACCCAGCAGGTGGACCAGGACTTGTGTTTATAACTTTACCAGCTGTTTTCTCACAACTACCACTCGGTGGTTTGTTTGGTGTAGCATTTTTTATATTAGTATTATTCGCTGCTCTTACTTCTGCTATCTCATTACTAGAAGTTGTAGTTGCTTATGTAGTTGACGAGTGGAAATGGACTCGTAAAAAAGCTACTTTCATTATTGCAGGAATCATATTCGCACTAGGAGTGCCAGCGTCATTAAGTATTGGTCCATGGTCAGAATTTCACATCTTACCTGGCAAAGGGGTTTTCGATACACTCGATTTCGTTGCAAGCCAAATTTTACTCCCTGTTGGTGGTATACTATTATCTATATTCCTAGGTTGGGTTTTGGGAATGGATAATGCAATTAAAGAAGCTACTAACGACGGAAAACTCCGTTTTCCACTTGCTGGCACGTGGTCAATCCTAATTAAATACGTTGCTCCTATAGCAATCACTGTTGTCTTTGTTAAAGGATTACTGGATGCATTTGGTATAACATTTTAGCATAAGATATACTTATTCAAAAAGTACCGCGGGGACAGTCCTCGCGGTACTTTTTTTAATTTGCTTTATCTATAACAATTCTGTCTGCAATAAATACACCTCTGCTACTAGTACCTCTTATTGAGATTTCATCACCTACACTTAAACTTCTAAATGTCAGCCTTTCACCAGCTTCTCCAATGTAAATAGTTTTACTTGTTACACTAATCTGCATTATAGTACCATCGCTTTTCGATATTTCTATTTTGCCAATGTCATCGTGAATAAATGTAATTTCTCCTCTTATAATTTCAGGGTCTATTTCTGCAGAAGTTATCACGCGCATCACTTCATTACTTTCAATCTTCAACTCAACATTAAAACTTAATCTTAGATCATATATCTCTGATGTTCTATCATCAATTTCAATAAATGTGTTCTCGGTTATCTCAAATTCTTCTCTAACTCCATCTTTAGTTTCAACCATTAGAAATGATTGTTCCCCAATAACAATTCTTCTGACCAAACCTTTTACATCTCTTTTTACAGTAGACGCGTTTAGCCTTATTAGTTTTTCGTATACCAATTCCGCCTTTATTTCATCTGAAATTCTAATTTCAGCAAAAGTAGTTATTCTTCCATCTCTAGTTAGGCGCGAATTCTCTTCTACAACAATCACTTCACTTCCATTATCTTCAGTCATTATTTCAATATATGGATTAGACAATGTTCCCTTCGCTGTAATAGTACCTTCTATAAATTTCACTTTGCTTCTACCTTCCACTTCCAAAACAAATTCAGCATTAGCAATTATTTTCACTACGTCGCCTTCTTCAAAATTCGCAAGAGCGTCTTCTCTATCGTTTAACCTCACAATTGTACCATCTGGAATAATAAACGTTTCGTTTGTTCCATCCTCTCTAGTAATACTTAAAACATTTCTTGTTGTTGCTCTAATAAATCTTCTAAAATATCCATTTATCACTTCATTATTTTCTTCAGCACTTATTTCTTTGATTTGTCCATTAATTATTGTTAGATTAACAATTTGCCCCTTGACTAAATCCTTAAGTATTGCTTCTTCTCCATCAATTTCAACTACTACATCTTCGTGTATATCAAATAGCAATTGCTTATTCATATCATCAAAAACTGTTAATATACTTCGATTCGCAATTACAACTCCAGATAACACAGCTTCAATTGTTTCTGTTTTGTCTTCTCCCTGTTGTTCATCTTGTTCGTTTTGCTTAGTTTGTCCGTTATCTTCTTCAACTGATACATCTAGGAGCTCTGACGCAATAGCTACTAGTTTCGCAACTTCCGCTCTTGTGATCTCGTCATTTGGCAAAAACCTGCCTTCATTGCTTTCACTATTTAGGAGTCCCTCAACTAGCATTAAATCTACATAAGGTCTTGAAGTAGACGGTATAAACATTTCGTCTTTATAAGGAAGTGAAAAAATTGTTCTAGTAGATTTATCTGCATGATTCACCAAAACACGACCGATAAGATTTGCGACTTCATATCTCTTTGCTCTCTGACTTGTTTTATTTACAATTAGTCCCTCTAATTCGTCTTCTTTAATAATTTCCTCCACCATCAGGTAAGCTAGCCTGCTTTTTGCCCACTCGGGTATACCATGTTCGCTAAATAACTCAACATAATCATTCTCATAATTATGTAAGCCTTCATCGAAACCTATTAAGTTACTCGCCATCGCTACAGTTTCAAGTCCTGTAATTGAATTGTTTGGTCTAAATGTTGCGTCCGCATAACCCGAAGTGATGTTCAAATTATAGATTTTTTCAATATATTCCCTCGCCCAATGTCCTTCAATATCTGTAAAAACCAAACCTTGCGAATATACCGCAAAACTATTTGCTATAAGCAGTATAATAAGCATTGTTATGATTACAATTCGTCTCTTATGCCCCATACAAATTCCTCCTTTGATTTTTTCAACATTACTTATACTATTCTACGAGCAACAAAATAATCCTTCTTTTTTTAACTATATTATTAGCCGCTGAGCACGCGATTTAGTCGCGAAAGCTTTGTTCAATCGTGGTCCCAACTACATTATAATTCTTGAATATAAATTCTTCATTATTTATTTTTTTTACCACTTCATCACTATACACAATAAAAAATGTTATACCTTCTAAGACATTAAAATTTGCTTCAATCATCTTTTTATAAATATCCTCTGTATGTTTATTCCTAATGTTGATGCTCAATATACTGCACATCCCTTCTTGAAAAGTGTGCTTTGCAACTACTTCATTAATTTTATCAATAATTATTTGCTCTTTGTCTTCATTTGAAATCCCAAATTTCCTAGTTTCTTTATACACTCTTGTGTTATCATTATTGTATATGTAAGCTAAGCTGTTCTTGATACTCAAATACACTATTTCATCTGAATAATTATGCATAAAAAAAGTTGGCAATCCCCATATATCTTCATCACTAGCATAGTACAGACGATTATGCTCCACAAGAATCTTTGCCTTAATATTTGATAGTACTTTCTCTCTCTTGTTTTTATTCGGAAAGTTTTTATGCACCATGTCATAAAACGAGCTTAATAGCTTGTCCCTATCTACAATTATTTCAGTTCCAAATCTATCGCTGTTTTCAAGCATTAGCTTAGATTGATTTATATCTTCCTTTTGTATTGAGTTTATTAAAACTTTAGATGATAAAACCAACCTTTGTTTAACATCTGTCACTTCATAATGATTCTCGACTAAATTAAACATCGGCAAAAATAAAAACAACGCCATAATTAGGATTACTATCAAAGCAACAATTTGTCCCATAGCAACACGCCCTCTACTGTTGGTTGTAGCTTATTTGCTTTATGCTTCCATCTTCATAGTATTTAAAACTTCTAACAAAATCGCCGTTGTCAAAAATGTAGTTTAGACCAGTGTTCGCCCTTTCGTCATCGCTGTCCCCATAATGAAGATTTGAGATGCTAATATTTTGATGTGAGTCCGAGCCATAAAACTTTCCATTTGGATTCATTTTTGTCACAACAAATACCGCAATTTTTTTTTCATGTTCTTTTTTATGAATGTTTGAAGTAACATCATACCCCTTCACTAAATCGCTATATGCTTTTGTTATTATACCAGTCATAATCGAATTAACTCTCATATCTATTTTTTCAGTAGGTAGCGGGCTGTAAAGACTACTATTTAACAGTCTTCCAAACAAAGTTAGTTCTCTATCTTCAACATATATAGTTACCCTATCACCTCGTCTTAATCTTTGTCCTACTATTAAATCTTTGTCAAAATACACATCATACAATCCATCTTTAACGAGCTTTTCTAATTTCATTTTGATTTTATAGTCCCCAAATCTGCTGAGTCTCTCATTCAAGTAGTTGAATGCCCTTTCACTAAATATTCCATTCGTACTTACTGACTCTAAAGTGTGAAAGTTAATCATATTAACCGATTCTCTAACACTTAAATGCATGAAATAGGTAGAGATAATTAATATCGTAAGCGTTATAAACATAATTGAAACTACTCCAGCTATTGTCTTTCCTATCATATGTCACTCCTTGTATCCTCCTAATTACCTGCTCAAATCAACCTGAGTAAACCTAATATTAGACAGGTCCCCATTAGCATTGTAAGTCTTAACCATTGAAAACAAAGCGCCGTCTTTTACATTTTTGATTTGGATAGCTGTAGTATTATTAGCTTGAAAAATACTAATGGTTATTCCCTCCATCTTGTTGTAGCCCTTCAACGTATTTCCAGTTACTATATCTGGATTCTGCAACATCAATTTCACTTTATGCTGTTCAATTGCCGCTTGATCACCTACATCTTTTGCACCTGCAACCTGTCCTAAAATTGCATAACCAATTAACCCTAACACTAATACTATCCCCACTATTGTCGCTATTGCCTTGTCCATTTTTTCACTCCTCAATTTTTAATAATATTCACCTTTACAATTTTGCTGTTCTCATAAACTACCTCGCTATCAAATTTCATTTCAAGCGGAATACTAAATACCAATGAATCATAAGTCTCTAGCGTATAATTCTTCTGCTCTCCTAATATTGAGACACTTACTTCTACACCCGCATTCTTGCTATAATATCTAATAATTGATATAACTTCACTTCCTGTTAAATATTCATTTAACACTGGGACGAAATCTATCTCTCCGATCTTCTCCATAGCATGTGTTTGCTCTGCAGTCATTCTAATAATTTCAATATTTCCTCTCCATAAACTAATTCCCACTAAAAGTAACCCCAAGATAATTACTGAAATTATGATTGTCGCTATTACCTCTTTCATTCCGTCACCCCTTCCACACTACATTTCTTTAAATTAGACGACTCATCTCATATGCGAGTAACCATGGTATTAGCATATACATCGTAAGCATTGCTATTAATATAAAACACCCTATTATTCCCCAAGCATTAATAACTTCCATTTGTTTTTTTACTGCTCTTATTTCCCTTCTTTTTTCAATGTAAAATTCATTTTTAATATTTTCAACTGCTAACGTAAAATTATAGTTGTTAGCCTGATCTAGTTTTTCGTAAAATAGTTTTAAATCAATGTCTTTGCTATTAGCGACAAACTCTGTATATATCGTCTTACTATCAATTGAATTTTTGTTGTTCATTTTCTTGATTTCTTTGAGTGTGTTAGCATAGTACTTAGACTTAGAGATCAGTATTGACAATGTCTCCATAAAGCTTGCTGGAGCTATTGAACCATTCAATATTATTAGTCTTTTCAAAAAACGCAGTTCTTTTTTTGCATTTTTCCGCGAGAAAAAATTGAGTATTATTAACACAAGTTCTGGTATGCTGCAGCAAAAAATGATTATAAAAAGCATACTTGCGACATCTATTTCTTTTGTAAGAAGGTAATCTGTAATCCTATAAAAAACCTTGTTTACAGCGGTCACTTCTGGCAATTCAAATTCTATTCCCAACTTTTTAGTCAAAACGAAAAGTTCTGTCTGTATTTCTTCTCTAGTCATAGATTGAAGTTCTTTAATCGTTACCTTCTCAAGTAGCGCATTAAATAATCTTATTTCGTCCTCTAATGCTTTCTCTGTGTTAATTTCATGCCTACTAATTTGATAAATTGCATCGTAATTATATTCAAAAGTTCCAATTATCTTTTCAGTAATCATATTTATGTTAGTTGCTCTTACCGAGAATATTAGCACCATTACAAAAAATAGTATCATAACCTTGGCTATTATTATGTCTGCTACTGTCAAATTTGAGTGCCTTAGCAGTCTTTTATAGAATACATCAACGGTAATCAATGCTTTTCTTTTAAGTAGTTTTGTAATAGCAGCGCAGATTTTTTCATAAATGCTCTTGTTGATTTCGTCAATTTGCTTAACCCTAAATCCTCTTGTTTTACTAAGCAAATAAGTGACTAAAAATAAGAAAGCAAGAAACATGGGGAATAAGTAATAATATCTATAAATTGTATTTCACGTCCTTCCTACTTATAATCCAAGCTAGTCGGGACACAAGGGAGCGATTCTCCTGTGTCCCCTACTGTTACGCGGTCCTTTCCAATAATAACAAAATACCTATATACATTAATAGTGCAACCATAATAATAATTTTCAGCCCCATGCCAGCTGGACTAGTATAAAACTCCACAGATTTTTCTTCTAATGCTTGATTATTAAATCTCTCTAGCCAAGTGATTGCAAACGGAGTAAACAGAGAAATCACAATGTACATTCTGCTAGTAAAAGCCAAGTCTCTTTGGTTTTCAATGTCAATTTGGATTTCTTCAGTTACCATTTCAAACTGCTGCTGAATGCTTTCTTTTCCACCCTTATAGTAAGCCTGTCTAATTAAACTAAGTAATATTGTTAAATATTCATCTCTATAAACTTTCTCCATGCTAGAAAAAGTTTCTTCGATTTTTTTAGGGTTGTTTTTTCTTAAAACGTTCCTAATTCTAGTCATTTCTCTTCGCATTGCATTGGGTAAATCAACTATTGACACATCAATAACCTTTACAATGTTGGATTCAGTAGTAAATCTGCTGTTTAAAATTTTAAACGTCTTTGGAAGTTGTGATGTAAAACGTATTCTGACCATAAGGTTAAACGTGTACAATGCAAATAGAATTAGTAATAATGCCAAAAACTGATAAAACAGAAATAAGTACCATACTACTTTAGCCTGCGGCACTACAAACATTAATGTAATCCCTATGAAGATACTAGCAAGCAGTAACACTCCTGCGTTTTCCTCGTTCTTCTCGCTTGAGCTACTATTGAATATACTTAGCCTCAAAGCTAAAAATTCAATCACTTTTTTCAAAATGCCCAAATTAGATAGAGTGATTAATATTTTTCGGGGCAGAGCTGTAGAATTACTTCTTATTAAATATTTTCTCCTTCTACGTTCTCTTAGCAGTGCTTTAGTAAAAATATGAAATAATAAGATAACCCCTGCAAAAAACAATGTCAATAATAGAACGTCAGAATAAGTTAATGATTCAAAAATATTTATGATAGCTACACATATTTTCATCATGTTTTCACCGCTTCGCCGATTCAATACGTCTATTGAACATTTTCTTAAACTCGTCGATTTTTTCACTCGACACATATTGTGAAATTTTCTTGAAATATGCTTCCGTAGGACAGTTGACAGGAATCCATTTACGCTTTTCTTCATCATATTTTATTATTTCGTTATATCTATAGCATTTTTTGTCAATCGCTCTTACAAAATAAATTTGTGCAATATCTATTAAATTATGTATTTTTTCTTCTAATGTTACATCAAATTTCGGTTCAACATTTAATTCATTGCCTGTAAAAACAATTTCCACAATTTCGTCTACAATAATTCTTCCGCATTTAAGTTTCTTTAGGTGAATAACCAAATCAACACCTCTTGCTATATCTTCTTCTGCTTTTTCACTGTCATTATAAGTTGCCGTTCTCATCATTAAATTTCTACAATTAGTGACAGCATCAAAAGGCGAAAGCAAGTGAATTGTCGCTCCTACGCCTGCATTTAGCCTTAAACATGCATTAATTAACTCACTAATTTCGTCAGGCTTAGTTATTTCGCCAATGTATAGAACATCTCTCGACATTTTTAATATTATTTGAAACTGCTCAGCAATTGTTCTTTTAGGGTTTTCTATCAAAGTGATTATGTTTTTCAATGGATATTTTTGCCTTGCCTGTAGTTCGTCTTGCGTATCCAATATTCCAATTCCCCAATAGTTAGGTACTTTCTCTAACATAGACAGTAAAAAAGTTGATTTCCCAACCCCCATGTCACTCCCCGAAATAAGATGCGAACCTCGTCCTTCTTGATTGATTAGCAACAAACTATATATTAGATCATCAATTGTTCTATATTTGTTTTTCATTTCTTCTAATGTGATTTTCCTTATAACGAAAATTCTTTCATTAATTATTAAATCCTCGTCTGTAGCTGTCGCTGAAAAACCTGCTACGGTAATACGATTTGAGTTCATTTTCGACGCGGTGACAGTCGGATTTTGTTCGTCATATTGAATCTTAGCGTTTGACGTAATTTTTTTTTGAATATTAATTATAATTTCTTTGTTTTGAAATTTTAGAAACTCTAAGTGAATCTTCAATCCTTTATATATGATATAGACATAGTCTTTATCCACTACCCCAATTTCATTTATCATATGATGCTGAAGTGTGTCTACGATATTTTGTCCGTCATCTAAGTTATATACTAGGGTTGCAAGTAATCTAATCTTCTCCCTAAAGTCGTTAAATCTATTGTTAATAGTTTCTTGTTCATTCTCAACCACTTTTTTTAGCATTGATGCACTAAAGCATATTTCAAGTTTGTATTTGTCAATTACTTCAGACATGTCGAAACAATGCAGTAGTATTTCAAACAATATATTGTCGCTATTCTTTAAAATATTCTCAAATGAAATAATAGCATTAATGTTTTTCTCACAAAAACCTAAACCATCTGCCAAAACTTTTGAGTATTGATTTATCACATAACTCCGCGCATTTTTATCTCCTAATACCGCTCTACTCTTTATTACAGTGAAATCCTTTATTTCTTCATAAGCTTGATCTATGCTTATTTTATATATTTCACTGTATTTATCTGCATCTTCAAATATTGATTCAATTTCTAGGACAACGTCCTCTAATCTATTCATCCATATCGCTCCCTACTCTACTCCCCACGAGGCGCGAAGTATTTTTTTAATATCCCACTTGGCTTTGTATTTTTGCTTGCTTTCATTAACAAACGAATGATTAGCGTATTTACCTAGTATATGCTCAACAATTTTTCTGTTTTCTCCGCAATTTATTGTAGTATCCTCACAACTGTTAAAAATGTAGTTTAGCAATGTCTTGTTATTGCATTCGTTTATTAAGTCCCCATCAAAATCTAATTTAAAAACACTTTCATTCATAATCCCCTTTTGCTGTAAAAGCATCTTTATTTTCTTAAAGTCCAGACTAATTTTGCTCCCGTTTATTTCTTCAACATATTTATTGACAATAAAAATGTTCTTGCTGTTATATCTGCACATTTCATTGCCATTAGTTGCTAATTCTAAAACATTTGTGTCCTGCGACAGAACTGTTATAACAACCTCTGCTTTTGCTAATATATTTTTTGTTATTTCACCATCACTTGCAATTGTATCTGCAATAACAAAAGAATACTCTTTACTTGAATGCTCTACGATATTTTTAACATCTCTTTCGTCAATTTGCATACATATATTTGACGTCATTATATCAATTTTCTCGCTTACCTGTTTTGTGCATTTTTTAAATATATCACTTTCGTTTTCTACTCCAATGCTATACATATTTTTAAAATCGTCAATTCCTTTATTCACCTTAGATTCACTTAAATATTTTGCGACATCTCTAAATTTTTGATTAAAATCAATTAACAAGCATTTTTTCCCAGTTAATTTTGCAAACATCATAGCTAGGTTAATCGCCATTACAGTCTGACCTAGTCCCTTTTTAGGGGAAGTAACCGCCATAAACAATAAACTCACCTACTCCCCTTCATCCTGCGAAATCTTACTTTCAACATCTATTAGTAGTTCTTCCATTGCTAGTTCATGATTAAAAGTAACATTAGACGATTTCTGCTCATTGTCGATGTATAATCTAGTCGTAAGCTCTCCTAATTTGCTTGCTAAGGCTAAATCTCTAAACTGAATCTCATCTACCGCTAAAACTATTACGTACTCTTTACTTTTTTGATCTGCCTTTTCTTTATCTGAAATGCTTACTATTTTTATGTTTGAAACTACAATATCGTAATCTCCATTTCCATAGTCCACAATAATATCCACATAGTTACCCGCTTTTACTTTGCCATCTACTAAATTTACTACTGAATACTCTTTTAACCTTTGAAAGTCACCTCGTTTGTTTTCTAGGGTCACAAAAAAATCTGCAATAATTTGTTGCCCACTTGTTAGGTTTTGTTTACTTAGTTTCCCAATTATATCTTCAATATTACCAGTCGCGTGCCTAGCAACAAACTTAGTTGGTACTTCTACTATTTCAAAATGTTCTTCTATAATTTCAGAACTCATTTTTGTATTTTTATCAATCCCTTTTTCTGATTTAACTACAAATATTCGTTCTGTAGGCATTGCCATTATATCAATTTCTCTACGTATTTCATTTTCAACTACTTCTTTAATTTGGGGAATTTTAATATTGTTGTAATAATAAATAATTGCGGCAACTACTATACAAACAACGCCTCCGATTAACAGCATTCTCTCTTTTCTATTTCTCACAATTCCACCTCTTTTTCTTTTCGCTTTCTTTCGGGCACCCACGAGGGGAGCCCCTACATGTAACATCTTTTTCTTCTCTTTTCCCTATCCTTTCCTAACCAACTAACTAACCAACTATCCAATTTTCTTTTTTCCACGTCCTTCCCTCCTTGGTATGACGTGCCTGTGGGAAAGCCTCCAGAGATCACTTTATTGACCCAAAAAACTTCATTAATTTCTTCTTAACGCTATGATCACTTATGACCATGCTTGGAAAGTAATAATCACCTAATAACCTAAAATCATCACGAAACTTACTACCTTCTACGCTTATAGCTGCTCTTCTTTCTGCTAAACCTTTTAAAATAGCACCATAGTCGTTCTTCACTGTGAAAACACTACCTATTTTGAGCTTCAAACCTTCGTTATCTGAATTAATTTGCTTGAGCAAAGATATTATTGCATCTTTGTCTAAAAAACTAATATCTGTGTATTTATTTATCAATAAATCGACTGTTTCCACTCCGCTAAAATATTTATTCACGTTCTTTGAAATTCTATTTATATGGTTAACCCTTTGGTCCGTAACAAAAAGTATATGATCTGCTAATAAGAAAACACTATCTTTTATTTTTTCACTTGCCATATTGGACAAATCTACAATAACCGCTTCAGATTTTTTCTTAGAATCACTTATTAACTTCATGATTGCATTATTTGCAATATTGCATTCGATATCTCTATGTTCTGAATAAACATCTAAATATTTGTTTATTTTCTGAGCTAGTTTTTGATTTTTTTCTTGGTCAATGCGACTCAAACAATTAGTGTAATCATTTTCGAAATGATAGTACACATCTTTCTTATTGGTATCTGTGTCAATTAATGTAGTATGAATTCTTCTAGCGCTAAGTTCATAAGATAAGTTTACTGCAATAGTAGTTTTGCCTACACTTTCTAAACTTGCAACCACAATCACTTTTTTGCTTTTAAAGCTGTTTCTGCTACCTCTATCCTCACATTTTATATGCTTCCATCGCCTATTTTCGATTATTATATTTGCCTCTTCAATTAATTCCCCCATATTTTGGTGTCTACATTCACTGTTTTTATCAATTGCTTTTAATATAATCTTCTTTAATTCGTCTGATATATTTATGTATTTTAATTCAGAACGTTCATCATCAGGAAATGCATTTGTTAATAAATAGTGGAGCATCATGCCCAAGTTATATACATCGGTTCTCTTATCGAAAAGTCCCTTTTTCTGTTCAGGCGCTGCAAATTCAATTGTCATGCCTGATAATTTATCACACATTTCATGCGGGATTTCACTTGCAGTCCCAAAGTCTATTAATATAGCATCCCCTTCAGGAGAAATAATTACATTTGATGGCTTCATATCCCTATATATGATTGGAGAAGGATTAAAATTGTGCAAATAACTAAGTACTTTTGCTAATTGCAGCCCCCATTTCAACACATCACCTTCAGAAAACGGACCTTCTTTTTCCATTTTCATTTGTAGCGAAGTGCCCTCTATATAAGTTTGAACAATATAAGCACCATTTTCGTCACTAAACACATCAATAATTCTAGGCAAGTTAATATGATTTAATTTTATTAAAACCTCTTTTTCTGCCTGAATTAGTCTCTGTTTGAAATTTCCATTATAAAAATGTTTGATCGCCAAATAATTGCCTAGTTCTATATTCGTACACAGGTAAACCCTGCCCATTCCGCCTTGCCCTAAAACTTTCACAATCCTAAATTTTTTATTAATGACAGTTCCAGTTTTAAAGGTGTTTTTATAATTGCTTGAGTTGTTATACCTACTGAAATTGTCTAATTCTATTTTAATGTCTTCGCTATTATCTCCAGCTAGCAGTTCTGTTTCTAGATTGTTGGTTTCTAGATTACTCGTTTCTAAATTGTTTGTTTCCAGAAACTCTGACATTTCAGCCTCATCATGTCTATCTCTTGTAATTATGTCTTCACTTCTATAAACATCGAATTCTCTCGTTTTTTCTAGTTTGATAATTTTTTTGCTGTCGCTATCTGAGTGAATGATAAATAGTACCGCACAAATTGTTAAAAAAGCTATAATTATAAGTATCATAGTGGTCAAATCAAACACCCTCTTAATTCATATTCACTTTTAATATAAATATTTGTTTCTATTTTCTAGCCGTAGTCTCCTCAATTTTCGAAGAAACAATATCATGCAATCACGCATGCGCCGTCGATTTCAGAATCCCTCCCCCTAACATAGTCGTGTATATCAAAATTATTATAGCACACCATAGAATCAATTGCAATATATTTTGACAAATAATTTTTCTTTTTGTCAAATTTCTATCCTTTCTCAATTCGCGCGCAAAAAGAGTATGATATATGTTGAATATCATACTCTTTTCTATTTTCTCCTCTTGCTTGGGCACACACGTGGGCAGACCTACTTGCTGTCATTAACTGTTGTCAAGCTTCTTCGTCTTGCTCATCATCGTCATCATCTTCTTCTTGTTCTTCATTCTCGTCTTGATCATCTCCACCCTCTTCTTGTTCTTCATTATCGTCTTGTTCATCGTCATCATCATCGTCTTGTTCTTCATCCTCATCTTGCTCATAGCCATCTTTATCTTGTTCTTCGTTCTCATCTTGTTCTTCATTATCACCTTGATCATCATCATC
>JAJOKP010000009.1:44969-45178 GCA_021129775.1 Clostridiales bacterium
TCGTCGTCATCATCGTCGTCTTTTTCTTCATCCTCATCTTGATCATTGCCATCATCTTCATCTTTATCTTGCTCTTCATTCTCATCTTGATCATTGTCACCATTTTCGTCTTGTTCTTCATTCTCATCTTGATCATCGCCATCTTCTTGTTCTTCATTCTCATCTTGATCATCGCCATCTTCTTGTTCTTCATTCTCATCTTGATCATC
>JAJOKP010000009.1:45188-49179 GCA_021129775.1 Clostridiales bacterium
CATTCTCATCTTGATCATCGCCATCTTCTTGTTCTTCATTCTCATCTTGATCATCATCGTCGTCTTTTTCTTCATTCTCATCTTGATCATCGTCGTCGTCTTTTTCTTCATTCTCATCTTGATCATCGTCGTCGCCGTCTTCGTCTTCTTCGCCTTTTTTGTCGTCATCTTCCTCATTCTCTTCACTATCACCAAAATCAGCATCTTTATTTTCACATCTTTTATTAATAGTATCAATTATTCTATCTAATGCTTCATCGCTCATATCTTCCAATTCTTCAAGATTAATAATTACTACGCCCTGTTTGTTAACTCCTGTAATCTCTTTGCTCAATTCTAGTGTTGTGGCCGACACTCCGTATTCCCTAGCTAAATTTCTTGATTCGATAGTCAATTGCAATACTCCTACAAATGCTTCAATGTTTTCTTCCTCTAGAGTAGCCGACTGTACATTAACAATTCTTTCTATCATTACGGTTAAATCATTGTCTCCCATCCCATTATTGCTAATCACCGATAAGAAGATATGGTCGTTTACACCATCTAGGAATTGTAATTCAACAGCTTTTTTGGTAAATCTACTAGCTACTTCATCTATTTTTCTAAATCTATAACTCATGTTTTCTAGTACTTTTTTAGCATCATCATTAAATGCCGTGGCACTAATAACGTAGTTATGCTGATTTATTTCAAACTCAATTGATGGATTGATATCAACAGTTACAAAAGCAAATACTTCTTTATTAAATCTCATGTCGTAATATAAGGATGAGAACACAAACAGCATAAACATTGCAGCTACAGCAATCACATGTTTAAGCGCAAATCTCCTGTTTTCCAATTCAATCTCTTCGCCAATTTCACGCTTAATTACTCTGTTGATTTTCTTATATTCACCAGTCGGCGTTAAAATAAGCGTATGAAATATTGATTTTTCTATAATTATACCTTTCACGTCATCACCGCCTACAGTACATCATTAATATATTCTTTAATATATTCTAAATCACTATTTAACAATATTACATTAGCTATTATGTACTTTCTATGTTTTTCTAGCGTTTTTCTACTAGCCTCTACCATAGATAGAATTTTACTTAATGGAAGTCTTTTTTTCATAAATAATTCATTTTTCAAATCGTTATTTTCATATACAGTTCTTGCGATTTTTAAAATGTTAATCCTCGAATCGATATGTTTAGGACTTATCTTAGCTAGTTCTTCAAATTTTATTGAAAACTCACTAAGCAGCGTTTTATATATGCCTATCTCCATTTTAAGTTCAAGATGTCTATTCTCTTCATTCATACTTCTTATTGCTACGGTATTTTCGAAACTATCACTTTCCTCTTCTGTCAACTGGCTAAAAAGCAACTCATCATTGTTTATGTTTTTCCTATACAAGTCGATTAAATCTCTTTTTATCAGTAAGCCTGCAAAGCTAAAAAATGAAGCATTTTTACCTTCTTCGAATTTATCAATCGCTCTATTAAATGCCGTAATCGCCACACTATATTCTTCATCGTTTTCAGGCTGTATAAACCGCCCTTTGCTTTTGCTTGCCACACTTAAGATGAAATTTTTGTGCCTACTAATGAACTTATTCCTTAGTTTTTCATCACCACTTTTAATAAGCTCAACATCTTCTTCAGTTTTTGTTTTGTTGCTCTCAAATGACGATATTATCGATAAAAACCCTAGCATTTCTTTCACCACCAATATATACGAAAAATTTATTTATTTTTGTAGGGTATTAATCGCTCAATATCCATACCGCTATAAATCCTAATGCAAATAATAAAACTACAAAAAAATTTATTGAGTAAGGAAACAAGACTCTTGAAGAACCAATAATTAAACCTGGAAAAAAACACGACATGCTCTCTCTGTATTTTTTGTATGCCTTCTCAAGTATGCTCACTAAAGAAAATAGTCCTACTAATCCACCAGCAGCAAAGTAGAATAAATTCGCTATATTAAGCTCTTTTAATGATACAAGCACAGTATCATAAAGCCCCATTATTATTAATACCGCACTACCCGAAATCCCTGGAATAATCATTGTCGCTGTTGATATTGCACCAGCAAACAGCAAATAGAACCAATTCACCTCTACTTGAACGCTACTAAAATTTATTGAATCACCAACTAAATAAAAGCCAACTAAAAAACCGAACCCTATAAAAATAAACCTATTAACTTTGATAAAATCTACATCTTTTAGTAATGCCTTTATTGATGCCAGCAAACAACCCAACAAAAAAGCTGCCATTATATCACGATATACTTCAAAGAGCGAGGCGAATATACGTCCACCTGTGAAAATGCCAATTACTACTCCAATTAACATTGGTATGTATGGTTTGATTTTAAAATTTGCTAAATCAATAATCAACTTTTCATAAGCTCCTAAAATGACTAGTACAGTTCCGCCGCTCATTCCTGGCAAAACTATTACAAATCCCAATATCAACCCTTGAATTAAAGGATGCATTCTTCACCACCTCATGATAGTCTTTCTTTTATCAGAACCGAGTATTAAATTATACTAGTTATTTTATCATATATACATTAATTTTACATTAGAATTTTTTTATCTTTGAGGTCAGGCATAAAACCAGACAAGGGCAAACCAGACAAGGGGACAGGGACCTCGTCTGGTTTCATCCTAGCCCCAATCCCCCTTGATTTCTTTTTTTTTCTCAATTTTCGCGCAAAAGATTGGGGCGCCCACAAGTGGCACCCCTACAATTCGTCCTTACGTCCTATTGTGTTCCTTCTTCTATCCCTATCGTTTTTGTAGCTGCATCCCAATCAAGTATTAAACCTAAATTTTCTAAAATAAACCTTACTGGGACTACTGTTCTTTGGTTCATTAATGTTGCGGGAACGTCTATTTTCACATCTTGCCCATTCACTTTAGCCACATCATTATCAATAACTAAGATTATTACTGTGCCTTCCCTCTCAATTGTTACTCTTCTTTCTTCACCCTCCCATGTTAGGTGAGCTCCAAAAGCTTCTGTTATCGCTCTTACTGGCACTAATGTTCTCCCCGCTTTTATGACTGGCGGTGTATCAAATCTAATATTTTTTCCTCTAGCAAGCACACTTTCAACTGGAAGTATAACTATGTCTTCATATAATTCTTCTAATATCTCAGAAATATCATCAAGTTCGTCCAATTCATCTTTAGTATACTTAGCTCTAACCTTTTCTCTGAGCTCTTTTAAAGCTTCTGTTTTTTCTCTTCTAGCTGTTTTTCTTTCTTCTTCAAGCGCTTCTATTTGAGTTAACAATTCGGCTGCTTCGTCAAATTTGTTAGCATCTATTAAGTCCTCATACACGTCCTCAAGATCGTCAATTTCATCGTCTAGCGCTTCATATTTGCCTTCAATTAGTTCCTTTTCGACTTCATGCTGTTCTTGAAGTAAATAAGCTTCTCTATCATCATCAAAGTCATCTTCTAAATCCTCTAAATCCTTGTCAATCGCTCCAAAATCAATATGCTCTACTACCGCTAGAATTTTTTCTCTGAACTCTTGTATCTTCTCTTCTTTTTGCACTATGATAGCACTAACCTGTTCTTTGATGCCAGAAGCTAGTTCTGAGTTGTTTTCTCTCATAGCTTTTTCATACATTTTCTCTAAAGCTTCAAGTTCATCATCGAGAATATCCATCCCATCATCAAATTCATCCTCAAGTTCTTCTAATTCTTCTTCATACTGATCTTCGTCAAAATCGTCATCCATATCATCTAATTCATCAAGCATATCTTCTATGCTTTTAACTAAATTGTCTACTGGGTCATCACTGTACTTGTTGTCATAGTCGTCTTCGTCATCATAGTCATAGTCATCATAATCATCTTCGTCATCATAGTCATCTTCGTCATCATAATCATCTTCGTCATCATAGTCATCTTCGTCATCATAGTCATCTTCGTCATCATAGTCATCTTCGTCATCATAATCATCTTCGTCATCATAGT
>JAJOKP010000009.1:49279-64595 GCA_021129775.1 Clostridiales bacterium
TCATCTTCGTCATCATAGTCATCTTCGTCATCATAATCATCTTCGTCATCATAGTCATCTTCGTCATCATAGTCATCTTCGTCATCATAGTCATCTTCGTCATCATCATAGTCTTCCTCGGCAACTTCAGTTAGAGCAAATAATGTTACTGCGTCTTCACCCACGCCCATACTAGCCATTCCCATCGTTGTCCCTGCAATTATCATCACTATCACTAGTAAAACTGAAATTAAAACGTTCGATTTTTTCATTTCTTGTTCCTCCTTGATTATTGTTTTTTTATTTCTTGCCAAATTATACGTTTCCCACCCATTTTTTCTAGGGGTAAATAGAAAAATAATATAGATTCTTTTTTTAGCAACATTTCCCTCTTACTCTTCACTACAGTTCTGCTCATCCTCTACTCCACTATTTGCTAGACTAATACCCCTTTACTAATCAACTTGATCCTCATTATCCCAACATCACGTTCAATCACCGCCTGAAAAATATATTTTTTCTTTATGTTTTCGTGTTTTAGTAGTATACTAGAGTTAAGCTATATAAAAAAAACTATACGGAATTTATGAGGAGGAACTAAACATGAAATTACAAGAGTTATTCGATTTCGCTGTCACAATGGGCAAAGAAAGCGACCCACGCAGTTTAGACAACATCAACGAACTGCTTCTTAAAAACAAAAAAGACTACGAGGAACTAAAGGATGACGAGAAAAAAGAATACGATATAGACAGATTAACCAATCCTTTTGACGATACTCGCATTCTATACGGCAACCCAGAAAAAGAAATAAAAAGAATTATTATGGGTGTAGATATGGAGGTAGGAGAACTATTATTGGCTGACCGCCTAAGCGAAAAAGGTCAAACTATTGACTTAGTAATTGCGCATCATCCAGAAGGGAAAGCTCTTGCTGCTCTACATAAAGTTATGCATATGCAAGCGGACATCCTTAACAAATATGGAGTGCCTATTAATGTTGCCGAAGGAATTCTGTCTTCAAGAATTAGTGAGGTTAAAAGAGGATTAATGCCTATTAACCACAATCGTGCTATTGACACTGCAAAGTTATTAGACATTCCAATGGCATGCATTCACACACCTACAGACAACTTGGTTGTTAAACATCTTCAATCTATCTTTGATGCTGAGGAACCAGAAACTCTTGACGATGTTGTGAAATTATTAAAAAAAGAGCCAGAATATGCTGAAGCAGTGAAGCATAACGCAGGTCCAGCTATTGTTGTTGGCGATAAAAAACGTCGTGCAGGTAAAGTTATGGTAGATATGACTGGTGGAACTGGTGGCTCTAAGGAAGCTTTTGAAAAGTTGGCTATTGCTGGAGTTGGTACAATTGTAGTAATGCATATAGGCGAAGAGCATAGAAAAAATGCTGAAAAACACCACTTAAACATAGTAATTGCCGGTCATTTAGCAAGTGATTCTCTAGGTATCAATATCTTATTAGATGAGCTTGAGAAAAAAGGCATTGAAGTATTAGTCACTTCAGGCATTATTAGACATAAGAGAAGTTAGGTGCGTAGACCCATTCGTCTTCACTGCGTGGAGTTCATCCTAAGAGAGCTTACGAGTCAAACAGGTCCAGAGTGACCGTGGGACGAAAAGACCAGACACGAGGACAGCAGACTGCGTAAAAACTAAATTTTTGCAAATTATTATTCATGTCTTAGAATTTTTAGTATGTATGTCTTGAGATATTGGCGTTATTATGCATAAATATTAACGTTACTTAACTTTTTACGCAGTCTGACAGGGACCTTGATTTAGGTTCTCTATTTATCAGACAAGGTCCCTGTCCCCTTGTCTGGTTTTATTTTGATCCTCTTTGATACAATCGCCGTTAAGGCAAATGCTGTTACCGTTCTAATTGCTAAAAGAAACCAGCCATTTGCACCCACTGCTACAAATAATAAGGTGTCCTCAAAGACAGCATGACAACATGCTAAAAACAAAGCTACAAGCAACAAACTTCTTTTGTCTAAATTCCCTTCTTTCGCACTTTGTATTATTACTCCAGCTCCAAAAGCAAGTCCGAATACCAGACCAATCGCTAATGGAAATGCTGAATTGTCTGATATTTTCATAAATCTCGTAATAGGCTTACTACTCTTTGCAAGCCAATCAAGCGCTCCTATATCTTTTGCTATTTCCATAAAGACCATGAGCGGAAAAACAATTAACGCAATGCTATACACTGATGTCAGGCCACCTAGCAATCCTTCTTTAATAATTTCCATAGCACTCATTTTTACACCTCTCCAGTTTTTACACGTCTTAATGCTTTTCACCAGACAAGGGGACAGGGCCTTATCTGATTTAGGTTGGCTGTTTATCAGACAAGGTCCCTGTCCCCTTGTCTGGTGCGGCAAACAAAACGACCCTTGCCACATTACAGTACTAAATTCAAAATTACCCCTGAAGCAATAGCTAAACCAATTCTCGTCGCTAAAATTGGCAATACTCCGATTCCTATCTTTTTAGTCACGGCAGTCTCTACAAACAAAGTATGAGAAAACGAAATCATAACAGCTAAAATTGTTATTTGCTTTGCTGTCAGCGAAATAGAAGAGATGACCCCCAATGCAGCGTAAATATTTAGTGCATTTCCCAATACAAGTGCCAACGCTGCTTCACCAGGCAAACCAAATATATCCATTACAGGCTCAAAAATAATTGCAATATACTCTAAAATACCAGTATATTTTAAAACCGTCACGATAAAATATACTGGCAAAATGATTTTGGCTAGCATTAATACAGTATGAATTCCGTTTTTGCTTCCTCTAATAAATGTGTCTTTAGTTACCATAATTTGACCTCCTTGATAGCACTATTCAGCTTGCTCACCAGACATGGGGACAGGTACCTTGCCTGATTTATGTTTTCTGTTTATCAGACAAGGTACCTGTCCCCATGTCTGATCCTATTCGGCTTGCTCCAGCTTTATTAATTACTCCAGACAGCCTTTCTTCTTAACTACCTTCGGTACGTGCGTCTTTAACCTGCTTCCCTCGCTCACGCTTGCAGATAAATAAATAGAATCGTCAAAAAGGTTAACGCAAGTATAAGTCTATAGGTTTTGTATAGCTGTTTTATATTGACATCAAAATATTCAAGGGTTAGGACCTGACACATATGCAGTGGAGAAATATAGTAAAATATAAATCCGCTACTATAAATAAACATTGCATATACCAATCTGGCGCTATAATCTCCCGCAAGAGGGATAATTAGCGGAAACAATATCGCAATGCTTGGCTGCACAGAAGCAAGAGGAAATGATAGTATAGCTGTTCCTATTACAATTATTATTCCAACTGGAGTACCTGAATTTACTAGAAAAGCAAAAAGTTCAAGTAATCCATCAATATTATTTACCGCATCTTTAAATATCATGATGCCTACAATAGCTAGTACAATCTCGAGCTTGAAACCTTTCTTTGAAGCAATTAAGATGTTATCTTCTGTAATAAAGCTCTGATCCATTTTTGTGTCTATAAAATGAATAATTAATGCAACCACCAACCCTAAAAGTATAGCAATATACAGCTTTAAATCAAAAAAAACGGCACTAATTAAACTAAGCAAAATAGGCGATGCAAAATATAAAAAAGATAATAAAGATTTAATATACTCTTTTATTGAAATTTTTTTGAGTACAGGAGTTGGTACTTTTCTAAGGAGAATGAGATAAGCAACTAAATATAGCATCAAAAAAATCGGAAATTGTATTTTCATAAAGTCCCACATTTCTATTTCAGCTAATTTTGTTACTAAGATAAAAGCTGGAGATAGCGGAAATACAAAGTAAATTCCATGCCTGAAGAGTAGGTTGATAGCAGCTTTTTTTACGTTGTCAAGCTTGAGTTCGTCCCCTAAATTATTCACAATTGGACAGCTCATAAGGGCGCCACCAGAAATTTGCAACATACCCATCAACGCAGGAGCTAATAAAATAGTAACTTTAGTGCTCCGCAAAACATTTCTAAGAGCTGAAATCATCCTGGATATAATCTTATAATACTCCATTAAGTAACCCAAGATAGTTATTAAACTTATCGCTAGAGCAAGATTGATTGTAATGCTGTTTGTTATAGAACTAGCAATTAGCGTAATTATAGAGGAAATGCTACTACCATTTAAAAGCAATAAAATAGAAGCACCCAAAGTAAGTGCAGCGCCAATATTGATTTTTTTGCTCACCATATAAAATATAATTGTCATTGAAACTGCAAAAGAAAGTATAACCATTTCGCACCTACTATTAATATATTTTTGTTTCTATACACGAAATAGTATAGCACTAAATGAGTAGCAAGTCTACTCTTTCGCTACTCAAAATAACATGAATTAACTGTTCTTAGTTGGTTGAAAAGCTAGTTCGACTTAATTAATGATGCTTTTATAAATTCTCTAAAAAGTGGATGTGGCTTTGTTGGTCTTGATTTAAACTCAGGGTGAAATTGAACACATACAAACCATGGATGATCCTCAAGTTCTACTATTTCTACTAACCTTTCATCAGGTGATACTCCACTTATTAATAGCCCTGCGCTTTTTAGTTTTTCTCTGTATTCGTTGTTTATTTCATATCTATGCCTGTGCCTTTCATAAATTAAATCTTTTTTATAAATATCATGTCCTTTTGTGTTAAGGTCGATTTTACATGGATACAAGCCTAAACGCATTGTTCCACCCATATCTTCTATGTCGCGTTGTTCTGGCATTAGGTCAATCACTGGATACGGTGTTTTAGGGTCTAGCTCTTTGCTATGCGCATTATCTAAACCTACCACATTTCTAGCAAATTCTACTACTGCTAATTGCATTCCTAAGCAAATTCCAAATAGCGGAATATTGTTTTCTCTTGCATGTCTAATTGCAGATATTTTGCCTTCTATTCCTCTGTCTCCAAAACCGCCTGGTATTAAAATTCCGTCTGCATCTTTTAATATTTCTTCTTTGTTTTGAGGGGTTACTTCTTCTGAATGAATCCAATCAATTTCTACTTCAGCATCATTATGTATTCCTCCATGCGTTAATGCCTCAGATACTGATAGGTATGCATCTTTAAGTTCTACATATTTACCTACTAATGCAATTTTTACTTTTTTTGATGGGTTTTTATGCGCATTCACCATCTGCTTCCATTGTTCTAAGTCTTCCCCATTGGTTTTTAGGTTTAGTTTATTTATCGCTATTTGATCTAAGCCTTCTTCTTTTAGCAATAAAGGAACTTCATAAATACTTTCGGCATCTACATTTTGCACCACACATTCATGGCTTAAATTACAGAACAAACCTATTTTATCTTTCATTTCTTGTGTCAGAGCATGCTCTGTTCTACATACAATTACATCTGGTTGTATCCCTATGCTCCTTAATTCTTTTACACTATGTTGCGTTGGTTTAGTTTTTAGCTCCCCCGCCATTCCAAGGTATGGTACTAGTGTAACGTGAATATACATTACATTTTCTATTCCAACGTCATATTTTACCTGCCTAATTGCTTCTAAAAAAGGCAAACTTTCAATATCTCCTACCGTGCCCCCAATTTCTGTTATTACTACGTCGATATTACCTTCTTTTTCAATTCTATAAATCCTATCTTTTATTTCATTGGTAATATGTGGTATCACTTGTACTGTGCCGCCGAGATAGTCGCCTTTTCTTTCTTTGGATATTACCGACCAATAAATTTTACCTGATGTAACGTTATTGTTTTTACTCAAATTAATATCTGTAAATCTCTCGTAATGTCCTAAATCTAAGTCTGTTTCTGCTCCATCGTCTGTAACAAAAACCTCCCCGTGTTGGTATGGGCTCATTGTTCCAGGGTCGATATTAATATATGGGTCAAATTTTTGCAAAGATACATTTAGCCCTCTGCTCTTTAGTAGTTGTCCAAGTGATGCTGCTGTAATTCCTTTTCCCAGCGAGGATACTACTCCTCCTGTGACAAAAATGTATTTTGTTTGCATTTTTAATCCTCCTGTATCTATTAAATCTTACGATATAATCGGCAGAGCGGGGTCAGGGTTGAAAAGTTGAATTGATCTTACTATCTAATCGAATCCTTTATTAAATAGACGGCAGAATCAATTCAACTTTTCAACCCTGACCCTGCTGCCTGCTCTGACCCTGCTGCCTGCTGCATTAATAATTCAAAACTCCCTCTCTAAAATCGTATCTTATATCATTTTGTAAATAGTCTATTAAATTCGTTATCATTGTTACCGCTTCTGCTTTTGAAATTTCTTTTTCTGGCTGAAAAAAGTTTGTAGGTGTTCCATTTACGAGTCCTAACTTTCTTGCTACATATACATAATCTTTTGCCCAAATAGGTATTTTTGCATCATCTCTAAATCCTGTGCTATACGGAGGTAATGGCGCTAAATCTTTCAGACCAAGAAGTCTTACCATTACTATTGCTGATTCAGCCTTTGTTAGAGTGTTACTCGGAAAGAATTTACCTTCTCCCATTCCTGTCATTATATTTTTTTCATTTACTATGTTGATATATTTATAATTTATACTTTCTTTTGAAACGTCTAAAAAAGTTAATTCTTCTGCCGTTGTAATTGTGCGTTGTCTCTGGTTAGTATCTTCTTCAGGAACAAGTCCCATAGCTACTACTACTGCTCTTGCAAAATCTCCCCTGCTCATTGGAAGAGAAGGTCCAAAATGTGTGGCATCTGGATTTATTGCATCTAAACTAGCTAAAAAGCGTATTTCATCTTCTGCCCAATGTCCTCCTATGTCGCGCATAGATGGAATCATTAGCCTTTCTATACTAGGATTTGTATCTAAGCTTAAGCTGTTAATGCCTACGTTTCTTTGTGCAATTATTTCTCCATTCTCACAAAAGCGAGGTAAATCGTACGCATATTTTAACACGTTTTCTTGTGCCTCGGTTAATAAAAACCCACCTGCAAAACTAATATGCCCTGGTGCATTATCTGCATAATGATAATCCTTTGTTCTATTATGCACTACTTCAACCGTTGCGGTTCCTTGCCAATTTACCGGCGAGTCACCTTTTTTATTGAACACTATATAATGCTTCATCACTTGCGTATTTGTTGCTCCCCAAAACTGATCGTAACCAACTACTGTTCCTGTTGTATTGACTAACACTTCTCCTTCTATTTCGTTGATAGTAAATACTTTTTCTGAGCCCCAATTACCTGCAAAAAATGTAATTCCTGGTTTTTGTTGATATACATCTGATTTGCTCCATTGTATAGTTTTGTCATCTGCTTCAAATTCGATTCCGCCAATTTCTATTGTTTCCTTAAAACTACTAATTGTATAATTCTCAGTTCTTTGACCGTTTTTTTCTACAATTGCTATATCAATATTAATAGACCTTGATAGCTCTGCTTCTCTTTTAGTGTTTTCAAGGTTAAAAGTAAATCTCTCCGTTCTTCTTCCATCCCTCTCAGTTCTGCGTACTCTAACTGTCCCTTCCATTAAGATGGGTTCACCCGTAATAAATATCATTTCTTTGTATTTATATTCGTCATCTGCAATTATAATCCCAATTCCGCCTTCAAATCCTGGAACCTCAAATGCCCATGCGTTTGCGGTTGCACTAATTACAATTAATAATATAAGTGTTATTGTTTTTTTCATGACTCCCGCCTTTCTTCCAGTTCGCTAAAACAAAAAAGCAAAGACATACCTTATGGTCTTTGCTTAATCATCAAATCTTTAAGGTAATCTACTGCAAATTCTAATTGTATATCTGTTTTACTATCTAATTCTTGTTCAATAACATAATCTGGAGTTATTCCGATTCCATCAATTTTGTTATTATTAGGTGATAGGTAAAGTGCTTCTGTTTGTTTGAAGCCGCCACCACTTGGCAAGAAGTAAATTCGTTGTACCGAACCTTTTCCATATGTTGTTGTTCCAATTATTTTCCCTGCTTTCGTGTCTTGCACTGCAGCTGCCAGTATTTCTGACGCGCTCGCACTTCTTTCATTTACTAAAACTACAATATTATCAAAGAAAGGATTTCTCAAAAATGAAGCCTGAGTTAATTTTGAATCCCTATATTCAATATGTACTATAGGCCCCACTGGAACTAAAAGACGCGCAACTTCTACAACACTGTCTAATGAGCCACCAGGATTATTTCTTACGTCAATAATTATACTATTTATATCTTTAGATGACATTTCTCCTGCTACGTTTAAAAAGCTCGCTGGCGTAAGTTCGCTAAATGTATGTATTGTAATATGTCCAATTCCATCTATAATTTCATGCGATATTGGCTCTATTACGATTTGTGCTCTTGTTATAGAAAAGAATTTAGAACGTTCTACTCCATCTCTTCTTATTCCAAGTACTACTCTTGTCCCTGTTTTTCCTCTTATTATATTGACCGCATCATTTATGGACATTCCTCTAATTGACTTCCAGTTAACAGAATAGATTTCATCTCCTGCCCTAAACCCTGCTCTGTATGCTGGCGAACCTCTTATTGGTTCTGCAATATATATTCTTCCTTCTTCTTCTTTGACATATGCACCAATTCCAGAATATTCGCCTGTCAGCCTTGCTAGTAGGCTATTAAACTCGTCTACTGTATAATATCTAGCATGATCGTCTAGCTTTTCTATTAATTCTTCAAGCGTTTCCCCGTCAAGGTCTTCAGGTGAAAACACTTCTATATTATTATGATAGATTATGCTTTTTATACTGTGTAAATCTGCTTCTGTGTATTCTGTCTGTGCGTCCTCTGATGCTAGCGCAAATGATGTTGAAAACAAAAAAAACGCTAATGTCAGCACTGTAATTAGTATTCTTTTTTTCTTGAAATAATGCATTTTGTTTCCTCCCTTTTTTGAGTCAAATAAGTTATCAGATTAAAATCAAGACCAACCAGCCGCTGCGGCCTTATAGTCAGCTCCACTAGGCGTTTCTTGTAAATTCATGCACTGACCAACAAAAGACTTGCACGTGATCTCCAAGCCTGCGGTTGTACTTATCACAATTAATAATATTAGAATTATTGCTTTTCTCATTTATTCAACTTTCTAGAATGTCTGATTAGCTCACCAACAGAATTAGTTATTAGTATATAGTACATTTTACAGAAAGACTATAAGTATTACTCTTATTATATTACATAAACTATCCTTTTGCAATGAAATTATTTCAAACCGCGGGGACGAGTCCCTTGGTCCTCTTAAATCAACTCATTAATCTATACTGCAACTCGCGAAATTAATAATATGATTCATATTCATGTGACAATTTTACTCCGTCCCCAACTGTCATGTCAATTCTACTCCGCCCGCCAACTGTCACAACGTCCCTAGTTGTCACTCTATCAAATACGTTGCATAAAGCGGAACTGATTTTATCTTATTTACGATTCCAAAGTTTCTCCCTAATATCTTTGTTGAGTAGTCCGACTATATTTTTGTATATATTCACTAAAGTTGTTGTAAAATAATGTTAAAATCAAATAACCAAATTTCATCAAATGTGCGATATTGTAATAAACTCATGAATTTGTGTAATGAATCTTTATTATTTGAAGATAACTAAATTTATTATTCACTCTTCACCTTAATAATTTCCAAAAGCAGTAATTAATGCTGCATAATCTCCTATATTATCTCTCAATTTAGCTGGAACAATTTTGCATGATTTTCTATTTATTTGTAATGCTTCCTCTTCTATAACTTTATTAATAATTTTTTGAAAATAGTTTTCTGCTTGAGTATAAACACCTCCAATTATTATTAATTCACGATTTAAAATATCTATTAGTATTGATAATCTTAGCTCCACTACAATAACTTTCAAAAGATCCATTTTTCCCATATCCAAAAGGACCATTTTCGTCAATTCTAATATGTCCAATTTCTCCTGCTTGGTTATTAGTTCCTACATATAGCTTACTATCTAATATCAGACCCGCTCCCATACCAGTTCCAAAAGTTAAAAAAACAATATTTTTATAGCTTCTTCCTGCTCCCAATTTCCATTCTGCTACACAACATGCATTAGCATCATTTAGTATGTATGTAGGAAGTCGAAGTATATTTTCAAAATACTCTTTAATTTTTATGTTTTTCCATTTTGGTAAATTAGGCGGACATAAAATTATACCTTTTTTACTATCTAAAGGTCCACCGCAACTAATTCCTATGCTTTTCACTTTTTCTATTTTAAAATTATTTTTTATAATCATAAATTTAATTTGTTCAACAATAACATTTAGAATTTCTATAGCATCTTTTGTTATATCAGCAACCAATTTCACTTTATCTAGTATATTGTATTTATTATCTGATAAAACAACAGAAATTTTTGTACCAGCAATGTCAATTCCTATATAATACATTTCATTCCCCCTTTCTATTTGCAAAAAAATATTCTTCAACCCATTTACATAATTCATGGTAAATTGGCAAGTGATATTCTTGTACTATTAGTGTAATATTTGAAGGAACGCTTATTGTTATATCAAAATCTTCTTTCATGCAACCACCTTTTCTACCTGTTAACGCTACACATGTCATTCCTTTTGATTTTGCTACTACACCTCCATATATACATTCTTTGAGTTTCATGACGTAGAAATTCCTATGAATAAATCATTCTGCTTGCCTAAAACAAATACTTGCTGAGCAGAAATCAAATCTGAATTCACATCATTAGCAAAAGCAGTATTTAATGCAATATGCGCACACAGATTTACAGCTGGTAACCCATATTCCAATTGATTTAAAATACTATTAGAATCATCTTTGCTAATCCATGGCAGATTATATTTTTCTTTCCCTTTTAATTCTCTCTTAAACATAAAGCTTTTCATTAGTTCAGCAACAATATGAGCTGCATCTGCTGCACTACCACCATTGCCGCAAACGAGAACCTTTCCACCATTTTTATAAGTTTTTACCATTTCCAAAAAGACTTCCCACATATTCTCCTTAATACTCTCTAATTCTGGAAATCTCTTAATAAAATCATCTAAGCTACGTTTTATTTTATTCTTTTTAGCCATAAAATCACCTTTGTATAACTAATCATATTATTTTCACTGAACTCATGTTCGTACTCTCTGCTTACTATTTTATCGCAAGCAAATGTTCCTATCAATGTAAATTTAAAAATATTTTTTCGTAAAAAAATACCGCCTTGGCTAAAGTCTAGCTCGACGGATAATTGTTTTAAGTTTTATTCTGCTACATCCCAAATACATCACAATTCCTACAACTGCTCCAACACTATCAACCAAAACATCCGAAAGTTGCGCACTTCTATCAGGAAAAAAAATTGATGCGTTTCATCTGATATAGCGTAGAGCACACAAATTAGTAGTGTCAATTTAACTCCACTTTTACCAGTTCCCCTTATAGTGTATTTATCAACTCCAAACTGGTTCAATAAATAATTCAAACGCAATCCTAAAGAGCGCAGCAGAAACGCAAACAACAACAGCGAAAATAGATAGGGAAAAAATAGATAAAATGGGAAAAGTACCACAAGAAGCGTCCCCTCGGCCCCTCCCTCTGCCCCTACTGCCTAGTCTCGGCGACAAAAAAATCGTCAATTCCAATCAAAAGGATGTTTTTATCTTTCCTTGCTAGTTCAGTTAGTTCTTCGCTAAATCCTGACTTTGAAAATAAAATGTAGAAGTCTTTTCTTGTATTCTTCCTCCAGTTAACAAGTTTTGCTTTCTCTTTTAATTTTTTCAAAATGTTTAGACCAATATGTTTATTTGACCACTTACATTCGCCAAATAATATTTCGTCTTCACCTATTGCAACTACATCAATTTCTGCGTTTCTATCCCACCACTTCCCATGTTTTTTAACTATAAAAGGAAGTTCCAACTCAAATAACAGATCTTTCGAAATATCTTCAAACGTTTCTGAGACGTACAAATCAAATTCACTCGCTATTTTTTCTAATACGAACTCTTTGTTTTCTATTTCTAAATAGCTTTGGTAAGGGAAGATAAATTTGAACCAAAATTTAAAATAATTATCCTTTATGAAATAGAGTCCTTTTTTACTTTTTTCTGGATTGGTTTCGGTCACAGGTACTATTTTTTCTATAATATCTAATTCAAACAATTGTTTCAAATAAACTGTTAACCTATTAGATTGCATGCCTAATCTTTTTGTTATTGTGCTCAATTTACGGTTCCCTGCCGCTATTGCTTCTAATATCGAAAAATATGTTGAAACCTCATTGACTTCTTCTTGCAATATAAATCTCGGTTCAACGTATAAAAACTTATTCTTATTTAACAATTCGTTATTTATTATTTCAAAAATATTCTCCTCCTTATTAAGCACTTCTATATATTTTGGAATTCCTCCTGTTATGCTATAAAATTTTACAAAATCAATATTTGTTTTTGCACCGAAAAATTCCTTGTAATACTTAAAAGGAATCTGCTTCAAATTTATTTGCGATGTTCTTCTTCCATAAAGTGGGCTATTGTAAGCTAATGTCTCCCTATACATCATATTAATTAAAGAACCACATAATATTATCATTATATTTTTATCTTTAAATCTAGTATCAAATATTCTCTGAAAAACTGACGAGAAATGTTTATTTCTTTTTACTAAGTATTGAAATTCATCAATAACTAATATGGTTTTTTGTGCCGCGTTTATTTTGCTCTCTATATACTCAAACAGCGCTTCCCACGTGTTTATGTCAATTTTTCTAATAAAATCATCATTATAAAAATTCGCTATTTGATCTTGAAATCTTGCAATCTGAATTTTCTCGTTTTGCGTGTCGGCAAAGAAATAAATTGCTTTTTTATCCTTAATAAATTCCTTAATCAGCGTAGTCTTCCCTTTTCTCCTTCTCCCGTAGATAACGGTAAACGCTGAACCCTCTTTAATATACTCTTCATTTAAAATTCTTAACTCGTTTTTACGATTAACAAATTTCATAACTACAGAACCCTCCTAAACATAATTCAAAATATCATATTTTAAATTATGCTATCATGTCTGCTCTGCTTTGTCAACTGTGCTGACTCGCGGGTAACGTCTCTTAGTTATGAAGTAACCCTATCCAATGTGTTGCATAAATTCGAAATCCATTGGATGTATGTACCTTCTTTCGATTCAATTTCTGCTAGAACAGGTATCAATGTAGTATTAACTCCTACCGCAATTATCCCAACTAGAAGTGCGGTAACAGTCATAGCAACAAAAAAAGCATCTGTCCCTTCTCCCGCACCAAATTTGTTTACTATTAACATTTCTCTGAAAAAACCAAGAAATTTACTTGCTAGTGTGAATGTCATTATTATTGTTACTGATTTTGCTGCTTTTATTGTTTTTGTCATTGTTAGGTTCCCTTTTGTTTTATCATAATGTAGTTTAAAAATCATTTTATCTCTTTCTATTGCACAAAGACTAATTTCTATTAGTATTTCTATTTGCCTCATTGATAACCCTTTATTTCTAAACATTCAAAGATCATAATGGCGATATACACTCTGTGAAAAATGTAAGTTGTGATATGTCCCCAGCATTTATTAAAGGGGTTAGTGAGCATTTCTCTGATGCTAATATTACATTTGATAAGTTTCATGTTATAAAAAAGAATAAACGAATCTGTAGATCAAGTAAGGCGTGAAGAATTAAAAGAAAACGAAGTGCAAAGAAAAACACGATACATATGGCCTAAAAACCCGAAAAATCTTACGGCGAAGCAACAAGAACAGATGCAGAGTCTAGCAAAAACGAATTTAAAAACTTTAAGGGCGTATAACATAAAGCTAAGTTTACAAGAATTTTATGAAATTGATGATGAGGAAGCAGTGGTTGCACATCTTAATAAATTATTATTCTGGACTACTCATAGTAGATTAAAACCTCCTGCACATTGAAGCTCCTGATTTTTCATGCTATAATACTTTATTAAACGAAAGCACAGAGTGCGGAAAAAGATTTGCGATTCGCACGTTTCATGGTATAATAAGATAAAGATTGTTCACAATAAATTCTAAAAGAGGGTTCTTTGTGCTACAAGTAACTGCAACCGAATTCAAAAAAAACTTAGGGCACTATCTAGCACTAGTAAACAAAGAGGATCTTATCATCACACGTAACGGCATTCCTATAGCTCAGGTCTCAATCCCGATAGATAAAAAAGTAAGTTTAGTAACCCAACTCAAAGGAATTATTCCCAATGATGGTTACACTATGGATGCTGCGCGAAAGGAGCGACTAACAAAACATGAAAATAATCATTGATAACAACGTCATCATTAGATGTATTGCAAAACAGGGAACCCTTTGTTAAGTCTTCCTCCAAAGTCTTACGGTTAGTAGAAATACATCAAGTGCAAGGTTTTGTCACCGCAAATTCTATTACTGATATCTATTATGTACTAAGTCGTTATTTAAAAGACAAACAGAAATCACACAAATCCATCGGTATTCTATTGCAACTTGTGGATATTATCGATGTAACAGCAAAAGACGTAAAGAAAACCTTTCATTCAGAAGTCGATGACTTTGAAGATGCGCTAATTTTTATTTGTGCTGAACGCGCAAAAATTGAATATATCATTACACGCAACACTAAAGGCTTTATTAACTCCCCTGTCCCAGCTATGACACCAGAAGATTTTTTGGCAAAGTTTTTTTAATTATTGGTCGAGAAGTATCCATTTTCTATTTCTCTTTTGAGCCTCAGTCTATATGCATTGCTGTCTTGGTAACAGCTGGTGACGGAGCAAAATTGTCGCATGAATATGAACCAATTGATAAATACCGTGAATTGCAGTGTAGGTTTGGCAACTGGATAGATTTTCACCTTATAGCTGTCCATGAACACTACTCTTTAGGTGTTTGACAACCTCAAAAAAATCCTCACACTCTGCACCCTTTGCAATTTCTTCCTCAGTTTCAGCAAGCTTTGTATACAAATTAACCAGAGCCTGCTGAAATTCGTAGGTTTCTACACTCATAACCACCATATCGCCTACTCCGTTTTTCGTAATATAAATCGGCTCTCTTGTTCGGTGGCAGAATTCAGAAATTGCATTAGCATTGTTTCTTAAATCGGAAATCGGTCTAATACTTGGCATTTTCTAAACCTCCTTATGCTCAATATTTATACCTATATTATATCGGAATTTTGAGAGCTTCGTCAATGAAGTTAAAAATAATTGCCTGCCCTCATCAGTTTGTTTGTTGCTGTTAAGAGGAAAATATGTGTCGAACATCCTGGGCTCATTCGACTCGCAAGCTCGCTTGTATAGCTCAATTGTTTGTAAAAACATATC
>JAJOKP010000012.1 GCA_021129775.1 Clostridiales bacterium
AGGCACAACTATAGCTTCAAAGCTGATGGTTGTGCCATTTCTGGGGCAAAACTTCTGATTGATCCCTAAGAGAACCGTCCCCTGTCTTTCTGCCAGTTAAAAAACCATAAGCATCTGTTTATAGAGGCTTATGGTTTTTTCTAGTATTCATATTTTTCAATTTTTATCTAGTGCTTACTCAGTCGCGTCGACCATAACGTCTTCTGCATCTCTTATATGCTTAATGAAATAACTAACTACAGCTACTATTGCAGTAATAACACCTATGCTAGTAAACATTAATCCTATGCCTCCACCCTCGCCACTTCCAACTATCCACTGTAAGTTGTACAAGAACGAGTTAGGATTTACAATTCCTATGTTAAAGTAATATTCTACTAATGGACCTGAAATTATCATAAGAATAGGGATTGCTAGCTGGACTATCATATTTGAAGCTGAAAAATAACGTCCTAACATATCTCTTCTAACTTTAGTTTGGACAAAAGAAGTGTTAGAAACACTTGCTATAACTGCAAAGAAAAACATCGTAAAAGCTCCAATAGATATTATTATGACGTTCTGCCCTGTCCCCATTAAAAATACTCCTAATCCAAGTAAGAAAATAGAAACAAGCATTACGTGCATTTTTTTAAAATCTGCTTTTACACTTGCCATATACATACCTGCCAAAATTCCACCAACTGCGGCGACTGCTAAGACAATCGCTAATGCTACTTCATTGTTTTGTGTTCTCGCGAGTACTAAAGGGTTCATCAAAGTTGCTGCAACAGCAGTAATAGAATTTACTATAAGAAACATTATTAAAATTGCAAAAAGTGAATTGTTTTTAATTATATATACAAAACCTTTTTTCATGTCGTCAAACATTCCTAATTTATCAGTAATCGCTTTTTTCTTAACGTCCTCAGGTATTCTAGTTGCAATAAGAAGTATTATTGCGAAAATAAATGTTACAACGTCAATCCAAAGTATAGTAGAAAAATCAAAAATTCTAATTACAACTGCTCCTAAAAGAGGCGCTGCTATTCTTGATGCCATTTTAGAAATTGCCATTAACCCGCCAACACGTGGTAAATGTTCTTTCGGAACAATAATAGGTATTGCTGCCATAAATGCAGGCATTTGAAATGCGCCTACTGCTCCAGTTACAGTAGCATATACGTATAAATGCCATAAATCTAATATCCCTAAATGAATAAGAATTAGCAAACCAATTGATGCTACTCCTGATATTACGTCAGATACTGCCATAACAAACTTCTTATTATTGTTATCTACTAGTACCCCTGCAAAAGGACTTACTAATACTACTGCAGCAGCTACGAAAAAAGCAAAATTGGTAACAGGAATTGCGCTATCGTATTCTCCCCAAATCCAAATCATAATCGCAAAAGCCGTCATTCTTGTTCCTACTAGCGATACTGTCTGTCCTACCCACAACTTCATATACTCTTTTATTTCTGCAAAACTGTTAACAATATTCTTCATTTTTTAAAAACCTCTCCCCTTTTTTTAATCAAAAAAGTATTTTTAAAACTCCCTGTCTATTTTCCATTTAAAATATGCCTGTTTATTTTTAAGTAGTCCATTCCAGAAATAATGGTAACTATTACAGCTATCCCCAACACGATGTCGTCTAGAGGCACCCCAATTAAACTAAAGGGGAAATTACCTAAAAGTATTATAATAATTGCGGTGACTTGTGTAAAGGTTTTAACTTTCCCCCACCAACTTGCAGCTATAACTAATCCTTCTGCGGCTGCTACTGCTCTTAATATACTGATGGTTAATTCTCTCCCTATTATAATAAATGCAACCCACGCTGATATTTCTCCCATTTCTACTAGCGAAATTAAAGCTGCTGAAATTAATAATTTATCAGCAAGGGGATCCATGAATTTACCAAAATTTGTTATCATCTTGTTCTTTCTCGCAATGTACCCATCTAATGAATCTGTCAAGGCGGCTATGATAAATATAAAAGCTGCTATTTCACCTCCATACGGAATTCTACTTAATAAAGTTACCATAAAAAGTGGAATCAATAAAATTCTTGCTATTGTAATCTTATTTGGCAAATTCATTTGTCACATCTCCCATCAAATCATATTCTATTGCGTTATTAATTCTGACATTTACAATATCTCCAATTTCTCTGGATAACTTAGAATAGAAATATACGACCCCGTCTATCTCTGGAGCATCAGCATAAGTTCTACCCACATACTCATTGTCCTCTAGTATCTCTTCTATTATAACTTCATATGTTTGCCCTATCTTATTTCTATTGTGCATTAAAGAAATTGATTGCTGAATTTCCATTATTTTTTTTCTTCTATCTTCTTTAATTTTGCTTTCTATTTGGTCAGCAAAAGTTTCAGCTAAAGTCCCTTCTTCTTTTGAATAAGAAAATACTCCCAATCGATCAAATTTATTTTCTTCAACAAATGTCTCTAAATCTTCAAAATGTTCTTGTTTTTCACCAGGAAACCCTACAATTAATGTAGTTCTAATTGTAATATTAGGTATGTTCGCTCTTAATCTACCAATTACGCTAATCAGCATTTCTTTTGTAGATCGTCTATTCATTTTAGCTAATATTTCGTTACTAGAATGTTGTATTGGCATGTCGATATAATTACATGCTCGCTCGCAACTAGCTATAGTATCTATTAATTCATTTGTTATCATTTCAGGATAAGCGTACAGAATTCTTATCCACTTTATTCCTTCTACATCATTAAGTTGGCTAAGCAGTTCAGGTAACATTAACTTATTATAAATGTCTATACCGTATCTAGTTGTATCTTGTGCAACTAGAATGATTTCCTTCACTCCTCTTTTAGTCAAATCGATTGCCTCGTTAACAATATTCTCTATTTTTCTGCTTCTGTATTTTCCTCTTAGAGTAGGAATTATACAATACGAACAAATATTATCACAACCATCGGAAATTTTCAAATACGCCGTATGATTGGGTGTAAGCATTTTTCTGGGTAATGCTTCTGGGATATTATTACTAATTTCTCCTGCTCTGATTATTACGCATCTTCCATTTTCTTCGTTAGTAGCATCTATTCCCTTAGTAATAACATCTACTATTTCACTAACATTACCTGTGCCAACAATTACATCAATTTCTGGTAATTCATCTGTCAAGACAGATTGATATCGTTCTGCAAGGCAACCTGCTACAACTAGTAGTTTTAACTTGTTATTCTTTAAATAGCCAAGTTCTATTATTTTGTTGATTGATTCCTCCTTTGCATCGTTTATAAAACCACAAGTGTTAATTATTACAATTTCGGCTTCGCTTGGATTATCTGATATTATATATCCATCTTCTTTCATTAATCCTAGCATAGTCTCCGAGTCAATTAAATTCTTAGGACATCCGAGAGGTTCTAAGTACACCTTTAATTTCATTAGTCCGTTGCTCCTTCACAGCTAGTGCTAGTCGTTTTCATTTTATCTTCTTGTGTTATTAAAACTCGTCTAGGCTTGCTTCCTTCATGTGGACCTACTATCCCCTTTTCTTCGAGGTCATCAATTATTCTTGCCGCCCTAGTATATCCGATTCTTAGTTTTCTTTGTAGCATTGATATTGAAGCTTGTTGATG
Organism: Clostridiales bacterium; assembly: GCA_021129775.1. GTDB lineage: Bacteria > Bacillota > Clostridia > Peptostreptococcales > NVVX01. The sequence goes on from JAJOKP010000012.1 coordinate 3,624, forward strand.
GTCTACTACTAGGTCTAGTGCAGCATAAAATAGATCGTCAGTTACTTCTTCATTTATAGAATCTTTTTGTTCTATACGGGTAATGATTTCTTTTTCGTAAACAGGATTATCTACTTGGTTTTTAATGAAAGATAGTACAGCCTCGATTTCTTTCTCAGAGACATACGCACCTTGGATTCTAAGTGGTTTGCTTGCTCCTGAAGGATAAAATAACATGTCCCCTTTACCTAATAACTTCTCAGCACCACCCATATCAAGTATTGTTCTTGAGTCGGTAACCGAAGTTACAGAAAAAGCTATTCTCGATGGAATATTTGCTTTTATAGTCCCAGTGATAACGTCAACAGAAGGTCGTTGAGTAGCAATAATCATATGAATCCCTGATGCCCTTGCCATTTGAGCTAGGCGGCAAATGCTGTCTTCGACATCATTTGCTGATGCCATCATTAAATCAGCCAATTCGTCAACAATAATGACTATAAAAGGTAAGTTTTCTTCGGTTTCTTTTAAGTTATATGAGTTAATATCTTTTGTTCTGGTTTCAGCAAACAAATTATATCTTCTAGTCATTTCTTGAACTGCCCAATTGAGTGCTCCAGCAGCTTTTTTTGTATCAGTTACAATGGGAATCAATAAATGTGGTATTCCATTATATTGATTTAGTTCTACTACTTTTGGGTCGATTAAAATCAATTTAACCATATCTGGGTTAGACTTAAATAGAATACTTAATATAATTGCATTAATACATATGCTTTTTCCTGAACCTGTGGCACCTGCTACTAACAGGTGAGGCATTTGACTAATGTCTGCAATTACAGGATTGCCGGAGATATCTTTACCTAAAGCATATGGAACATTAAAAGTAGTTGATTTATAATTCTTAGAATCTATTACTTCTCTTAAACTAACTATTGAAGTATCCGCGTTTGGAATCTCTATACCAATAGCAGCCTTTCCTGGTATTGGCGCTTCTATTCTTATTGATGGAGCAGCTAAATTAAGTGCAATATCATCGCTTAGATTAACTATTTTACTTACTTTTACACCAGCAAAAGGCTGAAGTTCATATCTAGTAATTACAGGACCTTTGCTAACTTGAACTACTTTTGCCTTTACTCCAAAATTTTCTAGAGTTTCTTCTAGTTTTTTTGCTTGTTTTATAATATTCCTTTTGTCAGACGTGTTAGACTGTGATTCTTCTTCCGCTAGTAACTCTATACTTGGAATAATATATTCAACTTTTCTATCTTTAACTAAGCTTCCCATCTCTATTTGAACTATCTCTTCATCTTTGATATTAGGCTGAGATGCGAGCAGTTTTTTTATCTTTTCATGTTTGTTATCAGAATCATTGTTAGTCGACTCATCATTAAATTCAAGAATTTTTATTTCCTGTGTTTTCTCTGTTGGATCGAATAAATTTTTATACTTTATTCCTTTTGTTAAAGTTTTTCTAATCTCATTAGTCTTAGAGTTCTTGTTTCTTTCATTTTTAGTATTTGGTACAAAGATAAAGTTTACAGTAATAGATTTAATATATAAAAAACTCTTTATAGAAATACTTTTTATGTATACTAAAATTGAAAGTAAAGATATTTTAGTATATATCAAAATAGAGATGATAAATACACTAATTAGTAGTATGTAAGTGCCTGATATACCAATTAATTGCACAAGTAGATATGTTATTAAATTCCCAAAAACACCGCCGCCAACTCCATCTAATCCGAGCAAATAATAAGCTTCAATACTTTTATTAAATGGCAGAGCAAAAACATCTTCTAATAAGTCTATGTCTCTAAGAGAAAATAACACAAACAAACAAAAATACTGTAAAGAAAAAAATGCTATATTATTGCGACCATCCCAAATACGTGAGCTCGTAAACATTAGTATCCCGCATAAAATCACAATATACGGTAAGGTAAGAGAGGCAGTGGAAAATAAACCCAGCAACAGACTTCTTGTCATTTCCCCAACTTTTCCAGCACCATAACCTTGAATGCTAATTAACAGCATTATACCTAATGCTATAATAGATATCCCCTTGACTTCGTTACTAAATTGAAATTGTTTTAATTGTTTTGTTGGATTTTTTTTACTTTTTCTTTGTCTTAGCATACCATCACTCCGATTATGTATAAGTTCTACAATATCTTTTAAAATCCTTTAATCTAATATTTTTTTTCTGTCTCATGCAACCTAATTAATTCTTTCAACTTCAATAATGCGCTATTTAACCCACCCACTTCATCAATTAAATTGTAATCCACCGCTTCTTTGCTTACTAAAATTGTACCAATATCATTTGCAAACACATCCGTTGAATTCATTAACTCAGTTAATTTTTGTTTGTCAATATTAGATGCCCTGACAACAAAATCAACAATCCTCTCTTGCATCTTAGCAAAATACTTAAAGGTTTGTGGTACTCCTATTATTAGTCCTGTCATTCTTATTGGATGAATTGTCATCGTCCCTGATGGGGCAATAAATGAATAGTCTCCTGCTGTTGCGAGTGGGACTCCTATACTGTGGCTTCCACCAAGTACTAAAGTTACTTTAGGTTTTGATAAACTCGAAATCAACTCCGAAATCGCAAGGCCTGCCTCAACATCGCCTCCTACGGTATTTAAAATTACTAATAATCCTCTGATTTTTTTGTCTCTCTCAACACCTACCAACTGAGGAATAATATGTTCGTATTTTGTTGATTTGTTTTGTGGTGGGGATAAAATGTGCCCTTCAATTTGCCCTATTATTGGCAACACGAAAATAGAATCGTCAATTCTACCTGGTATGTACGGAGTTCCTAATTCATTGATGTTAGTCAAGTTTTGTTTGCTTTCTTTTTTCTCTTTATCATAGTCTTTTCCTTCTCCATATAATTTTTGTGCAAGTTTCACAGTCGTCACTTTATTATTCAAATCTTTTGTCATCACTTCACCTCTCGTATAGTATAGAAGTATTTTTGCCAACTTCTCTTCATATATGCTCTATTTTAAAAATCAATGCTCAACTTGTAATCCTCGACTCTAAAAATTTAGATCCCTTTTTTCATCTTCTAATTCTATAATTATCATATCATTGCCTATTTTTTTGATAGAATCCCAGGGAATCTCAAAAAAAGCTTCCTTTGAAAAAAACTAAAAACACTTTTGTTCGCAGGCATTAAAAGAGCCTTAATTTTACCTGTTTTTTCGTCTATCAAAATATCCGAGTCGCCAATAATCCCCAAACGACTTCCATCACTCAAATTAACAATTTCTTTCCCACTAATTGTGCTAAATCTCACTTAGTCCACCCCCATACAAAGTCATTTAGCTATATAAATTGGCTCTTTCATAGCTCGCTATACTTTCTTAATTATTCTGTATTACTCACTATTACCGAAGCAAAATTATTTAGATTTATCACTTTATTTATTATTTCATTAACACTTTCGATATCAATGCAATCAATCAAACTAATAATCTCTTTTGGTGTATATATTTTGTTTAGAAGTAACTCAGATTTTCCTATAGAAGACATTCTACTACTAGTGCTCTCCAAACCTAGTATATAATTGCCTTTTAGCTGTTCTTTGGTTTGTGTTAGTTCTTCATCTTGTATTCCCTTGTTAACAAGTTCGTTTAACTCACTAAAAATTAGTTCTTTTACTTGACCCAATTGATTTGCGTTTGTACCAGCATAAATATTCAATGAACCACCGTTCTTATAAATAGACGGATATGAGTAGACGGAATAGGCTAATCCTTTTTCTTCTCTAATCTTTTGAAAAAGTTTAGAGCTCATACTACCACCTAAAAGGTTATTAACTACTAATAAAGGGTAAAGCTCTTTTCTGTTAAGTAGAGAAACACCTTTAAAGCCGAGACAGTAATGTGTTTGTTCAATATCCTTAATTTTACTTGCTCGCTTAAAGTTATAATCAATCGTATTTCTATTTTTATAAATACGTCGAGTGCCATTCATCTTACCAAATTTCTCTTTTATCTCTTCAATCAATCTATTTTCTTCAAAATTGCCTGCAACTGAAATTACAATGTTGTCTGCGATATAATATTTTTTCATATAATCTAGCAAAGATTTTCTATCTAAATCAGAAAGACTCTTTCTCGTCCCTAATATTGAAAGCCCAAGTGAATGATTATTATATAATGTTTGAGACAACAGATCATGTACTAAATCTTCTGGAGAATCTTCATACATGCTTATTTCTTCAATTATTACACTTCTTTCTTTTCCTATTTCAACTTCATCAAATTTCGAATTAAGAAGAATATCTGCTAAAATATCAATCGCTAACTTGTAGTGAGAGTCAAGCACTTTAACATGATAACAAGTACACTCTTTCCCCGTAAATGCATTTATATGCCCCCCAATGCCGTCAATTGTATTAGCAATATTTTTTGCATTTCTTTTATCTGTTCCTTTAAATAACATATGTTCAATAAAATGAGAAGCTCCATTTATTGTTTTGTCTTCGTTTTTCGATCCTACTTCTATCCATACGCCAATTGATATTGAGTTAACATGTGGAATATGTTCTGTTACTACTCTAATCCCATTTTTTAAATTAAATTTTTTGTACATTTGGTTATTCAAAATACACAAATCCTCTCTGTTAAATTTACTAATGTAGTGAAATAAAAAATGCTAAGCAGAGTATCCGCAGACTTAAAGCCGAGACCCATTCGACTCACATCGTTCGCTCAGGGTGACAAACGGGTGAAACACATAACTAATCTTAATATATCAGTAAAATCAATACAACACATCACTGACTCTACCTACCTCTATTTCCATTTCTCTAAGCGAATCTATTAAATAGGCTAGCGCTTTTACTGTTTCCTTTTTAGGATGCATCAATACTATCGAACCTCTAAGATTTTCTCTTTCTAATACTCGTTTTATAATAACATCCTTCGTGCTACCCTTTTTCCAGTCAATTGTGTCAATAGACCACAATATTGTTCTGTACCCTAGCTTTTGTGCTGCTAAAAGTGTATTCTTGTTATATGCGCCTGATGGTGGCGAAAAAAATTTAGGTTCTAATTTGATATGTTGTGAGATTATTTTTTCAGCCAAAATAATTTGTTCTAAATTCTCTTCAAGAGATAATTTGCTGTAGTTAAGATGTCTATGCCCGTGGCTTGCAATTTAATGATCCCCTCTTATAATGCTATTTAATAATTCAGGGTATTTTTCACTCCATCTACCAGCAACAAAAAATGTAATTTTTACATTTTTTTCTTCCAAAATGGAAAGTATTTCAGGAATATTTTCATTTCCCCAGTCTACGTTACATGCAAAAGCAATGTATTTCGAGTCAATCACTCCTCTTTCACTGGTTTTTCAATACTTCTATTATATACAGTACTGCTATGTCGTATACTACCTGAATGTATTAATGTTCCCACAGTAAACAAAACCATTATTAAAAAAATCGCAACTAAAAAAATAAATGCTTTTTTGCCGATAATAATTAGCATTATATATCATCCCCTTAACGCTTAAGATGGAGCAAACGGGGTCAGGCTTGAGAAGTTGACAAACTCGCTTTCGGGGGGTGTCGTGGGGACGTTTCGTTTGACACCTTTTTACAGATTTTTAGATAAGAGGTGTCAAACGAAACGTCCCCACGACACCCCTTCAAGCCTGACCCCCTGCATAAGTCGTTTTAATATTATATTCCTAAGCATTAAAGATATGCAATTTTCTTTTAAAAAACATAAACCTTAGTTAGTTAGTTTATGTTTATAGTTATAGTTATAGTTACTTGTCTTCTTTTTTTCTTTCATTATAAGACTGCTTTGGTAACAGCATTTTTCTTGATAAACTGATTTTCCCTTGCGGATCAATCTCAATAACCTTCACTTCAATTTCTTGCCCTTCAGCTAAAACGTCTTCAACTTTGTTTATCCTCTCGCGAGCAATATGCGAAATATGCACTAATCCTTCTTTACCTGGTAAAATTTCTACAAAAGCACCAAAGTTCATTATTTTTATGACTTTTCCTTTGTATACTTCACCAACAACAGGATCTTTCACGATGTTTTCAATTATTTCTTGTGCATTTCTACCAGATTCTTGATCTGGTGCAGATATAAATATTGAACCATCATTTTCTATATCTATTTTGACGCCTGTCTCATCAATAATTTTATTAATAATCTTACCACCAGCGCCAATAACATCTCTAATTTTTTCGGAATCTATTTTCATCTGAATAATTTTTGGAGCGTAAGGTGAAAGTTCAGGTTTTGGCTCTGAAATTAAATCTTGCATTTTATTTAGAATGAATAGTCTTCCTACTCTTGCTTGTTCTAGAGCATCTTTTAAGATTTCTCTGCCTATTCCCTTGATTTTAATATCCATTTGAATTGCCGTTATACCCTTTTGAGTCCCTGCTACTTTAAAATCCATATCTCCTAGGAAATCTTCCATTCCTAGAATATCTGATAAAATAGCAACTTTTTCTTCTTCTTTAATTAAACCCATTGCAATACCAGCAACCATATTCTTAAGCGGAACGCCTGCATCTAACATAGCTAATGTGCTACCGCAAACACTTGCCATTGATGATGACCCGTTTGAACTTAGAACTTCAGACACTAACCTAATAGTATAAGGGAATTCATCTCTACTTGGAATCATCGGCTCTAATGCTCTTTCTGCTAAAGCACCGTGACCTATTTCTCTTCTTCCTGGTCCTCTTATAGGTCTTGTTTCTCCTACGCTAAATGGAGGGAAATTATAGTGATGCATATATCTCTTAGATTCGTCGTCGCCTAGCCCATCAATTATTTGCACATCGCCTAATGCTCCTAAAGTCGCTATAGTAAGCACCTGAGTTTGCCCTCTAGTAAATAAACCAGTTCCGTGAGTTCTAGGAAGCAACGAAATATCGCAAGTTATTTCTCTAATTTCATCTAGTTTTCTACCATCTGGTCTAACACCTTCATCTAAAATCATTCTGCGAATTTCTTCTTTTACAATTTTGCCAAGTAGTTCACTAATATCTTTTAACTGATTTTCATAGTCAGCAGAAAAAAATTCTTTAGTTTCTTCTTTAACGGCATCAATATTACTGTTTCTTTCTGTTTTTTCTTTTGTCTTAATAGCCTCTATAAGCTTTGCTGTGGCAAAGCCACGAACTTTACTCTCAATTTCTTCGTCAATCGTGTTAGCATGATATTCTACTTTTTCTTTTCCTACTTCACTAACGATTTCTTCAATAAACTCAACAATTTTTTTGATTTCATCATGTGCTAGTAAAATACAGTCTAGCATTTGTTCTTCTGTTAAATCATTTGACATTGCTTCAATCATCATAACTGCATCTTTTGTACCTGATACAACTAAATGCAGGTCAGAAATCTCACTTTCTTCACTCGTAGGATTAATTATAGCTTTTCCATCTATCATTCCAACTATTACAGCAGCAGTTGGCCCCATAAAAGGTATACTAGAAATTGAAAGAGCAATTGATGAGCCTATCATAGCAACAGTTTCTGGAGCATAATCTTGATCTACCGATTGAACAGTAGCAATAACTTGTACATCATTACGATATCCTTTAGGGAATAATGGTCTAATTGGTCTATCTATTAGACGAGCAGACAACACAGATTTTTCAGAAGGTCTTCCTTCTCTTTTAATAAAACCACCTGGGATTTTACCTACTGAATACATTTTTTCGGCATATTCAACGTTCAACGGGAAAAAGTCAATTCCCTCACGAGGTTCTTTAGAAGAACATGCTGTTACCAATATAACCGTATCTCCATATCTTAGAATACAAGCTCCATCAGCAAGTAGTGCTAACTTTCCTACTTCAACCTCGAAAGCTTTTCCTGCAATTTCTGTTTTAAAAATTTTATGCATTTTTACTCCTCCTCTCAGAAGTCAAATAATTTTTATGCAAAATTTCTTAGAATTTAATAATAGAGCGGGATACCCCGCTCTTAAATCTATTTTCTTAATCCTAATTTTGCTATTAATTCTCTGTATCTTTCAACATCTTGTGCTTTTACATACTTAAGTAAATTTCTTCTTTTTCCTACCATCTTAAGCAATCCTCTTCGTGAATGATGATCTTTTTTATGCATTTTAAGATGATCGTTTAAGTCATTGATTCTTTTTGTAAGCATAGCTACTTGAACTTCTGGAGAACCAGTGTCTGTTTCATGTAGTTTATATGAATCAATAACGACTTTTTTTTCTTCCAAATTCATACTTCCACCTCCCTCTTCTTTATATCCCCGAATTCTAAGTAGATGTTGGTGAATCAAGCTACCGAGAATCGGTTCTTCTAACATCTGCTATTCTATCACACCTTGACCATAATGTAAATATTTTTTGACACTCTCTACATCCATGCTTAGTTGAGTCTTTAGAGCATCTATATTATCAAATTTGATTTGATTTCTAAGTTTCTTAACAAATTCTATCCCTATTTTTTTACCGTATAAACTACCATCGTATTCTAGTATGAAGGTTTCAATAGATATTCTATCAGCAGAAAATGTTGGATTCTTTCCTATGCTAGTTGCTCCAAAATAGGTTTTTCCATCTACATTAACATAAGTCGCATACACTCCTTCTTTTGGAAGTATTTGTTTCTTGTCTATTGAGATATTCGCAGTAGGAAAGCCTAGTTCTCTTCCTCTTCTTTTGCCCTTTACAACTACTCCTTCTAGCGAAAAATATCTTCTCATAAGTTTTTTCACTTTAGTCATATTACCTTCTTTAATGTATCTTTTGATAAGTGAGCTACTTACTTTCTCGCTATCTATTTTTACGGGACTTATGACATATAGAGTAAAGTCATATTTTTTACCTAGCTGGCTTAGTAAGTTAACATCGCCTTCTCCTTTAAAACCAAACCTAAAATCAAATCCAACGACAACAATTTTAGCATGTAACTTTTCAACTAAAACTTCCTCCATAAATTCTTGTGGGTTTAATTTCATTATTCGTTTGTCGAATTTTTCATACACTACTGTATCAATACTTAATGACTCAAAAATCTTGTTTTTTATATCAAAATTTGTGATTTGCGAAGGTATAACGTTGTTAATTATTGACAAGGGATGATTATCAAATGTATAAATGCAAGATTCGATTTTGAGTGCATTGCATTTATCTACAAGAGTGTTTAGTAATTCTTGGTGCCCAATATGAATACCATCAAAGTTTCCAAGAGCAACTCCTCTAGCTATACTAGTATTAATTTGTGCATTTTCTTTGATTATATTCATCAGGATACTCCTTTTAGGCTATGTTGTATACACCTATACAAATAGCTTTGCAAATTTTATATAGTCTTTATCTTTATTATCTTTTTTCATCGTTGCAATTCCAATAAATTTATCTTCTAAATATATCCTTAATGTGTCTCCTATTAAAATATTCAAATCTCTATTTAAAAAATCTAAATAGGAAATTCTAGCTCCATTAAGAGCTAGTTTAGCTACTCTTGGATTAATATCTATTCTGCCCAGATGTAACAAAGGGAAGTCTATAGGAAGTATATATTTTTCTACCTCTTTTGACTGTCTAAGTTCTTCTAATGTAACTGAAGTTGATAAGTCAAATGGACCTGTCTTTGTTCTAAGCAAGAAAGACATAATTCCACCACAACCTAATTTCTCCCCTATATCATGACATAGGGTTCTTATATATGTTCCTTTTGAGCAAATTACGTCAAATATCACTTTATTCCCTTTTATGTATATAACATCAATGCTACTTACATGTATAAATCTAGTTTTTCTTTCAATTTTAATGCCTTTTCTTGCTAATTCATACAATTTTTTCCCATTAATTCTTACTGCTGAGTACATAGGAGGAATTTGATTAGAATCACCTACGAAGCTAAGGACTGCATTTTTTATAGACTCAGCGTCAATATCCACTTCTTTTTGATGGGTAATATTACCATAACTGTCTTGAGTATCAGAAGTAAACCCTAAGGTTAGTTCAGCTCTATAACACTTAATAGAATCTAGTAGGAATTGAGAAACTTTAGTCCCTTGCCCAACACAAATAGGTAATACGCCTGCTGCGTTAGGATCTAGGGTGCCTGTGTGCCCTACTCTTTTCATGTTTAGTGTTTTCCTCACAAATGAAACGACATCGTGGGATGTCATACCAGGTGGCTTTAGTACATTTATTATTCCATTAAATTTCTTCACCAATTCATGCCTTCCTTGCTCTATCTAAAAGATTTTTCTACTGAAGCAACTAATTTTTCCTTTGCTTCTTTTAAACTGCTAAAAATAATTGCACCTGCGGCTTTCTTATGCCCACCGCCACCAAATTGGTTTGTTAAATAGTTTACATCAAAACGTTTTTTTGATCTAGCGCTTACTTTCACCTTGTTTTTTTCAAACTCGTATAAAGTAATAGCAACTTCTACTCCACTAATATCACGTGCGTAATCAATCATACCGCTAGTATCTAAATAGCTTGCATTATATTTTGATAATTGCTTATCTGTAAAGGAAATAATTGCAAGCCTCTTATCAAGATAAAAATCAATGCTTTCTAAGACATTTCCTAAGAGTTTTATTGAGTTCAAACTCTTATTTTGATAAAGATGATATGATATATCCTCAATATCGACACCATGTTCTAATAATTTTGAAGCTATATAGTAAGTTCTTGATGTTGTATTTATGTATGTAAAATTGCCAGTGTCTGACATTAAACCTGTGTGCAAGCAAGTTGCAATGTCTCTATCAATTGGAATTTCTAAATCATTTTCTAGGACATTATAAATTATTTCACTAGTTGAAGATGCATCTAAATCTACAATATTAATGTCACCAAAATTCTCATTGCTTATATGGTGATCAATGTTTACAATTGTTTTGCTAACCTCAAATAATTTTTCACCATTCTTTACCCTACTTTTACTTCCGCAATCTAATACAAAGCAAATATCAAATTTAGAGTGCTTTTTAACATCAAATACAGTAAGATGTTCTTTGGCTGGTAGAAAGAATAATTTCTTAGGCAGAGAATCGTTTAATATAGTAACAACTTGCTTATTAACCTTTCTTAGTGCTAGTCCTAACGCTAATATCGAACTAACACTATCACCATCTGGATTCACATGTGCAATAATTGCAATTTCATTGCTTTCGTTGATAAGTTTCAGTAATCTATTCATTATCCGTATCCTTACTTTCATTTTGCGCCCGATACTTTGAAAGAGTTTCGAAAATTTCAAAACTCTTTTCAATTGAAGTATCCATCTTAAAAATAACTTCAGGTACAATGCGTAATTTTACTTTCTTACCGATTTCTTTTCTCAAATATCCGCTAGCTTTTTTAAGTCCTTCAAGTGTTTCTCTTTTTTCTTTATCTGATCCTAATACACTAATATAGACTGTAACGTAACTAAGATCCCTCGTCACATCTACATCTACAATACTAGTCATAGATGCAATCCTAGGGTCTTTTAAATCAGTCCTAATAGTACTGCTAATTACTTTTTTTACTTCTTCATTAATTCTATTTGTTCTAGGATATGCCATGCCTATCACACTTTCTAATATTATTTTTAAAGTCTATTATCTCTTCATAGTCTCTCTTTCTTTTTCTTTCATTTGATATGCTTCTATAACGTCACCATCTTTTACGTCATTAAAATTTTCGATACCAATACCGCATTCGTATCCTGTAGCGACTTCTTTAGCATCGTCTTTAAATCTTTTAAGTGAACTGATGCTACCTTCGTGAATAACTACACCATCTCTTACAAGCCTAACTACTGCATTTCTTAAGATTTTACCTTCTGTAACGTAGCAACCAGCAATTAGTCCAATATTAGGAACTTTAAAGGTAGCTCTAACAGATGCTTTCCCTAATTCTTCTTCATAATATTCAGGGTCTAGCATTCCAATCATCGCTGATTCAATATCGTCAATAGCATTGTATATTACTCGGTACATTCTTAAGTCAACATTTTCTCTGCTAGCTAAGCTTGCAGCAGTTGAAGTTGGGCGCACATTAAATCCAATTATTATAGCATTAGATGCAGCAGCTAGCATAACATCGGACTCTGTTATTGCTCCAACTCCACCATGAATAGATTTTATAACTACTTCTTCAGTCGATAATTTATTTAAGGATTGTCTTACAGCCTCAATAGAACCTTGAACATCAGCCTTAACAATTACGTTTAGCTCTTTAATTTTGCCCTCTTTCATTTGCCCAAATAGTGCATCCAAAGAAATTCTTTGGCTTTTCCTTAAATCGTCTTCTTTAATTTTATTTTTTCTCTTTTCAACAATTTCTCTTGCCTTTTTATCAGTTTCAACAGCAAGCAAAATATCTCCCGCTTCTGGAACTTCAGAGAGCCCATTAATTTCTACAGCAGTTGATGGTTCAGCTATTTTAATTCTTCTTCCTCTGTCGTTGAGCATAGCTCTAACCCTTCCACAAGTTGTTCCAACAACAACAGAATCACCGATTTTTAGTGTTCCCTTTTGTATAAGTACAGTAGCAACTGCACCTTTTCCTTTATCAATATGTGCTTCAATAACAATAGCAGCAGCATTTCTATTTGGATTAGCTTTTAAATCTTCCATTTCTGCAACTATTAAAATCATCTCTAAAAGACCATCAATATTTAGCCTCTTCAAAGCAGAAACTTCAACACATATCACATCTCCGCCCCATTCTTCAATCAAAACTCCATGTTCACTTAATTCTTGTTTCACTCTATCGGCATTGACACCTTGTTTGTCAATTTTATTTATTGCAACAATGATTGGAACTTTTGCCGCCTTTGCATGATTAATTGCTTCAATAGTCTGCGGCATAACACCATCGTCAGCTGCTACAACTAAAATTGCTATATCTGTTACCTTAGCTCCTCTAGCTCTCATTGATGTAAAGGCTTCATGTCCTGGAGTATCAAGAAAAATAATCTTTTTATCATTTATTACAACTTCAGAAGCACCAATATGTTGAGTTATTCCACCTGCTTCTTTTTCCATAACTTTGGTTTCTCTTATTGCATCTAATAACGAGGTTTTCCCATGATCTACGTGTCCCATAACCGTTACAACAGGCGGTCTTACGGCTAGGTCGCATTCCTTATCAGTATGCACACATATATCATTTTCTTCATCTTCAATGTCTTCTTCTAACAGTTCAACCTCTATCTCAAATCCAGATGCGATTGTTTCACAAGTTTCATAATCGATCTCATTATTCATCGAAGCCATAACACCTATATTTATAAGTTTAGATATTACTTCATTAACTTTCTTCCCAAGTAGTTCTGCAAAATCTTTTACTATTATTTTACTTCCAATTTTAATTGTTTTTTTAGTACTTTCTTTCTTTGATTCCTGCTTGTTAGGCATTTTCGATTTCTTCTCATCTATCTTTTTTTCGTTTTTGGTATTTTGTTCTTTTTTTACTTCAGCGTTATCTTTTATGATAGTTTTTCCTCCAGTTAATAATTCTATAACAATTCCAGCGTCTTCCTCACTTATTGAACTCATATGATTTTTCACTTCAACTGATAAATCTTTCAAGTGTTCCACTAACTTTTTACTGCTAATTTCCAAATCTTTTGCCAATTGATATACTCTTACTTTCGACAAGCTTACACCCCCAAAAATTTGATTTTATTCTACTGCATCAATGTACTCGATTAATTTCCTTGCAAATCCTATGTCTTTTATAGCTATGGTAGCTCTATCACTTTTTCCTATGTTATCGCCTAAAGTGCTCTTAGTACCATAGACTCTATAAGGTATGTTTCTAAACATCGTTTTGTTTTTAAATAGTTTCTTAGTATTAGCCGAAGCATCTTTTGCAACAATTACTAAATAGACACTATTCTTTTTTACATGGATTAAGCAAGTACTTTCTCCTGTAACAACATTTCCTGATTTCATTGCGAATCCAAGTAAAGAAAAAATCTTATCTTTCATTCTCTTTAATCTCCAATTCTAAATGGTTGTATACTTCTTCAGAAACTTGCTTTTTAAATACTCTGTTCAATGCTTTGGTTTTTCTGGCTTTTTCAAAGCAGGCGTTTGAGTAGCAGACATACGCTCCGCGTCCATCTTTTTTTCCTGTTTTATCAATAGTAACTTCTCCTAATTTATTGCAAACTATTCTAAGAAGTTCTCTCTTATGTTTCATTTCGTTACAACTAACACACTTTCTAAGTGGCGCTTTCCTCTTCTTCATCAGAACACCTCACTTTATCTACCACTTGTAATTCACTCTTTATGTCTATTTTCCATCCGGTTAACTTAGCTGCTAATCTAACATTCTGACCTTCTTTACCAATTGCCAGAGACAGCTGATAATCAGGTACTACAACCCTTGCAGCTTTGCCACCTTCATCAATCTTCACGGAAACAACCTTAGCTGGTCGTAGCGCATTTGAAATAAATATAGTTGAATCTTGACTATATTCTATAATATCAATTTTTTCTCCTCTTAATTCTTCTACTACTGACTCCACTCTATTTCCTTGTGCTCCAACGCAAGCGCCTACAGCATCGACTTCTTGATTTTTTGATTCCACGGCAATTTTCGTTCTAGAGCCAGGTTCTCTTGATATACTCTTAATTTCTACTGTTCCTTCATGAATCTCGGGTACTTCAAGTTCGAATAATCTTTTAATTAGCCCTGGATGGGTTCTTGAAACAGCAATTTGAGGACCTTTAGTTGTGTTTTTCACTTCTGTTATATATGTCTTAATTCGATCCCCATGATTGTATTTATCACTAGACATTTGCTCGCTTTGCGCTAATATCGCCTCAATTTCCCCAATATTTACAAATACTACTCCTTTTGAAACCCTCGCCACCTTTCCAGTAATAATATCAGACTCTCTATTTACAAACTCTTCAAATATTACTGTCCTCTCCGCTTCCCTAATTCTTTGGACAACGACTTGTTTTGCAGTTTGCGCAGCGATTCGTCCAAAATTGCTAGGCGTAACCTCATTCTCCACAATATCCTCAAGGCTATAATTAGGATTGATCTTTTTAGCTTCACTTAATGACACCTCCAGTAGCTCGTCCTCTACTTCTTCTACAATACGTTTTTGTGAATACACCCGAATTTCGCCCGTATCTTGATTAATATCCACCTTAACATTTTGTGATGTGCCAAAATTTCTTTTATAACTTGAAATTAAGGCCGCTTCTATTGTTTCAATTAATATATCTTTTGGTATTCCTTTATCCTTTTGAATTTGTTCAAGAGCACTGATAAATTCAGCATTCATTCCATTATCCCTCCCTAAAATTTAATAGTAGTCGCGTTAATGCGACTTTTTCTTTTTCTATTTCAAACACATCTCCATCTTCAAGTTTGATGCTTATTTTCCCTTCAATTAATCCAATTAATTCTCCTTCTATCATTTTATTGCCTTCAATTGGTTTATAAAGTTTCAGTTCAATGTTTTTACCTATGTATTTAGTAAAATCGCTTTCTTTCTTAAGCGGTCTATCTAAACCTGGTGATGAAACTTCTAAAAAGTAGCTTTCTTCAATGGAATCTAATTCATCAAGTCTAGCACTTACTTGTTTGCTCACTAATTGACAATCATCAAGTGAAATTCCACCTTCTTTATCAATAAATACTCTTAAGTATCTACTCGGACCTTCCTTTTTAAACTCAACATCAACTAGCTCAAAATTCTCAGCATTCGTTATTGGTTTAACAATTCCCTCTACTAATTTCTCTACCTTGTTTTGCGCCACGATACCCCTCCTCTTAATAATTAATTGAAAATTTAAATATTCTATTTTTTAAAAATTCATTCATCAAGTTAGATACATATATATTTTTATATTCTACACATTATTATAGAAGACAGAGCTTCTACTTTTAAAGACACATCTTCATCCTAAAAAAACACGAAGAGTGGGCAAAATCCCACTCTCAGTCTTTAAATCATGTTATGCTTATATATTAACACAATGAATGTGCCGTGTAAATAGTTGTTTTTAAAATAGTTATGTCAAAACATATACTATTCTGCACTCTTTCTAAATACAAATAAGTACTCATGTGCAATTAGGAGGAAGTTATAGTCTATACTCTTCTTGTACCAGAAACCTGCCGCCTTGCAATTATGTTGTTCTTTAACTATTGTTTCCTTAAGCACAAATCCTATGCCTAAAAATTTTTGCATCACTTTAAATCCTAATGGTAGCGTATGTTTGTTTCTTCTTGTGTCACCAATTAGAATATCACAATATGATTCCTTTTTCAAAATCCGATGCGCTTCTTCTGCGACTTTTCCCATTTCTTTTACAAATTCCTCAATATCAAAGTGAGATAAATCACCTTTTAAACCATCGCTATATTTAATAATATTAGCGTATGGTGGATGGGTACAAATAAGATCAATACTTTTATTACTTGGTTATTATGATATATTGCCCTGTTCGACTATTAGCATTGGCATCTGTTAGTTTTGTTAGGTTTCCTAATGCATCATATTCGTAGTTATAAAAAGACCGGGAATTGAGGTTATATAGAATTATCAATCCCTATAACGTATCCATCAGATCTCCCCGGGTAAGACTTCAATCTTTCTTTCCATATATCTGCCACATTTACTCCTATAGCTTTTCGTGTGACTGGACTTTGTTTTGTTTAGCAAACTAATCCAACTACAGTAAGCCTCAAATGTGATTCGTGTACCTCAGACCGGAAATTTGCTCATCAAGCTTCCTTCAGATTCGCAGTCACCCACGACACCCTTGCTCTTGGCTAACGCTTACGTCACCTTCAGCGTTCGGGACTTTCACCCTATAGATTGCACCCATGCCGGGCACACTAAATAAAGCACCAATCCAACTAATGAATTGGTGCTCATGCTTATGTTATTTAATTTCTTTCAACTTAATCTAACAAATGCTCTTAATTTTTCTTGAAAATATACAAATACTCATGTGCTATAAGTAAAAAATTATACTGTAAACTTTTTTCATGCCAATAACCAGTTCCTTTGCAATTGTGTTGCTCCTTAATACGATTTCTTTAAGCTCAAATCCTACTTCCATAAATTCACTCATAACTTTGTTTCCTAATGGGATGATATAACCCTTTTTCCTAATATCCCCCATAAGTATTGCACAGTATTTGTTTTTCTTTAATACTCTATAACATTCCTTAGCCACTTTCTGTATTTCTTCTAAAAAAGACGCATCATCGTGTAGTGAAATATCTCCATCTATAAACTCACTATACTTAATAACATTTGCATATGGGGGATGAGCACAAATTAAATCGATGCTTTCATTGTTTAAAAAACTCATCTTTCTAGCGTCTGCACAATAAATATTTGGTTCAAATTCACCATTATATTTAAAAGTTATATTGTTTTTGGCAATATTTATACTGCTTTGATTTATATCAATACCAATACCTTTTCTTTTCAATAATTTACACTCTATCAATGTAGTACCTCCACCTAAAAATGGGTCTAATACAACATCATTTTTTTTCGAATACCTCAAAATTAAATTCCTTGGTATGTATGGTGACCAATTTCCTCTATACTTACCATTATGAGTCGCCCAACTACCCCTATTAGGAAAGCTCCAAACTGATGAAATTTCTAGCTTAAAATCATTCGGAGCCCAATTATTAGAATTACTATAACTCCCCTGTGAATCACAAATTTTAATAGGTTCCCCCATTTGATTTTACTTCACTATATCCAATTCCATCTACTGCTGGTTCCATTCCCATTATAGAATTAAACAACTCAATCTTTCTGAGCTCAGCACCAGTATCGTTGTTTTTAATATTTTGATTTAATTCGTTCATATATATACTCTCCTAAATATATTTCAGTCAATTGAAAACTATTCATTCTATCTTGATAAATCCATAATCCAATTAATCCAACCTGCTATCGTCGAAGCACGTCTATAAAAAGTAGATTCTGCTTCAACATGAAGCAATTGTGATTCCTTCATAAAACTAACAATCGTTTCCTTTGATGGCATCTCATATGTCTTTAAATATTTCTTATGCGGCAAATAAAAAGCTCAATGTTCTAATACCCATTTAATAAATTTAAGGTTTCTTGACTTAATATTCATATTAAATAAACTCTTGCCTTTTGAACTGAGAAAATAATTTACAACACCATTTTTTCTTTTTTTATCTACGAGTCCCAAATATCTAGCTGCATCAGTATAATAATTGGTTTGTCTTACATCAAAATCATATTTATACGTAATTTCATCTCTGCTTAAAATATCATTTTCATGTAATATTTCACATAGACTAATAACTCTCTCAAAACTATCAGCTTGTGGAAATGGTATTCCTTGAGGCTCTTCAATCAATCTTGTCTCATTTGAAATTACCAATATATCATCTAAATGGATATCTTCTGGTTCAATTGAATAACTTTTTTGTTTAAGTAGTGCTAGCGAATTATAGTTAGTAATATCTTCAAACACATATTCATAGAGACTGAAAATCCCATTTGAATATGTTAAGAATACTGGCTTTACTTGTTTAGTAACTTTCTTTTCCCACGATCTAAATGGATAATATAATTGTCGAATTAGAAAGTCATCTGAAATCGAGTTCTTTGCTTCAATTAATGTTAGCGAACTTAAACCTTCATAACCACCATCTATTTCAACTTGAGAATTTTTTATGGACAACGGTATTATTTGTCCACTTCTCTGATTTCTTATGTTAAACTCAAATTGATTAGAACTCATTCTACCATCAACAGTTGGCAATAATTCTTCATCCCCTATAAAATCGGCCAGCATCCCTGAAACATATGCTGTATTAATAGCAGTAGCTTCACTAGTTATGTTTTCAAAATCAATACTTTGTATATAATCAGGAAAGCTCAAACTATGTACCTCATGCCTTACTTTTTCAAACTTATGGTATGCTTCAAATCTTGCAATAGTATACTCACCACGCGATATTGGTAATATTGACAGACCATTTTCTTCAAATAGCTGTGGTAAATTGCTTCTATGGTCAAATTTAGTCATTAATCTAGCTTCTCTAAATTCATTTATCTGTTCAGACTTAATATTCATATAACCATTTTTATCTACAGCATTCACAATATTATATTTTTGGAATAATAATTCCCAAACTTTATCATTTCTAGTTTTTGGCTTGCTACTCATAATTTCTCACCAATACCTCATCAACTTCTCCACGTTTATCACCTTTCGAATTAATAGAACGCTTAGCTTTAATAATCTCAACTTTGTAATCTTTATAAAGGTCAAGTATATATTCTGTTGCTGAATTTGATAACAGAAACTTGACTCCCCTTGAATCAAGTTTGTCACATTGAATTTTCAATCTTTCTTGCTCTTTTCTATCAAACCCACCTTTTGCATAACCAGTAAAATTAGAACTGTCTGAGACGGGATCATAAGGTGGGTCAAAATAAACAAATGTACCTTTTCTAATCCCTTTTAAAGCTGATTCAAAATCACCACTTTTAAAAAGTATATTAGAATTATTGAAATATTTACTAACAGCTCTAAAATTGATTTCATTTACAATATTTGGATCTTTGTACTTGCCAAAAGGTGAATTGAACTGACCTGCCATGTTAACTCTAAATAACCCATTGTAACAGGTCTTATTTAAATAATGTATTCGTGCCGCCCTTTCTACATTGGATAAATTAGAATATGTTTTTTCATTTCTATCTAAAGAACGTGTCTCATAAAAAAATTCTTCTTCATTCCTGTATTCTTTTAATTCATTCACTAATTCATCCACATTGTATTTTATTACACAATACAAATTAATTAATTCATCATTGATATCATTTATTATCGCCTTTTTAGGTTGTAATTCAAACAAAACTGCTCCACCACCAACAAATGGCTCATAATATGTAATATCTCTTTTAGGTATATATTTTTTTATTTCAGGTAGTAATTGTCGCTTACCACCAACCCATTTAAGCACAGGTGTCACAAGTTTATTATACTTCATGCAAATTCCTCACTTTTCAAAAGACATATATACAATATAACTCATTTTTAAGAATAGTAACATATGTTCCCATAAAATTATTGATTTATATTTTTACCTGTCCGCATAATATCTGTGGTGAAATATTTGCTTCCTCACCTCTGCAAGGAGTACAGTAACTCTGTATACCATCTGGATTATTTATTGTTCCTCGTTTCTCGGATGTTCCAAATAATTCATCTAGATAATAAACATGTTCATCACCATTTTCAATCGAACAATTTGGACAAGATTTATAATTTTTTCTATGAATAGTCGCCCTTTGTGATTCTTTCAATTTCAATCCACAAGCCTGACATATTTCATTTTTCATGGTATACATTCCCTCCAAATAATAATATATTTTTCGCATCACATATTATTGAACAAAATCACTACCTCTATAATTTCCAAAAGCAAACTATAAAACATACAAAAATGGAAACTATTCATGTTAATATTATCATATTTTACTTCAAACCACAATTGCATATTTTATCTGTAACACAGTTTGCGATAAAAAATTCTTCACTGCGTAACGCTACACCACCTGCTATTGAAAGTAAAAAATCCGACAAAATATTCACCTCGTTATCTCAAATTCAAATTTATACTCAGCAAAGAGCATTTTGTTTTCCTTAAATCTTGACTGCATTATAATAATTGAAACATCAGAAGTAATACACCTATCAACCTGTTAGTTTTCACTCATCAAGATTTTTTCGCAAATTCAACCCATTCTTCTCTGAGAGATACCTTGTTTTTTTCCACCCACTATTCAACCATTCTTTCGCTTGTGAATGGGTTATATCGTTGGCCCACCATGAGTTTCCACTGATAAAAGAATAGGCCGAAGACGGAAGTTTATCTTTAGTTACAGCTTCTATTTTGGCAAAAGTCGGTCGAATGCTTTCTTGACTTAATCCCTCTAAATAAACTCCTAACAATCTATATTTCCCATTTATATCATCCTTCCTTAATCACTTAAATATTTTCGTTTGTGCCAAGTATATTCTCGAACATAAAATCTTTATGTAAATCGTTCCATTCTTTGATACTTAAAACTTTAAAATCATCAATTAAGTTTGTTGAAAGTCTTGGTAATTTTTTTTGAATTTCAAAGGGTAATTTCTTTTTGATTTTACCTGCAAGTCTTTTTCTTATAATTGGGTCTGCAAGAGCTGATTCTAGTACATAGTAGTATCTAAAAAACTTTTTCCTCAATTCATCAATAGCATTCAAATAGATAATACTATCGTAATATTTACGCGCAATTTTTCGGTAATGTTCCTCTGAAGTTATTTTACTATCGAACGTATCAGGATACTTTGCACCATCAATCATTGAGTTTTTATACTCCATAAATACGACCTCGTCTTCTAACTCAAGTACTACATCAACGTCACATAACAAACCCCCCAATTCTGAGTAAAAGCTGTTTAGTTCAATAAGGTTAATTGCTTTATTACAGTTGATTTTATAATTTTTATTTTCTTCAATAAATATGCTCATCTTCAGTGCTCCCCTTTAAATCACTTTATTAATCAATCCCCTAAATTTTTGTCTAATACTTCTTCCATTAAAGCATCAAATGCTTTAATAATAGGATTTTCTTTCAATTCTCTAAAATTATCACACTTCTCATGATTTACGTATCCGTTCTTGTCTTTAAATAAAGAATAGTGGGCTATTGTATGTTCTTTTTGAGCTTTTACTTCAAAGTATTTTGCTAAAATATAATCATGTGTTGAGATAAAAATTTGCACTCCTTCTTTTTGTAGTTCAAGTAATATTTCTACTATTATTGGTATTACGACTGGGTTTATATGTGCTTCAGGCTCATCCCAAAATAGAACTGAACCTTTTTCTAACACGCCATTTTCAATTAGCTTCCACAATAATGCTAGTTTTCTCCAACCTTCAGCAATGAGTTGAAATTCTATTTTCTCTTCATTTCCTGAGTTTAAATAAAATTTTTCATTTTCAATAGATAGAATACCCGAAGTTATCTTCTTAATCGTATCTAAATATCTTTTTCGTTTTGCTTGCCTTTTCCCTTTTCTAACATCAATTTTAACAGCTGCAATTATATCTAAGTAAGTTTCGTCAAAATCAATAACGTTTTTTAAATAAGCCGATTCAAATTGATATGCATTTGTTAAAATATCTTTAGCTGGGATATATGTACTAATCAAATCTTTATTTTTCTTCTCCCATTCACTTTCTCCACTCACAAGAGCATCCCATTTTTTTGTATGATTAGTAAACTGTGTTTTTATACAAACATTTTTTTGAATGTACCACTATTAACGTACTTCCTGCAACTTTATTTTTACTAAGAAATCTATTTATAGATGATCTGTCAGGCTTTAATACTTTAACAAGTTTATGTGAAAACATAACATCTTCTCTTGCAGTTTGACATGCAGAGTATAATATCTTCATTATGTGCGTTTTGCCAGTTCCATTTTCACCAATAAAAATATTTATGCCGTCTGTAAAATCCAGTTCAATTTTTTTAAATACTGTAAAATTCTCTAATCTCAATCCTGTTATCGACATACTAAACCTCCAAATAAAATTATTCCCATGTCCCCTCACATAGCACTATCTTTTATTAGCACATATTTACACTATTAAACCAAATAAAATGGTATTGCGCAATGAATCTAGAATTTTAGGTATTACTACTTCACAGTTTTTCAGTTTACTTGTATTATATTATGTAGCCTCAACTGTTTCTTTCTATTTCGCTTGCCGTCATCAAGAATGTTTCTCATCTTAGTATATGAAGAGAGAGACAGGCATTCTACCTTGTCCCTCTTCAGTAGATATCATATTACCTTATCGGACAAACTCCACTTTCACATTCTGACGAATCGGACAAGTCAAATTCTTCTCCACTTTCGTATCTGCCAATTAGTGACGGATTAAAAGGTTTCATTAAATCTAGTCTTCTTTTATATTCTTGTTCGCTAATGTTTTCATAAGGTAAATCCTCATAAAAATTATTTACATGAGAAATAAAAGATACAGCAACTATTTTATCCCAATTATTATATACAAATTCTTCTACTTCTGACCATTCATGATCTCTGACATGAACAGTTATTGAAGTATTGTGGTCTACAAAACATTCTTGGTACATTAAATATCTTTCAAGCTGTTCAATTGCCGATACATCATTCTTAGTCTTTCCTTCTGGTGACTTACAAGGAAACTCAATAAAAACTGTATTTGCTTTGCCCTTGTCTTCAAATACTGGATACTCAAGTTTTCTACAAACGTTAACTAATGGGTCAGTATCAGAAATTCGAATTCTCCTTACATAGTATGGACTATGTGCGTAATGTATTCCACTTGATACTTGCGGTAAATTCGACTGAGTGCCTTCTGGTTTGATAGCAGTAGTTCTTTTGGACCTAGGAAGTCCTAAGCTGTCTGCATAACTATCTGCTTCCATCTTAACTACTTCTTTTAGCTCTTTCAGAAGTTCTCTCTCTTGCTCTCTTTTCATATTAGTGGCGTTTACCATATCAAGCCATCCCATGAAGCTAACACCAAGTAGTCTATTTTCCTTTTGAACTGTATCCCATTTTGGTAGCTCTAGGGTTACGCATGTCATTCTATATGCAACTCTAGTTGCTAATTGAAATGCTCTCTTTACTCCTGCATTATCTAACTTGCCTTCTGTTACAAATCCCATTACGTTTACGGAAGTTAAATTGCACAAGCCTCTATCTCTTAGTGCTGCCTCACCACAAGGATTTAGCCCAATGTCTTCATTTGTAGCTTCTGGCATGCGTTCTAGCAGCGCAACTTTGTTTATCCATGCGGGCTCACCACTATATCGCATTTTTTCTATTTGCCAATGTAATTTTTCTCTCGTGGGTCTTTTAGTATACATTATTGAATTATTGCTCATTTCTCTGTGAGTTATTTCAAGATTTTTAATCCACTTGCCTTCTACCTCTTTATACAAATCAGCCTTTGCATTAATTGATTCAATATCATTCGGGCTAATAATAATCATTTGCGCAGTTCTTCTAACTCCGCCAGATACAACATTTTCACCAATGGATGTACAAATGTCCAACACGTTAATTGGCTTTAATTTTATATTCTTGCCTTTTTGAAATCTTAAACCGCTTTTGATTATTTTATCGATTTTAACAAACATGGTCTTAAGTGATTCATGCCCTGAAGCAGTGCCTCCCATTTTCTTAAGAACTTCTCCTTTTGGTCTTACATTGTTGTAATTAAAAACAATGGTTTTAATGTTTCTATATTTATGTGAATGCAAAATGTTGAAATATGTTTCTATGGCTGACATCCAACCTTCTTTAGAATCTCCTACTACAATCCTTGCAAGGTTATTGTTTTTAAATATAATTGAAGTACTATCCTCTCTCTCTTCAATAGGAATTGATAAATATTCTTCGTGAATAATATCGTAGTCAATCCTTACATTAGGGAGTTTATCTACATCTTCTTCTAAAATTCTTAGACCTACGCCTGCTCCAACCATAGATAGATAAAAAATTTCTGAAAAGGCTTCAAAAGAGTCCATAATTTTAAAAGCACAGTTGAAGTTTGCCATCGGATATTCATAAGATACAGGAGTATTTCCAATCCAGTTTGTTCTACCACTCATAAATTGACGAAGATAAAAAATATTGTTATACAGTTCTTCTGCTTCTTCTCGTGTAGTTGTAGGTACTAAAGAACAATTATAATCAACTATTCTTCTGACTACCTCGTGCCAAAACTCTCTCCTTCTATATTCAGGCAAATATCTTGAATATGTTCTATAAAAAACAAATGTACCAATTGCACTCATTGGGTTAGGCAAGCGTTTATACCGACTGATAAATTTATCACTTATTAGTTTTTCTTCGTCTCCTTTTTTAAATTTTCTTTCTTTTTGTTTTTGATCTCTATGCAATATGTAATTTATAGCCACATCTTGTCTTGGGCTACTCATTAATTTCTTTACAACTAGGTCTTGTATTTCTTCAATTTCAGTAATTTCTTTTGTCAACTCGTCAGCTATCTCATCAGCAATTTTTTCTGCTAAGTTAAAGTCAGCTCCCATATCGGTTAATCTCATAGCGCTTAAAATAGCTTTTGCTATTTTTGTTTTGTCAAAAGAAACTATTTTTCCTGTTTCACCTTTTTTAGGTCTTTTTCTTACCATTACCATAAGTGTCACGCTCCTTGTTATCTCCTATATGTATTAAAACAGCGACAGCTGATTAGTTTCGGATAAACCATCTAAACAACCATGAATTTTTAATGCCTCTATTGCCGTTTTTGTTGCTTTTGTCCTTTGTATTATATCCTCTATTGAAATGAACTCGCTTTTTTTAGCTTCTTCTTGTATTTTAATTGCAACATTGTGTCCCAGTCCTTCTAATGTTTTTAAAGGAGGTAATAGTTTTCCATCAACGATTAAAAATTTTGCGGCATCTGATTTATATAGATTTACTTTTAGCAAGGTAATATCTCTCAGAAGCATTTCCAGTGCAACTTCTAACACTGTTGAAATGTTTTTTTCTTTAGCAGTCAATTTCTTTCTTTGATTCCCTAAATTCAATTGTTTTTCTTTCTCTTCTAATTCTTTGAGTTTTGAGAATACAAACTCTTTGCCTTTAATAATAAAATCAACATCAAAATCTTCTGCTTTTGTAGTAAAATACGTAGCATAAAAAGCTTCTGGGTGATGAACTTTGCAATATGCTATTCTAAACGACATCATAACATACGCTGCTGCATGCGCTTTAGGGAACATATACATTATTCTATTGCATGAATCAATATACCATTTTGGAACCTCGTGTTCTCTCATTAATTCTTCATCACAGGCAGATAATCCTTTTCCTCTACGTACGTTTTCCATAATATTAAATGCTGATACTGATGGCAGTCCCTTTTTACTTAAATAGTTGATAATATCATCTCTTGTCGATATTACATCTTTAAGTCCAGCTATGCCTTCTTTAACAAGTTCTTGAGCGTTATTAAGCCACACATTGGTTCCGTGAGACAATCCACTAATTCGTATTAATTCAGCTAGAGTACTAGGCTTAGTTTCAAGTAGCATTTGCCTTACAAACTTAGTTCCAAATTCGGGGATTCCAAGCGTGCCTACTTTAACGTCAAATCTTTCATCTTCTATCTCTAGTACATCTATTCCTCTAAACAAACTGAGTGTTTTAGCATCATCAAGTGGAATATCAGTTGGTTTTATATTGATAAGGTCTTCTAGCATTCTTAATATACTTGGCACATCATGACCTAGAATGTCTAGCTTTAATAGTCTTCCACTAATTGAATGGTAGTCAAAATGAGTCGTAATTACTCCCGATTTAGGATCGTTAGCGGGATATTGTATCGGTGTAAATTCGTGTATATCATTACCTTCTGGTACTATCATTACACCACCAGGATGTTGTCCTGAAGTTCTCTTAACACCTGTACATCCTAAGGTCAATCTATCAGTTTCTGATTTTGATTTATAAATTTGCTTTTTTTCTTGAAATTTTTTAACAAATCCATAGGCAGTTTTCTGTGCAATCGTGCCAATAGTTCCAGCTCTAAAGACTTTATCTTTTCCAAATAGTTCTTCTGTATATTTATGTGCCTCACCTTGATACTCACTAGCAAAGTTTAAGTCAATATCAGGTTCTTTATCTCCTTCAAATCCAAGAAAGACTTCAAAAGGAATATCATGCCCCTCTTTGTAAAATTGTGTATCGCATCTCGGGCAATTTTTGTCTGGCATATCAACTCCAGAACTATAGGGGCTGTCCTTAATAAACTCAGAATATTTACAATTAGAGCAAATATAGTGAGGAGGCAAAGGATTTACTTCTGTAATATCGCTCATTGTAGCTGCAAATGAAGAACCTACAGATCCCCTAGAGCCAACTAAGTAGCCATTTTCTTCTGATTTTTTTACAAGCTTTTGTGCAATTACGTACATAACTGCATAGCCATTACTAATTATTGAGTTAAGCTCTTTATCTAATCTATCTTTAACTTTTTGAGGTAATTGCTCCCCATATATTCTTTTTGCTTTTTCATAGCAAGTTTTTTTTAACTCTTCGTCAGAACCTTCGATTTTGGGGGTAAAAGTACCTTCTGGAACTGGCATTAATTCTTCTATCATTGCATTAATCTTTTGTGGATTGCTCACAACTAATTCAAATGACTTTTCTTTTCCTAAGTAGTTGAATTCTTGAATCATTTCCGCAGTTGTTCTTAGATATAGTGGCGATTCAGCATCTGCATCACTAGGTCCTTTACCTAACATAAGAATTCTTCTAAAAACCTCATCTTTTTTGTCTAAAAAATGTACATCGCCTGTAGCAATTACTGGAAGATTTAATCTGTCTCCTAATTCAACTATCTTTTTGTTTATTCTTTTTAAATCATTGATATCCTTTACTGCCCCTTTGTTAACAAGGTATTTGATATTAACTAATGGCTGAATTTCTAAATAGTCAAAGTATTTCGCTATTTCAATTATATCACACTCTAACCTAGATGTTAATTCACTCTGATATAGTGCCCCTTGTGCGCAAGCAGAACCAAGGATTAGCCCTTCTCTATGTTTATCTAATTCACTTTTCAATATTATGGGCTTTCGGTAAAAATTATCCATATGTGAAACAGATACGAGTTTATATAAATTCTTTAATCCTTCATAATTTTTCGCTAAAATTGTTATATTATACGGTCTTATTTTTTTAAATTCAAATTCTTTTATTAGTTTTTCATTAGCATCATATATACTAGAAATATCCCTGTCCTTCATTAAGCCAATAAAATAAACAAATAATTTTGCAGTTGCTGTAGCATCGTCAAGGGCTCTATGGTGATTTTCAATTTTAATGTTTAGTTTTTTTGCAATTGTCTTTAGCTTAAAAGTTTTTAAATCTGGCATAAGGACTCTTGCTAACTTGATCGTATCAATAAGTAAATTATTCACTGTGATTCCAAGTTTTTTAGCATTCTCTCTTATAAATCCAATATCAAAATTTACATTATGGGCTACTAAAGGCGAGTCCCCAATAAAACTAATAAATTTTGGTAATACTTCTTCTATTTTAGGGGCATCTTTTACCATGTCATCAGTAATTCCTACTAGCTCAACTAAATCTGCAGGTATACTTACTTCTGGATTAATTAACTGGGAAAAACTGCCTACAATAATCGCATTTTTTACTCTCACAGCAGCTAATTCTGTAATTTTATTACTAACCGCTGAAAGTCCTGTTGTCTCTATATCAAATATTACAAACTCATCTTCAAATAGATAATTCTCTGTACATTCTATTAAAGGCTCCTCATCATTTACTATATATCCTTCAAGTCCATATATGATTTTTACACCGTGTTTTTTACCCGCTATGGCAGCATCTGGGAAAGCTTGTACTACACCGTGATCTGTTATTGCAATAGCTTTATGCCCCCAATCACTAACTCTCTTAACTAAATCTTTAACATTACAAATCCCGTCCATAGATGACATTTGAGTATGCGCATGTAATTCAATTCTTTTTTCATCGCTATCATCTGTACGTATTTTTTTAGCAACAGCATTTATATCCGATACTATGATTGTATTTTCATTTATATATTTATCATATACTACTTCTCCTTTTATTCTCAAACATTGTCCTATTTTGAAATAACTTTCAATATTTTCTTTTTGCTTCTTCCTTTCAAACAATTTCGTTACAATTGTATCTTCATAGTCGGTTATATTCAAGGTGTATAGTTTTTTCCCACTACTTAATATCTTAGTCTCTTGTAGTGCAACATCACCTTCTATAATAATCCTATGGTCATCTTGCGATATATTAATAATACGAGTAATTTCTCCGCTTATCTTCTTGCCGATTATTACTGAACTGTCATTTGAAGAAGTAGTTTCATTTTTAAGTTTTCGCTTATATTTGTTTTGCGATTTTTTGCCTTCATTGCCAGTTTTAGCTACAGCTGATGCTTCGTTTTCCTTTGCTATACTCTTTGCTAATTTTGCTGATTCTTCATCTTTTTGTTTGCTATAATTCTTTACTTTTTCTTCACTACGCCTGTCTAAAACGATTCTACATTTTATCTTCTGACCAAATTCAGCAAAAAAATAATTTTCTATTCTAGTTGGAAGTTTTCTCTCTTCTGATTTTTGCACAACTATACTCTCAGCTACATTTATGATTAATTCATTGTTTTCTAGTTGCCATGATATAGTGCTTGCATCTTTATAAAATGATGGGAAAAATTCCTGAAAAAAGAAAATAATATTATCATTGTTTAACTCAATCATTTCTGTGATTGTACTAAACTTAATGTCATAAGTAAAATTAAATTTCGGATATTCACTCAACTGTAAAGATTCTTGAAGTAATTCTGATATTACTCTAAGTTTTTGCAGTTTTATAACTTGTTCAGAGTATAAAAATATCTCTATTTTTTTTTTCTCTTTAAAGTATTTAACCCTAGTCATATCGCAATCACAATCTAAAAACTCATCTATTTTTAATTGTTCTAGAAACTTATTAAATTTCATTACCTTACTTGGATTCATTAAATCGCCCCATCCCCTCGCTTTACATTTTCTCAATTTCATATAATAGCACATTTAGCGCTTCGTTTTTTTTTACTTTCTTAATAAGTTTTCCATTTTTAAACAATATAAAACCAGATGCTCCACCTGCAATGCCAATGTCAGCATCTTTAGCTTCTCCTGGTCCATTTACAGAACATCCCATTATAGCTACTTTTATAGGCTTTTTAATATCCCGAAATCTTTCATTAGCTTCATTTGCCAAGGAAATTAGATCAACTATACATCTACCGCAGGTGGGACATGAAATTATAGTTATTTCATCCCTAATAATGTCTAATGATTTTAATATCTGTCTCCCTACTTTTATTTCCTCTACTGGATTACCAGTAAGCGAAACTCTAATTGTGTCGCCAATTCCTTGCAGTAACAAATGTCCTATCCCTATTGCCGATTTAATTGTTCCACTCCAAGTAGTCCCTGCTTCCGTAACTCCAATATGAAGTGGATAATCAACTTCATTAGAGATTATCTCACATGCATCCACAGTAAGTTTAATGTCACTTGCTTTTAACGAAATAAGTATTTTATCGTAATTAAGATCTTCTAAAATACTAACTTGTCTAATTGCGCTCTCAACCATTGCTTCAGCTGTAGGTCCTCCGTATTTTTCAAGCAACTGCTTCTCAAGCGAGCCTGCATTTACACCAACACGTATTGGTATATTTTTCTCTTTTGCGGCTACAACAATTTCTTTAACTTTATTGTCGTTTCCAATATTACCTGGATTAAGTCTTAGAGCATCAACATTTTGCTTTATTGCTTCTAAAGCTAGTTTATAGTTAAAATGAATGTCAGCTACAAGAGGAATTGAAATTTGAGATTTAATATTTGCAAGTTGATATGCAGACTCCATTGTTGGCACTGCAACTCTTACAAAATCGCATCCTGCCTTCTCTAACTCTTTGATTTGTTTCACTGTATCCTCTACATATATAGGGTCAAAAGTTGTCATAGATTGAACAGAGATAGGATTATTCCCACCTATCCTAACTTTGCCTAGTTGCACTACTTTTGTTTTTTTTCTCATTTTAACACCTTCTCTTTTGTCTGACACAATTGAGACCCATTTGACTCGCAGGCTCGCTCAGGGTGACAGAATAAGGGAATTAATTCCCTTTATTCTGTCAATTAAACAATCTAAGTATATCTTTGTAAGTGATAAATATCATTAACGATATTAGTAGAACAAATCCAAGCAAATGAATTCTTCCTTCTTTTTCTGTGTCAATAGGTTTTCCCCTTATTAGTTCTACTAATAGAAATAGAATTCTACTTCCGTCAAGTGCTGGTATAGGGAGTAAATTTATTAAACCGAGGTTGATACTAATCATCGCTGCTAAAAAAACAACATTCAACCAACCTGCTCTTGCCGCTTCACCTACAAGAGTTATTATCCCTATTGGACCAACTACTTCTGCATCTTGTGCCTGACCTGTGACAAGTTGCCTTAAAAAGTTCCCCATCTCACCTATAATATGCCATACGCTAGTAAATCCTTGACCAATAGCTCTGATGAGCGATTTTTCAACCCTTGGTACTATTCCAATCATTACACGATTTGTTTCTTCTTCTAGGTATGTACTTATTATTTTAGTCATTTCAATTTCGCCGCGTATAAAAGCCACTTCTAAATCATCACTTTTTGAATTAGAAATAATTGAAACTAGTTCATTCCAACTATCTATTTCAATATCGTTAATAGAAGTTATCTCATCCCCACTCTGAAGTCCTGCATGTTCTGCCGGAGAGTCTGGTACTGTATTGTCAATTGTAGTGACTGGAAATCCTAAACTATAACTTAGAATTATAAAGAGAACAATGGCTAATAAAAAGTTCATCATTGCTCCTGCAACTAATATCGCCGCCCTTGCGTATACCGATTTATTATTAAAGCTTCTCTCATCATTGGAGGCTTCATCTTCACCTTCCATTTTTACGTATCCACCTATTGGCAAAAGTCGCAAAGTATATCTCGTTTCACCCCTCGTAAATTCCACTATTTTAGGTCCCATACCGATTGCGAACTCGTCTACTTTTACCCCTACAAGCTTTGCTACTCCAAAATGCCCAAGTTCATGAAATGCAATCAATAAACCAAAAACCAAAATTGCCACTACTGCTGTTTGCATATTATCACCTTCCTATTTTAGTTCGTACTTAATCCAATTCCTTACCCATTCATCAACTTCTAACAACTCTTCTAATGATGCATAGTCAAAACTACTATGACTATTCATAGCTTTTTCTATATACTTTGGTATATCATAAAAATCAATTTCTTCATTTAAATATTTACTCACTAGCACTTCATTTGCACCATTTAACACACATGGCATTGTTCCGCCAATTTTTATAGCATCATAAGCTAGTTGTAAACATGGAAACTTATTTAAATCTGGTTCTTCAAAAGTTAAAGTTCTAATTTCACTTAATTTTAGCCTATCTACGTTTAATTTTTCCCTGCTCGGATAAGTCAGGGAGTATTGAATTGGTAACTTCATACTTGGTAGTCCTAACTGAGCAATAACAGAGCCATCTTTAAACTCCACCATAGAATGGATTATACTTTGCGAGTGAACAACCACTTCAATATCATCTAATTGTATATCAAACAACCACTTTGCTTCTATGACTTCTAATCCTTTGTTCATTAGTGTTGCTGAATCAACTGAGATTTTTCTACCCATTTCCCAGTTAGGATGTTTTAAGGCATCATGATATTTTGCGTTAACTAATCTTTTCTTTTCCCAATTTCTAAATGGGCCACCAGAAGCAGTTAAGATAATTTTTGATATATTACATGCGTCCTCTCCCTGCAAACATTGGAAAATTGCCGAATGTTCACTATCTACAGGAATAATCGAAACATTATTTTTTACTATCTCTTGCATTATAATTTTCCCTGCAACAACTAATGTTTCTTTATTAGCTAAAGCAATATCCTTTTTGCTACGTATCGCATGATATGTTGGTACCATTCCAACGCTTCCTACTACTGAATTAAGCACGGTTTCAACTTCATTGTATGTTGCAACTTCTATTAATCCTTGCATACCAACTACAATTTTTGTTTTTGTAATTACCCTATTCGACAGTTCTTTAGCTTTCTCTTCATCAAATACAGCAACAATTTCAGGATGAAATTCATTGATCTGCTCTTCTAGC
Source organism: Clostridiales bacterium (assembly GCA_021129775.1). Classification (GTDB taxonomy): domain Bacteria; phylum Bacillota; class Clostridia; order Peptostreptococcales; family NVVX01. The sequence continues at coordinate 36,454 of JAJOKP010000012.1, forward strand.
TTATCAATATTTCTCATAACTGCTAAACCCATAATCTTAAATTTATCTGAATGCTCTCTAACTATCTCTATAGTCTGACCCCCGATTGAGCCAGTAGAGCCTAATACGCTAATTTTTTTCATTGTATCTCTCCGTTTAAACTATTGTATAGAACAAAGCAGGAGTTGCCCCTACTTTCTTTTATTTTTTCCTAACCAACTGACCAACTAAGCAACTTTTTTCCCTTTCCAACTGTCCAATTTACATAATTACATAAATCATAAAATAATATACCGCAGGTGCTGTAAAGATAATACTGTCAATTCTATCCAAAATTCCACCATGTCCTGGTATAATGTTACCAAAATCTTTAATACCAATATGCCTTTTAATTGCAGAGGCAAACATATCGCCTACTTGTGATAGTATGCTCCCAAAAAAACCTAAAAATATGATAGGAAACAGAAACTTTGGAATCAACAAGTATGCAAATATTCCACTAATAAGCATACTTCCAAAAATTCCTCCAATAGCACCTTGGACTGTTTTTTGGGGGCTAATTTTAGGGCATAGCTTTTTCTTGCCAAAGAAATGTCCTGAAAAATAGGCAAAAGTATCTGTTGCTGAAGCTATAATAAACACTAGCCAAATCAAATAAAAATTTTCTACGTTAATGAATAATAAAAGATGGGCGAGTGTTGATCCAATATAGATTACACCAAACAATGTTATAGCAAGATCAACAATGTTGTACTTCTCAAAATTAAAAACTAATGTGACAGATAGTGTTAACAATGCTACCGAAAGTAAAGGCAGAGTCAAAGTATTTGTAGCGCAATATATTAGAACTGCTGTTATAATAACACCTGTTTTTTTAGCTGGATTTATATTTATGTTTTTAAAAGCCTTATATAATTCAAGAAGTGCAATAGTTGAAATTATCATAATTGCAGCTACCAAAACTACGTACTCTTGCAATAAAACAAATATAAGTACTAAAAAACTCAACACTCCACTGACAACGCGTTTAAGCATCATTGTTCCCCCTCAGACATTCCGAATCTTCTATCTCTATTTTGAAAATCCTTAATTGCATCTAACATATGTTCTCCTTTAAAATCGGGCCATAAGACATCGGTAAACCAAAGCTCAGCATATGCAGATTGCCATATCAAAAAATTACTAATTCTATATTCTCCACTTGTGCGTATTAGTAAATCTACATCTGGCATGCCTATAGTATCTAAGTAATTGTTTAATAATTCTTCAGTTATATTTAATGGTGCTAGTTTATCTTCTTTTACATCACTACATATTTTCTTTGTTGCTCTTACTAACTCGTCTCGACCGCCATAATTCAACGCAATAGTAAGAATTATTCCACCGTTTGATTTAGTTAATTCAACAGCTTTTGAAATTTTAGTTTGAAGTTCATCAGAAAATTTGCTAGTACTACCTATTATATTAATCCTAACGTCATTCCTGTGTAATTCTATAGTTTCTTTTCCTAGGTACTCGACTAACAATTGCATAAGTGCAGAAACTTCATTTTTAGGTCTGTTCCAGTTTTCGGTAGAGAAAGCATATAGTGTCAGATATTTTATCCCAATATTTTTAGCAGTTTTAATTACATCTCTAAGTGCGTTAACTCCTGCTCTGTGCCCTAAGGCTCTTGGAAGAAATCTTTTTTTTGCCCATCTTCCATTACCGTCCATTATTATTGCTATGTGTTTTGGTACGTTTTTTAGGTTTACCATTGTACTAGTTCCTTTCAACTGAAATTCAAACATAAAAAGTTTTATTAAAAAACTAATCCTAATCATCCCCAGGCCCATTCGACTCGCAAGCTCGCTCAGGGTGACCAAGGGGGAAACGAGGGTTAAAAATACGAGACAGTTAATTTTACAGCAGACTCAATAGAAGTCCTCTCCCATGATTCCACTTGATATGTATCAGTTGTTTCTTGTTTAACGACTCTCAGATTACCATACTCTAGTTTTTTCTTCCCACTAGTTTCTTGTACAACTACAGTGTACCCCTTTATTTCTAATCTCAACAATGCATCTTTTAAACAAAATCCAAGTACATTAGAAACAGTGTGCAAATTTATACCTCCATAATTTCACTTTCTTTTTTGACTAGTATGTCATCAATTTGTTTGCTAAATTTATCTGTTAATTTCTGTGCTTCATCAAGTGATTTTTTTAAATCATCTTCGGTTAATTCGTTGCTTTTTTCCATTTTCTTAAGAAGATCATTGGCATCTCTTCTTTCATTTCTAAGTGCTACTTTTGCTTCTTCAGCAGTTTTTTTTGCGATTTTTATCAAGTTTTTTCTTCTTTCTTCTGTTAATTGAGGAATACTTAGTCTAATTATTTTACCATCATTAGATGGGTTTAATCCTAAATCAGACTGGAGTATTGCTTTTTCAATGTTTTTAATAGCAGTTTGATCGTATGGTTGAACTACAATAAGTCTTGGTTCAGGTGCAGAAACAGATGCAAGCTGATTTATAGGTGTTGGCGATCCATAATAGTCAATTGAAAGTCTATCTAATAAAGAAGGATTAGCTCTACCAGCACGAATGCTTTTTAAATCATCTTTCATTGCACCAATTGTTTTATTCATTTTCACTTCTAATTTTTCATGGATATCAGTACGCATAATTTACCTCCAATTAAACAAATTTGTATTAATAATTGTTTTCGTAATAACTTTGTTAACGTTAGCCACTTATCGAGGTACCAATTTCTTCGCCTAAAATAACTCTTTTAATATTCTCTGGAGTTTTAAGACCAAATACTTTTATTGGAATACTATTTTCCATACATAGCGAAACAGCAGTTAAATCCATCACCTTTAGTCCTAATTTTAATACTTCAATATACGTTAAAGATTTAAATTTCTTTGCAGTAGAATCATTAGTTGGATCCTTATCATACACAGCATCAACCTTTTTTGCCAAAAGTATTACTTCTGCATCAATTTCAGCAGCTCTTAGTGAAGCAGCTGTGTCAGTTGTAAAAAAAGGATTGCCAGTTCCACCAGCGAAAATTACAATTCTGTCTTTTTCTAAATGCCGTATTGCTCTTCTTCTAATATAAGGCTCTGCAATTTGCTTCATTTCAATAGCCGTTTGGAGCCTTGTAGCAACTCCAACATTTTCCAAAGAATCTTGTAAGGCTAGTCCGTTTAAAACAGTAGCAGTCATTCCCATATAATCTGCTGTCGCTTTGTCCATGCCAGCACTAGTTCTGCCACGCCAAAAATTTCCTCCTCCGACTACTATGGCAATCTGTACTCCCATCAAAGCAATTTCTTTTACTTGGTTTGCAATTACATTAACTGTGTTAGTATCTAAACCAAATTTCTTATCACCAGCTAGTGCTTCTCCACTGAGTTTAAGTAAAACCCTTTTATATATTGGGGTCGCCATTTTTTTTACCTCCTAAAGACGTTTTCTACATTTAATAGAAAATCCCTTCATCATATTTGAAAATATTTATTGCTTTGCTTAGAGCTTGTTCCTAAGGAGAACAAAATTGGTTCTCCTCTTTAAAAATTATTTGGCAATTTGTTTTGCTACTTCCTCAGCGAAATTTTCTTCTCTTTTTTCAAGCCCTTCGCCAACTTCAAATCTTGCAAATCTTCTAATGCTTAATTTTTCTCCTATTTTAGCAATTTTTTCATTTAGTAAGTGCCCTATTGTAATATCAGGGTCTTTAACAAAAGCTTGCTCTAACAAACAAACTTCTTTATGGTATTTTCCTATCCTGCCTTCAACCATTTTATCAACAATTTTTTCTGGTTTGCCTTCATTTAGTGCTTGTTTTCTTAATATTTCGCGCTCTTTATTAATTTCTTCTGCCGGTATTTCATCAATGCTTACAAATTTCGGATTTGATGCAGCTACTTGCATTGCCACGTCTCTAGCAAACTCTTGAAATTCTTGGTTCTTAGCGACAAAGTCAGTTTCTGAATTTATCTCCACTAAAACACCAATTCTACCTCCATGTATATAAGATGTGACAATTCCTTCTGCTGCAATTCTTCCTGCTTTCTTTGCTGCTGCTGCCAGTCCTTTTTCTCTTAACGTCTCAATAGCTTTTTTAATATCACCATTTGCGCTTACTAGTGCTTTTTTACAGTCAAGCATACCTGCACCAGACTTTTCTCTTACCTCTTTTACCATTGATGCTGTTACGTTCATCTAAATTCCTCCTATTTAATGTCATAAAAGGTAAGGGAGTAAGGGAAAATCCCTCTATACCCTTACCTTGCAGTAGTAAATATTTATTGCTTTACCATCGTCCAACAATCGCTTCACTATCGCTCAACCATCGCTTTCTACTCTTCTTCAGTTTGTACTCCTTGTTTCCCTTCTATCACTGCATTTGCCATAGTACCTGTAAGCAATCTAACTGCACGTATTGCGTCATCGTTTCCAGGGATTACATAATCAGCCTCATCAGGGTCACAGTTAGTATCTACTATTGATACTACTGGAATACCTAATTTTTGTGCTTCTTTAATTGCAATTCTCTCCTTGCGTGGGTCTACTACAAAAATAGCCCCAGGAAGTTCTTTCATGTCCTTTATTCCACCTAAGAATTTGTTGAGCCTGTCTTTTTCGAGCCTTAGCTTTATTACTTCTTTTTTAGGTAGAGCTTCAAACGTGCCGTCTTCTTCCATTTTCTCTAGTTTGTGTAATCTGTCTATCCTAATTTTAATTGTCTTATAGTTAGTAAGCATCCCGCCCAACCACCGGTTATTTACATAGTACATATTACATCTTTTCGCTTCTTCTTCGATTGCAGCCTGTGCTTGTTTTTTTGTTCCAACAAAGAGAATATTCTTTCCTTCTGACGCGATATCTCTTATGATATTGTACGCTTCTTCAACTTTTCTAACAGTTTTCTGTAGGTCAATAATATAGATTCCATTTCTCTCTGTGAAAATGTAGTCCGCCATTTTCGGATTCCATCTTCTAGTCTGATGTCCAAAATGAACACCCGCTTCTAATAATTGTTTCATTGAAATTACTGGCATTTCATTGCCTCCTTTAGTTTTTCTTCCACTTTCATCATCTTCACTTAGAACCTTTGGCACCACTAAGTGAATTAGGAAGTGTGTTTTTTTTACCCTTAAACATCTTAACATATAGTTTGGTACAATTCAACAGGAATATGCAATAAAAAAAATTCCTACTAATGGGGTCAGGGTTGAAAAGTTGAATTGATTTCGTGTCTATTTGACTGTATACCTCGTGTAATCCTTCGCACAACTGGTGTATTCAACTTTTCAACCCTGACCCCCTAAATTACTTTATTAGGATTTTAATAATTTCTTCTATAGTGCTATATTGAGGTATAACTTTCTTGCCGTGTTTTAAAGTTCTAGTCGCACTTAGTCTGTTTGCAACTTCTATGAATTCTACTACATCTTTAACTAATCCTTTTTCGTATAACAATTCAGCTATTTCCGTACTGTTCATCCCTTCATCTATTTCAAAGAGAACATAGGTCGCATTTTCGGTTTCAGTTTTCTTTCTACTTTCTTGATTGTCAACGCCAACTTCCTTATTATTTTCTTCACCTGCTATATTATCGTCTTTCTCGTTACTCTCATCAACTGAATTAATATTTTCAATAATAGTTTCTTTACTCTGGTCTGTTTCCGTGTTCAAAAGGTTCTTAATTCTATTAACTGAGTGCTCGAAATTTAATTCTTCAGAAGTAAGATTAACATCTTCACTAGGTTCAGTAGGATTATAAAAAAGCAGATTAATCGAAGCAATAAGAATCATTCCTATACCAATGCCAATTGTTGCACTCTTAGTACAAAATTTATACAAAATATCCACCTCATTTAAGCAATTTTATAATCATCTCCACTTCTCTATAGCTCTTTTTTAGCTGTTTAGCAATGTCCTCTGTAGTGACATTCGATTTGTATAAAGAAATGACTTCCTCATTCTTTTTCTCAAACATTTGATATTTAAGTGTACTATTAAATGAATCATCGTCTTCTCCAAATTCTAAGTCTGTTTTTCTTGTTTTGTATTTTTTATCATTTCCCTCTAAATCGATTGATTTTAGTACTAATCCTATGTTCTCTGAAAGTTGCTTTACTTCATTATTTATTTTAGCAACTTCCACTCTTATAGCATAGTTTTCCTGCGTGGTATTTTTATCACTGTCATTTCTCTGAAATCTATTCTCTTTAATTATCAAAAATACTGCCACTAATATCACTATACAACCTATAATTATAATATATGAGTTATAATTCATTTTACACCTCGTGTTTTCTAACGACTTGGGCGAAGCTCAAGTATCGCGTCACCACCGTCTAAATTCTGATATCCAATTTTGACCCAACTTGCTCAGACTCATCAACAATTCTATTTTTCCTTGAATTGTCTTGCTTTTTACTAGTTTCTGAATCTTGCTTGTTTTTTTTTCTTCTTTTCTTTGCATTTTGTTGCTCTTTAGTAATCTTATCCTTAGAAATTCTCGCATGTTCCTTAGCTTCAGCAGATCTAACTTTGCTCAAGTTTTTCTTTATCACAACCTCTTGTTGGTTTTGAATTTGACTGCTCAACACCTTAGGACGATTCAAATCGCTCTGCTTTATTTTAGCTTCTTTTACAGAGGTTGCTAACGTCATATGCATATCTATTGGCTTAATCGACATACTCAATGCACCTACTTTTCATAAGCTCCAATTGTAACTTCTCCATTTTTCTTAAATAAAGTACTGCAAGGTAATTCATCGCTAATATGCATTATTGCATCAATTATTGTAATTTTAACTCCTGGGTAAATTACATTTGATGCATGAACCTTGCCTCTTGATAGATTGTTAATCATATTATCTATAATCTTTCTTCTCGCTTTAAGTGCAGTCTGATTAGCCATTAAAGCTTTGTAAGCATTTAAGGAGTTTATTAAAAGCTCTTTCTTTGTTGTTGGGAGATGCCCTTCTTTTAGCGCTTTATTTAATAGCTCTATTGTTTTCATTAGCTCATTACACTTTTTTTGAATGTTTTTTATTTCATTCGCTAACTCTATGTGTTTTGTTCTTATTTCTGGATCAATGCCTACTTCTAGATCAGTAGTCGTTCCCATGTTAGAACCAATAATTGCTGCTCTAATAAATTCTCCTGCTCTCAGTTTTCCACCTGCTATAGTCGCTTTTTTTCCATTAACAATTATTTTTCTTTTTGCTGTAACAAAACTATGTAATATAAAATCAACTTCCACGTCACCATGGCAAATCACTTCGGCATTTTCAATGAATTTGGTATGCAAATTGCCTTCACATTCTATTTTGGCTTGATTATTTCCTTGTATTCCTCTGTCTACCGTAATGTTTCCTTTAGCACTTATAGTTGCTCCTTCAATTACACCCTTCACGTGGATATCACCGCCAGCAACAATTGAAAAACCAGTTCTGACACTGTTTTTTACAATGACCGTTCCTTTAAAGCTAATATTTCCTGTAGCGTTATCTACATTATGCTCAATTTCGAGAATTTCACTCACTGTTATTTTTCCGCTTTTTTCAACTATAACGCGTCCGTCTATAGCAGAATAATACTTCAACTTATCTTCACTTTCAATAATATTGGCACCTGTTTTAATTTTTGCATCTTTGCCATTTTTTGCTGATATACTTACCCCCATAACATTGGTACCTACAATTCCTTCAGTCGCAGGACTAATTTCTAGTAATAACTCACCTTTCAATACGTTTTTAACAATATTCAATCGTTTATGATCTATTGTACCATCACTTCTTGTTGTAGGTGTAATTTCTTTTTCAGTACAAAAATGGTAAAGTATTTTAGCGTCTGTCCCATTAACAGGTGGTTTTCCCTTAGCAACTAATAAATAGATATCCGTTAGTTTTGCAGAAACCATGGAATTAATTTGGTTTTCATCAATGCCATGCACAACCCCACGGGCATTCAGTTCATCAATCAATTCGCTAGTAGTAATAAATGTTGAGCCTTCATTTGGAGTAAGTTTTAAATTAGCTTCCATTTTATCTTTAGATATATCTAGGATTGCTTTATTTTTGATTTCTATTTCGCTTTGTTTTGGTGCAATTTTTATATTTTCTCCTTTTTTATGAGTTGCATATTCAACTTGCTCTGCATCAACATCAAAAACCATCTTCTTGTCTAAACGAGAAAGTATGTCAGAAGCAATTACCGAAACGTCTGAAGCCACATTTTCGCATACTTTTACATAAACTCCATCTTCTCTATAGAATACTTCAAATTCCTGAGTTTCTTTAATGTTCATTCAATACACTCCCTATCAGAATACCAATTTCGGTTTTAACCGTGAAATAGCTTTAGAATGAAGTTGCGATATCCTTGATTCAGATACTCCTAAAATTTTTCCAATTTCTTTATATGTCAGTTCGTCATAATAATAGAAAGCAATAATGGCTTTTTCTCTTTCTGGTAGTTCATCTATACTCATTTTCAATGTTTCTACAGTCTCTTTGTCACATATGATATTTTCTGGGAGGCTACTTTCGCTACTAACAAAACTACTAGTATTTCCCTCTATAAGCTTTTCCTCAAGCGAAATAATATTTAAGTTGCTAATTTGCAACAGCAAATCTTGAAATTCTTTCACTGATACTCCAATTTCGTTTGCTATTTCAAAATCGTAAGCGTTTCTACCTAATTTGCTTTCTAATTTTTGGCAAGCTGTTTCTACTATTTTCGATTTTTGTCTAACAGATCTAGGTATCCAATCTAAACTTCTTAATTGATCAACAATCGAGCCACGAATTCTAATTTGCGCATAGGTTTCAAACTTAATATTTTTTGTGATATCAAATTTTTCTATAGCGTCAATTAACCCAAAAATTCCGTAACCTACTAGGTCGTCATAATCGACATTAGAACCATATGTACTATACATTCTGCCTGAAATTATTTTTACTAATTCTACATACTTTTCTATAAGAGCATTTTTTGCATTCTTACTAGAATTATTTTTATATTCCTGCCACAAATCTAAAGAATCCACCAGTAAGCCCCCTTAAGAAGAAAAAACTAAATAGTTTTCACTCCATGACCAATAGTTTTAATCAATAAGTCTCCGTTACTAGGGTCAAATTCTATAGTACGTCCATAATTCCCACCTGTATCTTCTGATAAAATTGGAATACGACACTCTTGTAAAATTGATTTAGTAGCCTCAGCATTTCTAAACCCTATTTTCATCAGATCATTAGCATTATTCGAAAATGCAAACATTTGCGCCCCACCAGCAATCTTAGCTACAATTTTACGCCTAGCAGCTCCCAAATCAATTATATCACTTAATAACATTTTTATCGCTGTATCTGCAAATTTCGCTTTGTTTGAATTGTTTTTTATTTGGGTACTAGATGGAAGCATTATATGAGCTAACCCTGCAATTTTTGCTTGTTTGTCATATAAGCAGATTCCAATACAAGAGCCTAATCCTAGTGTTGTCAATACATCTGGAGTTTTCGCAGTTTTGAACTCAGCCATCCCAACTTTAATCATTTTTTTCATTTACAAGGACACTCCTAAACTCTTCATTAAAGTTTTAAATGAATCAAAATCAGGAATTAGCAGAAAATTAGCATTAACCTGCTTATCACCTTCACACAACTCTGTATTTATTAATAAAATTTTATCGCTAATTTGCGAGAAATAAATTGCTGGAACACTTAAAATAGCCCCTGCCATATCGATACATAAGGAAGGCACAGAAATCTTTATGTTTAAATGCGTTAGTGAAGATAAAGAAGAAATATATGCGCCAGATAGTATATTGCCCACCTCTTGCAAAGCTGATTTATCCATTTCGTCAAGTTCCTGTGTAGAATCTTCCCTACCCATTAATATGTTCGTTAAATTTTTTGACGATTCGATATCTAATAAGAACATAATAAACCCATTAAGATCACCATCCATTTGAAAATAAATACCAGCCACAATGTTTTCTTCGCCGCCTAGTGATGCCGCAACTTCATTTAGCTCCAAGATTCTTACTAAAGGTAGAGTCATATCTATTTTTCTATTCATTAGTTTTGATAACGAGGTTGCAGCATTACCAGCACCAATATTACCTATTTCTTTTAATACGTCAAAATGAATATCTTTAATACTATTCGAATTGTTATCCAATGTTCTACACCACCTTAGTTTTCTTTATGACAAGTATTAACCAATTTGTGTGTATCAATTATAATAATCATCCTGTCATCAAATTTCCCAATTCCTTTAATAAAATCATCTTCAAATGAGTTAGTAAACTTAGCAGCAGAATCTATATCTTCATCGTCAATAGTTAACACTTCTGAGGAACTATCAACATTTAGTCCTATCACAATATCATCTATCTCTAAAACAATAGTCCTCGCATCTTCATCCTCTTCTTTTTTTTCAAAACCAAACCTCAGTCTTAAGTCTATAACTGGAACTACTTCGCCTCTTAAATTCATTACACCTTTGACGTAATTATCAGCATTAGGAACTCTAGTAATATCAGTTGTTTTTTCTAACGTCTTGACATAAGAAATAGGTATACCATAATATTCTTCTTTCAACTTGAAAACAACATATTTATTGGTTTTCTTCATGTATATTCCCTCCTAAAAAAACGAATTAGTATCTACAATAAGTGCTATTGATCCATTCCCAAGAATTGTAGCCCCTGCAATTGATTTAATATTTGCAAGATACTTACCCAAAGACTTAATTACAACTTCTTGCTGCCCTATTAAATCGTCTACGACAATGCCAATGGTTTTATCACCTTTTTTTACAATTACTATTATTTTTTCATCCTGATTTTCGTAGTTAGCTAATTCACTTTCTACATTAAATATTCCCGCTAATCTTTTTATAGGCAAAGTTTCGTTTCGATACAAAACTACTTCGTTTCCTTGAATTTCTCTAATTTTACTCTCATTAATTGAAGTAATTTCTTTAATCGAATTTAGTGGAATCGCATACTTTTCACTACTCGTTTTCACTAATAATGCTTGAATAATAGCAAGCGTAAGAGGCAGTCTAATAATAAATCTACTCCCTTTTCCTAAAGTAGTATTAACTTCAATGTTTCCCCCCAAAGACTCAATCTTTGTTCTTACTACATCTAGCCCAACGCCTCTACCTGAAAGATCCGAAACTTCATTTGCAGTGCTAAAGCCTGCATTAAACAGTAATTTAATTACATCTTCGTCACCCATTGTCTGACGCTCTTCATTTAAAATTAAACTTCTCTCCACCGCTTTATTTCTTATAGTTTCTAAATTGATACCTGCTCCATCATCTGCTACTTCCATAACAACACTATTGCCATCTGAGTAGGCGATTAGCTCTACAGTCGCTTCTTTGGGCTTTCCTAAAGTTACTCTCAAGCTAGGTTGTTCTATTCCGTGGTCAATGGAATTTCTAATTAAGTGTATTAATGGCTCTCCAATTTCATCAATAACTGTTCTGTCTAGTTCGGTCTCCTGCCCTTGCATTTTTAAAGTAATTTCTTTTCCAAGTTCCTTGGCTAAATCGCGAACCATTCTTGGAAATCTATTGAATACCCTCTCTACAGGTACCATTCTAACTTTCATCACTGAATCATGTAGGCTTGTAGTTATCCTCTCTAGATACTCAGTAGCTTCATGGATATTAGGATTTGTTCCGTCACTATCAATATCTTCTAGTCTTGTTTTTATAATAATTAACTCACTAACAAGATTCATTAAATTGTCTAAACGCTCAATATCAACTCTTACTGTTTTCCCAATTTTCGGCTTACTTATTTTTTTCTCTGCATCAACTTTATTCCTCTGATTTTGCACTGTGTTTACATCAATATTTACATCGTCAGTAAATTTTGTATCTCCATCAAAATCAAGCGAGTTATCATCTACTTTGTCTATTTGCAAAACGTTGTTTTTTTTCAAATCAACAATAGAAATACTTTCTATTTCCATAACGTTTTTGAGTTTGTTGCTTATTACTTTTTCGTCAACTTTTGTAATAACAATAAGCTGAAATTCTAGGTCAAATTTCTCATCTTCTATATCTTCAATACTTGGATTAGAGTAAATTATTTCTGCTAAGCGTTCAAGTTCATTAATTACAATATAAGCTCGTGCTGCCTTGAGCATGCATTTTTTACTAAGTTCTACTCCAATTAAATATGTATTGTATTCCTTCTCCCATGCTTTTTTCACAGCATTTTCTACATGAATTCCAACTTTAATTCTATCAATGTTTAAGGCGGCAGCAATTTCATTTTTTTCATTGACATTTTCTTCATCATTTTTATGAATTGTTTTCTTAATAAGCTTAATCAAACCAACTGAATCGTCATCGCCTTCATTTCCTTTTGTTTCAACTTCTAACACATACTTTTCAAGCTTGTCTAAACATTGAAAAAGCACGTCTATTATTGAAGCGTTAATTTCAATTTCGCCGCTTCTAACAAGTTGTAACGCATTCTCCATTTCATGTGTTAAGTGTGCAGTATGAGTATACCCCATAGTACCTGCCATTCCTTTGATCGTATGTGCCACTCTAAAAATTTCATTAATCATGTCAATGTCGCCATGATTGTTTTCTAACTTCAATAAAATTTGATTCATGCTTTGCAAATGCTCTTTCGACTCCTCAATAAAAATATCTAAATATTGATTCATATCCATAGGATTACACCTCCAACTTATTTAATATAGTCCACGTAATGTCTGATAGTGGAACAATTTCATCAACTACTCCATTTTCGATAGCGCTCTTAGGCATTCCGAACACAACGCAGCTGCTTTCTTCTTGTGCAATAACATAAGCTTTTCTCTTCTTTTTTAAATCTTTCAACCCGCTTGCTCCATCTGCTCCCATTCCAGTCATTATTGCACCAACTGTGTTTAAGTCGTCGAGTGTGGAGAGGGATCTAAACATTACATCAACAGATGGGCGATGCCCTGACACTTCTTTATCTTTACTTAATGAAATAACCAACTCCTTTTTGTCGTTGCGTTTAACCTTGAGATGATAATCGCCTGGAGCAATATATGCGTAACCTTTTCTTAATATTTCACCATCTTCTGCTTCTTTCACACTAATATTTGCAAAACTATCCAATCTATTTGCTAAAGATTTCGTAAACCCTTTAGGCATATGCTGAACAATTAGTAAGGGGGCAGGAAAGCTAGATGGAAATTCAGCTAACAAATACTGCAACGCTCGCGGTCCCCCTGTTGAAGTGCCAATAGCAACAACTGTTTCAATATTGTTATTGTAACTCCTTTTATTAGTTGTATTTTTTATTATGGACCTAACATGTTTATATGTTCTTTTTTCCACAATAGGGTACACTAGCCTTGCTTTTGAAGCCTCTATTATTTTACCCGTCAATTTTTCTTTTAGTTCTTTGGGATTTATCATTAAAGCACTAGAAGGTTTTTGAACAAAATTTACTGCACCTATCTCAAGAGCTTGAATTGTCGCTTCTGCTCCTTCTGACGTATGAGAACTCAGCATTACTACTGGCAAAGGTGCTTTTTTCATAATCTCTCTTAAAGCATCAATTCCATTCATAATCGGCATCTCTACATCCATAGTTACTATATCGGGCTTAAGTTCTAATACCTTTTCAACCCCTTCTTTCCCATTTTTTGCATGCCCTATAACATTAATTTGTGAATTTTCTTCAAATATGTCCGTTAAAATTTTTCTCATAAACGCAGAGTCTTCAACAATTAGCAAGCGGATAGCATTGTTTTTATACACCTATATCAATCCTCTTTTTCTTAATAGCCTTTGAAACTCAAAGATATATGAAACTATATTATTTCTCGTTGAGTCGCTTATATTTTCAAACTCTACACTTAATTCGTACTTAGTCTCGTCAATACTTTTTTTCGTTGTAATAATTTTTCCAACTGCGGTAACCATATAGCCTTCTTTTAAAAATAATTTACACTCAATAACTTTGCCTGCTTGAATTTTTTTGTTGCAAATTAGTTTAATTCCACCACCGCTAATATTTTTCGTGTAACATTTAACCTCTTTATCGCTCTCTAGCTCTTTAACCGTCACATTCTTTAGCATATCTATTCTAAAATATTGTCTTCTCTGTACAACTATGGGTTCACTAATCGGCTTTACTCCATAAATAGTGATTTTATTTGTCTTCTTACTAATTACTTCGGCAATCACACTAAAATTTCCTTTATCTTTATGACTAAAAATAATTTTTATTTTGGAACCAACATAAAGGTAATACGGTGTTCCAGAAAATATTGGTAGCGAAATAAATAGAAATTCTTCATTTTTGTCTATCAGTTGTGAAGTGATAATTCTATTATCATTATAATCATTCAGCGTAGCCTGACTGATTTCGAGTTTTTGACCAATTTTCAAATCTGTGATATTTCTCATATCTAGTCTCCCATCTAAAACATATTTATGATTTTAGCAAAAAAACTATCACTATCTTGTTTACTCGTTTCATTAGAGTTGTTTGCTAATTTAGATGCAATATATTCTATGTTTTTGCTAGTTGAACTGTTTGGATATTGCAAAATTAACGATTTTTGCAGTTTTATTGTCCTGCCGAATTTTGGATCTTCATGCATAATTCCTAATTTTTCTATACTACTGCTTAAAAAACGCTCACTAGCATATCTTAATTTATTAAAAGCAACTTTACCCTCACTTGCATTATCAGCACGATTAATTACAATCATTATTTTTTTGTCTTTATCTCTTTTTTTTATAGTCTTAATCATGGCATAAGCATCAGTTATAGAAGTGGGTTCTGGAGTCGCAATTACAATTACTTCTTGCGATGCTAACACAAAAGATAATACAGAATTTGAAAGTCCAGCTCCAGTATCAATCAGTATAATATCAGCATAGCTGTTTATTCCTTCAATTTTACTCATTAAACGTTTTATATCTACTTGGGGTAAATCTACAAGTCTCGAAATACCAGACCCTCCAGATATTATTTTAATCTCGTTTGGACCGTTGGTCAAGATGTCCTCAATGTTCATATTTTCATTTAGCAAGTCTAATAGGTTGTACTTGGGAAGTATTCCCAAGATTACATCCACATTTGATAAACCAAGATCTGCATCGATAATTACTACTCTTAGATTAAAGCTGCTAAGCGCAATTGCTAAATTGACCGTAAAACTAGTTTTGCCAACACCACCTTTTCCACTAGTAACGCAAATAGTTCTCGCTTGTTTTTTGTTAATACTTTCTTTATTCTTTGTATTAATATCAAAATTTTTCTTAGCATTAATCAATTCTCTTAATTTTGTAGCTTGGTCATTCATATTTAATCCCCCTTGTTAGAAGACTAATTATTTTTTCTATTGTGACTATCTCAATATCATCAGGAACAGATTGACCTGCTGTAATGTAAGAAAGTTGTTTTTGCGTATAAGATGCTATATTAATGATCGATCCATAAGTAGCTGCTTCGTCAATTTTTGTTAGCACGATTTTGTAATTTTCAATAAAATCATAGGCATTTATAATTTCTTTATGGTCATTTTTGCTAGATGTACAGCTTAAAGTAAGATAAACCTCTTTTTCGCTAACTTCATCTAATAGCTTCTTTAATTCTGCTAATTGCCTTGCATTTTTGTGATTTCTTCCAGCAGTATCCACAATAATGACGTCATTTTGCTTCAGGCGCTCCAGAGATTCACCAATTTCAGATGGATTATATATTATTTCTAGAGGAATATTTAGAATGTCAGAATAAGTCTTTAGCTGGTCAACTGCTGCAATTCGGTACGTGTCTGCACTAATTAAACCCACGCTTTTCCCTCCTTCTAATGAGTACTTTGCAGATAGTTTTGCTATTGTAGTTGTTTTTCCAACACCAGTAGGTCCAACGAAAAAAATAATTTTTGGTGCTGTTTTATGATTATCAATACTAACAAAATCTAATAGCAGTCTACCTAGATTTTCGTTAATTATATCACCTTCTTGTTCCGCGTTAACTATTTCCTTGCTAGCTGTATCAAATTTACTTAATAGTTTTTCTATTAATTCTTCTTCCACATCTTGATTTAACAAGCTATTATACAAATTAGTAATGCTAGGATTATCTCTGTTTCTAATTATGTCAGGTAATGAATCTCTATTTGCTTTTTCAACGACTACTGCAAGCATGCTTTTGAGTTCTTCAATTTGATTAAGTGTAGGCATACCTGTATTTGCTTTATTAGTTTTGTTTGTCCTACTTTTAACAGAATATGTATCTGCTATTCTTCGTGTTTCGGCAGGAGTATTTTTATTAACAGAAACATCTTCAACTGCAGCAACAATTTCTATATGTGATTTCTTAAAAAAACCCAAAATACCTTTTGGCTTAACTTTTTTTTGATGTAGAATTATAGCTTCAGAACCTAATTCTGTTCTTATCTGTGCCATTGCATCATAATTATTAGATGCGGAAAATCTCTTTACTTTCACTAAATATTCACCATCCCTATTGATTCAATTTCAACAGATGCATCTATTTCGTTATATGAGAGGACAACTAAATCAGGTGTCAATTGTTCACTTAATCGCTTAAAGTATATTCTAACAATTGGTGCCGTAATTACAATAGGCTGTTCACCCAAAGATAGCACCTTTTGTACTAATTGTGATAAACTTGCTAAGAAAGCCTGCAGTATCTCAGGATCCATCGAAACATAATTTCCTCTATCAGTTTGTTGAATTGAATCGATAATTTTTTGTTCTAAATTTTTATCAACTGTGATTACTTTAGCAGGATGACTAGTAATAAATTGTTTTGAAATAGATCTCGCTAATGCTTGCCTTACATATTCTGTGAGCATATCTGCATCTCTAGTTATACTAGCGTGATCTGCAAGAGCCTCTAATATTGCTGCCATATTCCTTATTGATATCCCTTCTTTTAGTAAATTCTTAAGTACCTTTTGAATTTCTCCAATTGTCATTTGATTTGGAATCAATTCATCCACTAGAGCAGATTGAGTTTCTTTTACATTGTCAATTAACTTTTTAACTTCTTGTCTGCTTAATAACTCAAAAGAATGCCTTTTAATAATCTCAGTTAAATGTGTAGCTATAACTGAAGGCGGGTCTACAACAGTATATCCTAACACCTCTGCATTTTCTCTTTCTTGCTCATTAATCCATTTAGCAGGTAAGTTAAAAGCAGGTTCGGTTGTATCTATACCTTCAATGTCATCATTAGCACCACCTGGATTCATCGCCATATAGTGGTCAAACATAATTTCTCCCCTACCAATTTCAATACCATTAATCTTAATTATATATTGATTCGGTTCTAGTTGTATATTATCTCTTAGTCTTATAATAGGTACTATAACCCCAAGCTCCAAAGCACATTGTCTTCTAATCATTACTAATCTGTCAAATAAATCTCCTCCTTGACTTACATCTGCAAGAGGGATTATTCCATACCCAAATTCTAGTTCAATCGGGTCTACATTAAGTAATGGCATGACGTTTTCAGGTTTTCTAAGCTCTTGTGCTTCTTCATCAATTAAATCGGGTTCATCTTCAGTTTCTGCTTTTTTTAATGAACGTCTCATTACAATACCTATGAAGAAGAAAACTGTTGCTAATCCCACAAAAGGAATTGTCGGCATTGGTGTTATTGATAAGAAAAATAAGAGTCCGGAAAGCATAAACATTATTTTCGGATTGTTAAACAACTGATCAGTCAAATCTGTTCCCATATTTTCTTCCGAAGCTGCTCTTGTTACAACAATACCAGCTGCAGTAGAGATTAATAATGCTGGGATTTGACTTGCAAGCCCATCTCCAACGGTTAAAAGTGTATACTTATGTAGTGATTCAGCAAAACTCAAATCATTTATTGTCATTCCTATTACAAATCCAGCTAGTATGTTTATCATAGTAATTATAATCGCAGCAATAGCATCTCCTTTAACAAACTTACTCGCCCCATCCATGGCTCCATAAAAATCAGCTTCTCTTTGTACATTCTTTCTTCTAATTCTTGCATCATCATCAGTTAATATCCCTGCGTTTAAATCAGCATCAATCGCCATTTGCTTTCCTGGCATTGCATCTAATGTAAATCTTGCTGCTACTTCCGCAACTCTTTCGGAACCTTTTGTAATAACTAAAAATTGTATAATAACAATAATCAAGAAAACTATAAACCCAACTACAGCATTCCCCTGCATCACAAACTCACCAAATGCGGCTACTAAATCACCTGTTTCTCCTTCTCCTAATATGTTTCTTGTAGTTGTAATGTTTAGACCTAGTCTAAACAAAGTCGTTATTAGCAGCAATGAAGGAAATATAGAAAACTGCAACGGTTCTTTAACATACATGGCTATTAGAATAATCAATAATGATAAAGAAATACTTAAACTTAGCAGTATATCAACAAGTAATAATGGAATTGGTAGAATAATAATAAAAACTATTGAAATAACTGCTAATGCAACGACTATGTCTCCAAATTTCATATGACCCATCCTTAATTTTTGTTGTTAGTTTGATAAATATATGCTAGTATTTCAGCAACAGGCTGATATAAATCTTGTGGTATGAAGTCGCCAACTTCGACTATCTCAAACATAGTTCGTGCTAGTTTCTTATTCTCTACAATAGGGATTTCATGTTCGTTAGCTATTTCCCTAATCTTCTTAGCAACAAAATCCTGCCCTTTGGCTAACATCTTAGGAGCAATAGCTTTATTTGAGTCATATTGAATAGCAATAGCTATATGAGTAGGATTAGTTATTATAACATCCGCTTTTGGAACATCCTGTATCATCCTCATCATTGACATTTGTCGTTGCTTTTCTTTTATCTTTGATTTCAATTGTGGATTACCTTCAGTTTGCTTATACTCTTCCTTTACTTCTTGCTTCGACATTTTTAGACCTTTATAGTATTCATATCTTTGATAAACATAATCTAATATTGCGAGTATAATTAAGACAGCACCAGCCCTAATACCAATACTTACTGCAAAGCTTTTTAGCGTAGATATAATGGACTCTACATCCATGGCAACCGTGTTAGTGATATTTACCATTTGGTTCCTCATATAACTATATACAATATACCCTATTAGAATAATCTTAACAAACGATTTAACAAGTTCAACTAACGATTTTAAAGAGAATATTCGCTTAAATCCCTCTATTGGATTTAATCGGCTAAGCTTTATTTCTAAAGTCTTAGTAGTAAATAAAAACCCGACCTGCATATAGCTAATTATTAAGCCAATTATTAAAGCCATGCTAGCTAAAGGGACAAAAACCATAAACAAGTTATATGCGGCAATTTTAGTTAATCTGTTAACGTTGGCAAGATTAAATACAAATTCATTATTCAAGTATTCATTATATATAAAATATGTTCCACTTACTAGCGTGCTTCCAAAATGAGCTGCTAAGAGACTCAAGACCATAAAAGAAACTAACAGTAGAAAAGCAGAATTTACTTCTTTGCTTTGTAGAACTTGACCTTTTTCTCTTGATTCTCGCAATTTCTTCTGTGTATGTCTTTCTGTTTTTTCTTGATTAAATAATTGCAAATTGATAATTAGTTCCACATAATCAACCCTTTTAGAGTAGCCTTATCATCTCATAAATAGAAATAAACATTAGTTCAAAAAGCTTCTCTGAAAAATATCCTAAATGTTGTATAATAATAACCGCCATTACCATGCCCACCATTATTTTTAAAGGCAACCCAACAATAAAGACATTCATCTGAGGCATTGTCCTTGCTAAAACGCCTAAAAGTACATTCGTCAAAAAAATTGCTATCAATACAGGTGCACTAAACTGCACAGCTAGCATGAAAAACTGAGAAAATATCCTTATTAGATGATCCACCAGTGATGTTCTTAATGTAAATTCAAAACCAATAGGTAATAATTCATAACTACCAACTAATGCTCTAATGATTAGATGATGCCCATTAAGCACAATGAAAATAAATGAAACTAAATTATTAAAAAAGTTTCCCATTACTGGAACTTGAACATTCAAATTTGGATCCATTACACTAACCATTCCAAACCCCATTTGAGTGTCAATTATCGTTCCTGCAAGATATAGTGCAGAAAAATAAACAAATGCAACATATCCTATTATTATACCTATCAAAAATTCAGTAATTGAGTATATAAAAATTTGCATCGCATTGTCAAATTCAATATCTACTTCTTGCCCTAAAACTGGTAACAAAACAAAAGAAATAATTGCTGATAATCCAATTTTAGATAGAGAGGGAATACTTCTGCTTGCAAATATTGGAGCAGTGATAAATATTCCTGAAATTCTGACTAAAATTAAAATGAATAAGCCAAAATCTTGTAATATAATGTTATTTAATAAATCCATAGCACCACTCTTAGTTTTTAATTTAAATACTCTATTTGTTAAAATTTTGTTGTTTCTTTTACTGCACGAAATTATTTATGTTAATAAATAAATCTGTTGTAAAATCTATTATAACAGATAACATCCATGGTCCAAACAAGACTATTGCTACTAAGATAGCCACTATTTTAGGTATAAATGCCAAAGTAGCTTCTTGAATCTGCGTAGTTGCCTGAAAAATACTAACGGCTAATCCTACCATAAGACCAATGCCTAGTATTGGAGCTGAAAGGAGCAATATTGTAAACATAGCCTGTTGCCCTAATTCAATTACTATTGCTTCATCCATTTTATCACCTCTAATTAAACCCAGTTACCAAAGATCTAATAACAATATTCCACCCATCTACCATAACAAAGAGTAAAATCTTAAATGGCAAGGAAATCATTGCAGGCGGTAACATCATCATACCCATTGACATTAACGTACTTGCCACAACCATATCGAGGATTATAAAAGGTATAAACAAAATAAAACCTAGCTGAAATGCAGTTTTTAATTCGCTAATTATAAAAGCTGGTATCAGCACTATAGTTGATATTTCATCTAAATCTTCTGGGAGTTCACTGTTTGACATTTCGAGGAAAAGCGCTAAGTCTTTTTCTCTAGTTTGACGAAACATGAACTTTCTAACTGGTTGCATCGCATATTCAATTGCTTGGGCATCTGTGATTTCTTCCGCTAAATACGGTTGAATAGCGTTTTGGTTTATTTCACTTGCTATAGGACTCATCACAAAAAATGTTAGAAACAAAGCTAGACCAATCAAAACTTGTGTTGGTGGCGTCTGTTGTGTTGCAATAGCATTGCGTAAAAAAGACAAAACAATAATAATTCGTGTAAAAGCCGTCATCATAATTAATATTGAAGGCGCAAGTGATAAAATAGTAAGTAATAGTAAAATTTGTAATGAAGTAGTTACTTGTTGTGGGTTTTCTGCTTCATCAAACGTTATCCCAATTCTAGGAATTGGTATGGTAGGTTCAGCGTACACTTGGTTTAAACTTAGTATAACTACAAACACTACTATTAATAATATTAATGATTTCGTCTTTTTTCCTGCAAAATTCCATTTTATTATTGCTTCCATCTATCCCTACTCAACACCTTTTTTAACAACAATTTACCTTTTTCATTCATATTTTTTAGGGAATGAAAATGTTCTATGTTCTCTATTTCTTGCCTATCGTTAGAGTCTGTGCTAAAAATATTTTCTTGCCACTTACTAACAGAATATGAATCTAGTAGTTCAATGTTTTTAGAGTACACAGAGATTATGTATATTTTGATATTTATTTGTACAACTACAATACTATGCTGGTATCCCACTGTTATACGCTCTAAAACTTTTATATTTCGCTTGCTATGCAATGCATTTGTTTTTCTTCCAATAAAAATTGTAACAAAATAAGCTGCAGCAATTACACAAATTGCAATAATAATATTAAATATTTGTTCCTGCATTCTGTCTCCTTAATCAACCCAAAGCTTTTTTCACTGCTTCTATAACACGATCTGCTTGAAAAGGCTTTACAATAAAGTCCTTCGCACCAGCTTGAATTGCTTCAATAACCATTGCCTGCTGACCCATAGCAGAACACATTATTACCGTCGCTTTCTCATCAATTTTTTTTATTTCCTTAACTGCTTGTATGCCGTCGAGTTCGGGCATTGTAATATCCATAATCGTTAAATCTGGAGTTAGTTCTTTATATTTTTCAATTGCTTTAACTCCATTTTCAGCTTCACCAACGACATCAAATCCATTTTTAGTTAGCACATCCTTAATCATCATTCTCATAAAAGCAGCATCGTCAACTATTAATATTCCTTTTGCCATAAATATTCCTCCCATATGCTCTTAAGAACATTTAAAAAATTTCAATTCTAATAAGAAGCATCAATCAAACTACTCCTCAATGTATTATATACTTCATTTAACATATAGTCCACAATTATTCTTAAACAATGCTTTTCTAAATCTTACCGTAGCGTTTTTCTTGGCTGACAATATCAGTAATTCGTATGCCATAATTTTCATCAATTACAACAACTTCGCCTTTTGCAACATATTGACCATTTATTAGTATGTCTAAGGGTTCACCTACAACCTTATTCAGTTCAATAATTGTTCCCGGTCCAAATTCAAGTATCTCACTAATTTTTTTAACAGTTCTACCGAGTTCAACTGTTACATTTAAAGGTACCTCTTGAATTAATTGAATGTTTTCTGGTACTCCTTTAGATCCAAGATTATCAAACGCTTGAAAATTAACTTGTTGCACGTTTACTGGCTCTTGTTTAGGCATCCTAATTTCAGGCGCATTATCTGTTTCAGGACTGTCATAAGATACATTGTTTTGTGTGTTTTGCTTGTTAACAGGTGCATTTCCCTTATCTTCTTCAAAAGTAAGCGAAGATTGTATCGGTTCTGTAGAATATGCAGTCATCAAAGAATTTACTATCTCCTTTGCGAAATCAATAGGAATTAACTGCATTAGCTCACTATCAATTAAATCTCCTATTACCATATTAAAAGATATTTTCACAAAGTTGTTTTTTAGTTCTGGAAATAATTCCGCAAAATTACCCGGCATTGTTTCCATACGAAAAGTACGAGGTGGCGCGATATTAATTTTTTTGTCAAACATTTCTGACATAGAAGTTGCTGAAGCTCCTACCATCTGATTCATCGCTTCACTAATTGCACTAAGATGCAATTCACCAAGTGAATCCTCTGAAGCAGTACCACTTCCACCCATCATTAAGTCGGTAATAATCTTGACGTCTTCCTCTTTTAAAAATAGCACATTAAGACCTTTTAGCCCTTCATTGTATTTAACATCAACAATTACAAAGGGTATAGGATATTGCTCTGCTATTTCTTCAATATTCAATATTGAAACTGATGGTGTTGTAATATTGACTCTGTTATTCAATAGAGCCGAGAGCGAGGTAGCTGCTGTTCCCATACTGATATTACCTATCTCTCCAATAGTGTCCTTATCTTCTTCTGTAAAGTCTACAGTTACTTCACTTCCCTCATTTTCGTTACTCTTTAATAAGGCATCAATTTCCTCTTGCGAAAGCATTTCGCTCATAGTTTTCATCTCCTTCTCTATCGATTTTTGTTACTCTCACTGACAAATTGTTTTTTACTGTGCCTGGTAAACCAAAATATTTTTGTTTTTCCCCGACCTTGATTTCTATTTCATCCTTTGCAACGTTATCTAGTTTAATAACATCGCCTATCTGCAGTCCAAGAAAATCCTTAACTGTAATTTCAGTTCTACCTAATATGGCTGTAACTCTCAGTTTGCCTTTTTCTAGTTTTTTTCTTAATGTACTTTTTTCGTTTTCTGTAATCTCCTTGCTAACTTTTGAAAACCAAAACTTAGTGCTTAGTTTTCCTAGTATTGGCTCAATAACAATATGTGGAATACAGAGATTAATCATCCCTTCTACATCTCCAATTTTTATTGACAACGTAATTAGAGCCACTGTTTCATTAGGCGATATAATCTGTACAAATTGCGAGTTGTACTCTATTTTGTCAAGTCTGGGGGTTAATTCTATAACATTTGCCCAAGGTTCAATTGATAAGTCCATAATTTGTTTAACTAGTTTTTTTATCAATGTCGCTTCTATTTCAGTAAAAGTTCGCTTTTCATCGAAGAGTTTACCCGTCCCTCCAAGTATCCTATCTATAAAAGCGAAACTAACTGTAGGAGACAAGTCCATAACAATCTGCCCCTCAAGTGGGTTAAAATCGATTATTGATAATACTGATGGATTGGCAATCGAATTGCTAAACTCATAATATGATAATTCTTCTACAGAAAGTACTTCAGAATGCACATAACTTCTTAAATAACCTGCTAAAAAAGTGTTTAATGCTCTACAAAAATTATCATGTATTATTTGTAAAGTTTTTAATTGATCTTTAGCAAGTTTCTTTGGACTTCTAAAATCGTATGCTATTATTTTTTTGTCTTCATCACTACCCTTTATTTCTTCAACATCTACTTCACCAGTACTTAACGCATTAAGTAAACTGTCTATTTCATTTTGCGACATTATCTCTGCCAATAATCTCACCTCCTATTGGATGATATAATCAATAAAAAACAAATTAGTTATTTCATCCGTATCCATTACGTCAGAAACAGCAGTAATAATCTCTTCTCTTAGTTTTTGTAATCCTTCCTTACTTAAAATATCATTAGGGCTTTTTGTAATAATAATTTTTATGATTCTATCTCTAATTTCAGCATTCTTGTCTTCAAATTCACCTATTAAATCCTTATCGCTAGTTTCAATTACAATTTCACCTCTAAAAAAGTCTCTCGAATCACTCAAATTAGTTGTAAATTTTCCAAGATGAAATTCAAAGGTCTCAACTTCTTTAATTGATTCTTCGCCCGTATCTCTAAATACAGTGAAATACAAAATAAGGCCACCAATTATGCCCAACACAACTAAGCCTATTATACCAAATAAAATGATTTTTTTCATGCTCATAGAACTTTCCTCCTTTTCAGACGAGTACTATCTATTCAGTAAAATCTATTATCATTTCTGCACGAAGTATTACAATATCCACTCGCCTGTTTTTCGCTTTATTGATTGCAGTATCATTAGGAGCAACTGGGTGATATTTTGAATATCCTGCTGCAGTGAAGCGTTCTGGAGCAAGTCCCTCGGTTTCAATTAAATGTCTAACAACCCTAGAAGCACGTGCTACAGACAGCTCCCAATTTGTTTCATATCTCGCTCCTGGGTGTAAGGGATCCGTGTCAGTGTGCCCTTCAATTCTTATATGTTTATCTGCAAATTCGGACTGCTTTAGCAATGTTGACAAATATGTTAATAATTCTAGCGCTTCTTGTCTTAATTCGGATCTGCCTGAATCAAAAAGTACATTATCTTGAAGTCTTAAAACTAAACCAATAGTTTCTAGTGTTACAAGAACATCTGCTTGCAAATTATGTTCCTCTAAGAAAGCTTCTAACTGTTCCTGTAGTTTTCTAAAATCTTCTAATTCTTCCTCTTGTTTTGTTTTCAGTTCCTCTTCTAGGGCTTCTGATATAAATTCTGTAGGTTCTACAGTAGTTCCATCCTCCATAATTCCAATAGAGCCTTGAAAAGCAGTAATAATGGCCTGAAATTTTTCAGCATCTAAAGTAGAAAATGCAAACAAAAGCACAAAGAAGCATAAAAGTAATGTTACTAAGTCGCCATATGTCGTCATCCATGCGGGAGCACCAACTGGAGCTTCTTCTCGTTTTTTTTTCCTAGGCACCTTCAACCACCTCTTCTTGCTTGGCTTGTAAAGCTTCTCTAATTCTCGGCGGCAAAAAAGCCTTAAGTTTTTCTTCAATAATTCTTGGGTTTTCGCCAGCTTGTATTGAGAGTAATCCTTCTACTATTATTTCTTTAATTAATATTTCTTCTCTACTTCTTGACTTTAATTTTGTCGCAATTGGAATAAAAATTAAATTCGCCATTAATGAACCATAGAGGGTCGTAATAAGGGCAAGAGCCATGCTAGGACCAACTGTTGCGGGATCCTCTAGTTTAGCTAACATATTGATTAGTCCTATCAAAGTTCCTACCATACCAAAAGCTGGCGCGAGCATACCTAATGTATCAAACAAGCCTCTTCCATCGTTGTGTCTCTCTTCTATAAAAGCAAGTTCAGTCTCAAGTAAATTTCTCACTAGTTCTGGATCAGTGCCATCAACAATTAACATAACACCTTTGTTTAGAAATTTATCCTCTATGCCTTCGGCGACTTCTTCAAGAGCAAGTAAGCCTTCTTTTCTTGCGGTATTAGCCAACTCAATTATCTTTGATAATACAATTGTTGGGTCTGCTTTTGAGGCACCAAAAACTTTCCTTGCTATTTTTGCAGATTCGAAAACTTTTTTCATAGGATAAGCTATCATAGTTGCAGCGAACGTTCCACCAACTACTATTTGAAACGATGGTATGTTAAAAAATGATGCAAGATTTCCGCCATCCATAATACCTAGTGCTATAAATATTAACCCTACTAATAGACCGGCTATACTTCCTATGTCCATTATATTACCCCTCTTCTACAAACTGTCATCTTCTAGATGTTCTCCTAAAAAAATTTCTTTCTTATAGCTCTTAATCTTTTCTAAGATTTCCTCCGAACTCTCTAATACTACGTATTTATGCCCATTCACAAGTGTGATAATAGTATCAGGAGTTTCGTCTATGAATTCTATTAAGTCCGAGTTTAACGTGAACTCTTCATCATTCAATCGTCTTAAAATAATCATAAAACATCATCCTTTTGCTCTCAGGCAATAAGCCTGAGAGCTATATTTACTCATTATCTCTTAAGATTAACTAATTCTTGCAACATTTCGTCTGTCGTAGTGATAACTCTAGAATTTGCTTGAAACCCTCTTTGCGTTGTAATCATATTAGTAAATTCTCTTGATAAATCAACATTTGACATTTCAAGAGCACCTGGGTTCAAACTACCAAACCCACCTACACCAGGTTGTCCAATTATAGGATCGCCCGAGTTTTGAGTATTTACAAACATATTTGCAGACGTTTTTGCAAGCCCAGATGTATTCTTAAAGTTTGCAAGTGCAACTTGTCCAAGTACTCTTCTTTGTCCATTATCAAAGGCACCTAATATCTCCCCTGAAGGAGCGATTGCAAAATCATTTAGAGTCCCTTGCTTAAATCCATCAATGCTAGTAGCTGATACAGTTGAAGTGTTTGCGAACATATTTAGTTTTGTGAAGTCTACTTCAAAGGTAAATGCACCTGCTCCACTTGTCAAGGTATCGGCTATTGTGAAGTTAGTGGTAGTGGTAGCAGACAATTTACCAGTTTCAAGAAAGTTTAAAGTAGTAGGTGTGCCCTGTCCCAGTCCGCCAGCACCAGCAGCATGATGCATATTCCCATTTTCCTCAATATAAAAAGCTTCTACTGCAAAATCATTATTTGTTGTTTTAATAAATGCTAGTTTTATCTGATGCATTCCACCTAGTTGATCAAAAACTTGAAAAGTAGTTTCTCGTGCAACAGCCTCTTCAAAGTTTGGGTTTACTTCAAAAGTTGTTATTACTGGTGCTGGTGCTGTTCCTGCTTCTTTTCTTAGATAAACTGAGGTTGTAACACCAAGAGTTCCAACATTAGCGGTAGGTTGAGGAGTATATGAATTTGTGGCTTTAGTCTGACTATCCAAATTCCCTTCTAAAACAGCATTTTCTGTTACCTTAGCATCTGAAGTAACAGCCTTAGATATCACCAATCCTTCTAGCCTAGGCTGTAAAACACCATTTTCATCAGCTAAATAACCTAATACTTTAAAACCTTCTGTAGTTACTAAATTCCCTTGTTCATCTAATGCAAAATTACCTGCTCTAG